>CAXTBU010000032.1:0-10262 GCA_964242885.1 uncultured Actinomycetales bacterium
ATCATCGACATCGGCCTGCGCGGCTTCCTGCCCGCCTCGCTGGTCGAGATGCGCCGGGTCCGCGACCTCGCGCCGTACGTCGGCCGCGAGCTCGAGGCCAAGATCATCGAGCTGGACAAGAACCGGAACAACGTCGTGCTGAGCCGCCGCGCCTTCCTGGAGGAGACGCAGTCGGCGACCCGCCACACCTTCCTCACGACGCTGCAGAAGGGCCAGATCCGCAAGGGCGTCGTCTCCTCCATCGTCAACTTCGGTGCCTTCGTCGACCTCGGCGGCGTCGACGGCCTGGTCCACGTGTCCGAGCTGTCCTGGAAGCACATCGACCACCCGGGCGAGGTCGTCGAGGTCGGCCAGGAGGTCACCGTCGAGGTCCTCGACGTGGACATGGACCGCGAGCGGGTCTCGCTGTCGCTCAAGGCGACGCAGGAGGACCCCTGGCAGCTGTTCGCCCGCACCCACGACATCGGTCAGGTCGTCCCGGGCAAGGTCACCAAGATCGTCCCGTTCGGCGCGTTCGTCCGCGTCGACGACGGCATCGAGGGCCTGGTGCACATCTCCGAGCTGGCCGAGCGGCACGTCGACTCCGCCGACCAGGTGGTCAACGTCGGCGACGACATCTTCGTCAAGGTCATCGATGTCGACCTCGAGCGCCGCCGGATCTCGCTGTCGCTCAAGCAGGCCAACGACTCCACGACCGGCGGCAGCGCCACCGAGGAGTTCGACCCCTACCTGTACGGGATGCCGCCGAGCTTCGACGAGAACGCGGTCTACATCGGTCCCGAGGGCTTCGACCCGGAGACCAACGAGTGGCGCGAGGGCTTCGACGCCCAGCGCGAGGAGTGGGAGCGCCAGTACAACGAGGCGTACGCCCGGTGGACCGCCCACCGCGAGCAGGTGGAGCAGTCGCGGACCGCGGAGACCGAGGTCGGCAGCACGTCGTCCTACTCCTCGGCCCCCGTCGAGGACGCACCGAGCGGCCTCGCCACCGACGAGGCGCTGCAGGCGCTGCGGGCCAAGCTCACCGGCGGCAACTGACCGCTCGGCAACGCGCGCACAGCCCAGCGGCCGGCCACCCCCGAGGGGGCGGTCGGCCGCTGCGTTCTGTCGGTGCCGGGTCCTACGGTTGTCGACGTGAGACCACTCAACGAGCTCCAGCGCAGCGTCGCCCCCTTCCAGGTCGTCTCCGACTACACGCCCTCGGGGGACCAGCCGGGCGCGATCGCCGACCTCACCCGCCGGGTGCGCGGCGCGGAGAAGGACGTGGTGCTGCTCGGGGCGACCGGAACCGGGAAGTCCGCGACCACCGCCTGGCTGATCGAGCAGGTCCAGCGGCCGACGCTGGTGATGGCGCCGAACAAGACCCTCGCCGCCCAGCTGGCGAACGAGTTCCGGGAGCTGCTGCCGAACAACGCTGTCGAGTACTTCGTCTCCTACTACGACTACTACCAGCCCGAGGCCTACATCCCGCAGTCGGACACCTACATCGAGAAGGACAGCTCGGTCAACGAGGAGGTCGAGCGGCTGCGTCACTCGGCGACCAACTCCCTGCTGACCCGGCGCGACGTGGTCGTGGTCGCCTCGGTGTCCTGCATCTACGGGCTGGGCACGCCGCAGGAGTACATCGACAGGTCGGTTCAGCTGAAGGTCGGGGCGACCGCCGACCGGGACGGACTGCTGCGCCAGCTCGTGCAGATGCAGTACTCGCGCAACGACATGGCGTTCACCCGCGGGACGTTCCGGGTCCGCGGGGACACGCTCGAGATCTTCCCGATGTACGAGGAGCACGCCGTCCGCGTCGAGATGTTCGGTGACGAGGTCGAGCGGCTGATGACGCTGCACCCGGTCACCGGCGAGGTGGTCACCGAGGACGAGGAGCTGCGGATCTTCCCCGCCTCCCACTACGTCGCGGGACCGGAGCGGATGGAACGGGCCATCGTCGACATCGAGGCCGAACTCGGCGAGAGCCTCGCCGCGATGGAACGGGCGGGCAAGCTGCTGGAGGCGCAGCGGCTGCGGATGCGGACCACCTACGACATCGAGATGATGCGCCAGGTCGGGTTCTGCAACGGGATCGAGAACTACAGCCGCCACATCGACGGCCGGGGTCCCGGGACCCCGCCGCACACGTTGCTGGACTACTTCCCCGAGGACTTCCTGCTCGTCATCGACGAGTCGCACGTGACCGTCCCGCAGATCGGCGGGATGTTCGAGGGCGACATGTCCCGCAAGCGGATGCTGGTGGACCACGGGTTCCGGCTGCCGTCCGCGATGGACAACCGGCCGCTGCGGTGGGAGGAGTTCCTCGACCGCATCGGGCAGACCGTCTTCCTGTCCGCGACCCCGGGCCCCTACGAGCTGTCCCGCGGCAGCGGCGTGGTCGAGCAGATCATCCGGCCGACCGGCCTGATCGACCCGCAGATCGTGGTGAAGCCGACCAGGGGCCAGATCGACGACCTCATCGGGGAGATCCGGGAACGGACGGACAAGAACGAGCGGGTCCTGGTCACGACGTTGACCAAGAAGATGTCGGAGGACCTGACCGACTACCTGCTGGAGAACGGCATCCGGGTGCGCTACCTGCACTCGGAGGTCGACACGCTACGGCGGGTCGAGCTGCTCCGTGAGCTGCGGATGGGCGTGTTCGACGTGCTGGTGGGGATCAACCTGCTCCGGGAGGGCCTGGACCTGCCCGAGGTGTCGCTGGTGTCAATCCTCGACGCGGACAAGGAGGGCTTCCTGCGCAGCGGGACGGCCCTGATCCAGACGGTGGGACGGGCTGCCCGCAACGTCTCCGGCCAGGTGCACATGTACGCGGACAAGATCACGCCGTCGATGGCCAACGCGATCGACGAGACCCAGCGGCGGCGGGTGATCCAGCTCGCGTACAACCTCGAGCACGGCATCGACCCCACGCCGCTGCGCAAGAAGATCGCGGACATCACCGACCTGCTCGCCCGGGGCGACGCCGACACGGCCGACATCCTCGGCGGTTCGGGTCGGCAGCAGTCGCGGGGCAAGGCGCCGGTGCCCGGCCTGTCGAGCAAGGCCCGCGAGGCGCTCGGCAAGCAGGCCTCGGAGATCGTGGGCATGCCGGCGACGGACCTGGCCGACCTCATCCAGCAGCTGAACCAGCAGATGCACCAGGCGGCGGCGGAACTGCAGTTCGAGCTCGCCGGCCGGCTGCGCGACGAGATCGGCGACCTGAGGAAGGAGCTGCGGGGGATGGCGGAGGCCGGCGTCGCCTGACCGGGGGACCGATCGCCGATCCGAGCCGGGTCAGCCGACGAACCGGTTCCGGACCGTGAGCAGGCCGGTCGGGCCCGCCGCCAGCAGGGCGACCGCGTCGGCGAGCTCGGGCAGCCGCGAGCCGGCGGGCGCGGTTGCGAGCAGGTCGCCCAGCAGGCCGCCGACCACGCCCGCCAGTCCACCGTCGGCGCCGGCCGTCGGGACCGGGTCGTGCTTGTCCGGGCCGGTGGTCGCCTGCCGGAGCCGGCCGACCAGCCCGGCCGTCGGGGTCCGCCGGACCGTCACCCGATCCGCGTCCAGACCGGCCAGCCCCGCCGCCGCCTCGACCGCGGTGCGCAGGCCACCGAGCTCGTCGACCAGCCCGCGCTCCGCGGCGTCGGCCCCGACCCACACCCGGCCCCGGGCGACGTCGCGGACGTGGTCCAGGGACAGCCGCCGGTGCTCGGCGACCTTCGTCGTGAAGTCGTCGTACACCCGGTCCAGCCATCCGTTCACCAGCGACCACTCGTCGTCGGTGTAGTCGAAGGCCGGGGAGAACATCCGCGCCCGTGGGCCGACCGCCACCGCGTCGCGGCGCACGCCGTACCGCTCGAACAGCTGACGGGTCACGACCTTGCCGCCGAACACCCCGATCGACCCGGTCAGCGTCGCCGGCTGCGCGACGATCCGGTCCGCGCCCATCGCGACGAAGTAGCCGCCGGACGCCGCGTACTCGCCCATCGACACGACCACCGGGGTGCCCGACCGGCGCAGGGCGAGCACCTCACGCAGCACCGTGTCCGACGCCAGGTAGGAGCCGCCGGGGGAGTCGACGCGCAGGACCACTGCGGCGACCTCGTCGTCGCGGCCCGCCGCGCGCAGCGCGTGCCCGAGGGTGTCCGAACCGACCGACGCCCCGGACAGCGGTGACCGCCCACTGCGCCCGGCGCGGATCCCGCCGACGGCCTGGACGACCGCGATCACCGGCTTGCCCCGGTCGCGCAGCTGGGCAGCCGCGGCGGCCACCGCGCCCGGCACCCCCGGTGCGGTGAGCGTGCCCGCCGGGTCGACGTACACCGCGCCGTCACCGAACCGCTCCGCGAGCCGGGCCACCACCTCGTCCCGGTACCCGACCCGGTCGACCAGACCGACCGCCACGGCGTCGACCGGGCCGACCGGCGCCCGGTCCACCGCGGCCCGGACGGTGGCCTCCGGGATCCCGCGGTCGGTGGCGATCCCGGCGAACAGCTGGTCGGTCAGCGCCGTCACCACCCGGTCCAGCGCCTCGCGGTGCGGCCCCGAGTAGCCGTCGCGCAGCACGGTGTCCGGAGCGTTCTTGTACTCCTGGCGCTGGCCGACTCGCGGCTGCAGGCCCAGTCGGTCGACGGCCTCCCGCGCGAACGCGGTCTGCAGGCTGATCCCGGTCAGCCCGATGTCCCCGGACGGCTGCAGCCACAGCTCCTCGAACGCCGCCCCGAGCGCGTAGCCGACGGTCCCCGGGCCGAACTCGCCGAACGTCTCGGCGAACCCGACGGTCGGCTTGCCGGCGGCACGGACGGCCAGCACGGCGTCCCGCAGCTCCTGGGCGTGGGCCGCACCCACGGCCGGCGCGGACCCGCCGACCCGGGCGACCAGCCCGGACAGGTGGTCCGACGTCGCGACCCGGCGGATCGCGGCGACCACCTCGGCGAACACCGGACGCTTGCGCGCCTGCACGGCCCCGAGCAGATCGGTCGGCCGGGCGTCGACCAGCGGGCGGGTCAGGTCCAGGCGCAGGACTCGCGGAGATCCCATGACGGGACCGTAGCCGGGTGCCACGCCGGCCCGCCGGCACGCCGACGGTCCGGTCCGGGCGTCAGTCCACGGCGGTGACGTGCTCCATGTGCGGGTCCGCGGTGAAGAACGGGCCGATCGCCGCCCGCCAGTCGGCGAAGCTCGACCCGGCCCGGAACGCCTGGTGCTGCTCGACCGACGCCCACTCGACGAGCAGCACGAACCGGCCGGGGGACTCGACCCCGCGGCTGAGCCGGACACTGGACGCGCCCGCGTCCAGGAGCAGGTGCCGGACCCCGCGGTACGCCTCCACGAACTGCTCGCCGCGCTGGGGATCGATGCTCAAGTCCGCGATCTCGGTGACCATCCGGTCAGCGTGCCACCCCGAGCCCTACCCTCCCGGCGTGACCAGCGAACCGGCCCGGGCCGGCCACCCGCCGGGCGTCGACCTGCTCGGACCGGCGGCCGCGATCGCCCTGCTGGGCATCCTGCGCGCCGGGAACTGACCCCGACAGGTGCGTAGCCTCAGGGGCTACACGAGGCTACGATCACGTCGTGGAGATCATCAGCCAACGGGACTTCAGGAACGGATCGGCCGCGGTCCTGGACGCCGTCGAGGCGGGGGCCACCTTCCGGATCACTCGCAACGGAACTGCCGTGGCAGAACTGCGCCCCGTGTCCCGCCGGCGTCCGAAGACCGCCGAGGAGCTGGTCGAGGACCAACGCCACCGTCCTCGGGTGGACTACTCCCGGATGCGAGCGGAGGCCGACGCCGTCTTCGCCGATGGCCTGTCCGACGACCCGTTCGAGCGGCCGCGTGATTGACCGGCCAGCCACCGGGGTGCTCGACACCTCCGCGTACATCGACCTCGCGGCGCTGGACCCTGCGGACCTCCCCCGCCTGCCGCTGCTCACCGCGGTCACCCTGGTCGAGCTCCAGCAGGGTGTCGCGATGGCCCGGACGCCGGCGGACCGCGCCGCTCGTTCCGAGGCGTTGCTGGCGGCCACCGCCGACTTCGACCCCCTGCCCCTCGACGGCCCGGCCGCCGCGCGCTACGGCACGCTGGTGGCACTCACCCTGGCGGTCGGCAGGGACCCGAGGCCCCGACGGCTCGATCTGATGATCGCGGCCATCGCCTCGTCGCACGGGCTACCGCTGTTCACCCGGAACGCGAGCGACCTGCGTGGGCTGGCCGATGCGTTGACGGTCGTGGCGGTCTGACGGTCATCTGAGGCGGGTCACCAGCCGCGGGCGCGCCACTGCGCCAGCTGCGGGCGTTCGGCACCGAGGGTGGTCGCGGCGCCGTGGCCCGGCAGGACGACCGTGTCGTCGCCGAACACGCCGAACAGCTTGGTGGTCACGTCGTCGAGCAGCCGGGCGAAGTCGCCGGGGGAGCGGGTCCGGCCGACGCCACCGGGGAACAGGGAGTCCCCGGTGAACAGGTGCACCCGCCCGGTTCCGCCGGCCAGCGTCAGCGCGATCCCGCCCGGGGTGTGCCCGGTGAGCCGGACCACTCCCAGGGACAGCTCGCCGACGCGGACCTCGTCACCGTCGTCCAGCAGCCGGTCGGTCGGCACGGGGATCGCCTCGGCATCGGGTGCGCCGGCCAGCGTGGGTGCGCCGGTCGCCTCGACGACGGCGGCCAGCGCGCCCCAGTGGTCGGCGTGCCGGTGGGTGGTGACCACGGACGCGAGCGGCCCCCCGGCGAGCAGGCCGAGCAGCCGGTCCGGCTCCGCCGCCGCGTCCACCAGCAGCAGCGCCCCGGTCGCGGAATCGGTGACCAGATAGGCGTTGTTGTCCATCCCGCCGACCGACACCGCCGTCACCGTCGCGAGTCCCAGGTCGCGTACCTGCTCGTCCGCCATGGCCGGGAGTCTGCGCCCCGCGTCCTGTCGGACCGCCCACCTAGGCTCGACCCGCAGTCCCGATCCGCCCGGACCGAGTCCCCGACTCGCCTGGTCGGCCGACCCCAGACCGAACCGGTCGAGCGACCCCTAGGAGCCCGGTGGCAGACCGTCTCGTCGTCCGCGGCGCGCGCGAGCACAACCTGCGCGACGTCTCCCTCGACCTCCCGCGCGACGCGATCATCGTGTTCACCGGCCTGTCCGGGTCCGGGAAGTCCAGCCTCGCGTTCGACACGATCTTCGCGGAGGGCCAGCGTCGGTACGTCGAGTCGCTGTCCGCCTACGCGCGCCAGTTCCTCGGCCAGATGGACAAGCCCGACGTCGACTTCATCGAGGGCCTGAGCCCCGCGGTGTCCATCGACCAGAAGTCGACCAGCCGCAACCCGCGGTCGACCGTGGGCACCATCACCGAGGTCTACGACTACCTGCGGCTGCTCTACGCCCGCGCGGGAACCCCGCACTGCCCGGTGTGCGGACGGGTGATCGCCCGGCAGACCCCGCAGCAGATCGTCGACCAGGTCCTCGAGATGCCGGAGGGCACCCGGTTCCAGGTGCTCGCGCCGGTGATCCGGGAACGCAAGGGCGAGTACGCCGAGCTGTTCCGGACGCTGCAGACCCAGGGCTTCAGCCGGGTCCGCGTGGACGGCGTCGTGCACGGCCTGGACGACCCGCCGAAGCTGAAGAAGCAGGAGAAGCACACCGTCGAGGTGGTCGTCGACCGCCTGGTGGTCCGGCCGAACGCCAAGCGGCGGTTGACCGACTCCGTCGAGACCGCGCTGCGCCTGGCCGAGGGCGTGGTGACGCTGGAGCTCGTCGACCTGCCCGACGACGACCCGGACCGGATGCGGACCTACTCCGAGCACCTCGCGTGCGCCTACGACGGGCTCAGCTTCGAGGAGCTGGAGCCGCGGTCGTTCTCGTTCAACTCCCCGTTCGGTGCCTGCCCGGACTGCTCCGGTCTCGGCGTGCGGATGGAGGTCGACCCGGACCTGATCGTCCCGGACCCGGACGCGAGCCTGGACGACGGCGCGATCGCCCCGTGGGCGTCCGCCCAGGGCACCGAGTACTTCGGCCGCCTGCTCACCGCCCTCGGCGAGACGCTCGGCTTCCGCACGGACACCGCGTGGTCGAAGCTGCCGGCGTCCGCGCGCAAGGCGGTGCTCAACGGCAGCCCGACCCAGGTGCACGTCCAGTACGCGAACCGGTACGGCCGCGAGCGCAGCTACTACACCGACTTCGAGGGGGTGCTGCCGTGGATCGCCCGCCGGCACGCCGAGGCGGAGTCCGACGCGGGCCGGGAGCGGTTCGAGGGCTACATGCGCGAGGTGCCGTGCCCGACCTGCTCCGGGACCCGGCTCAAGCCGCTCACCCTGGCCGTGACCATCGGCGGCCGGTCGATCGCCGACGTCGCCGCGCTGCCGGTCGGTGACGCGGCCGACTTCCTCCGCGACCTGCGGCTGCCGCCGCGGGAGGCGGCCATCGCCGGGCGGGTGCTCAAGGAGGTCAACGAGCGGCTGCAGTTCCTGCTCGACGTGGGCCTGCACTACCTCAGCCTCAGCCGGGCGTCGGCGACCCTGGCCGGCGGCGAGGCGCAGCGCATCCGGCTGGCCACCCAGATCGGGTCCGGCCTCGTCGGCGTGCTGTACGTGCTGGACGAGCCGTCCATCGGGCTGCACCAGCGGGACAACCGCCGGCTGATCGACACGCTGCTGCGCCTCAAGGCGCTGGGCAACACCCTCATCGTGGTCGAGCACGACGAGGACACGATCGCGATCGCCGACTGGGTGGTGGACATCGGCCCGGGTGCGGGCGAGCACGGCGGCAACGTCGTGGTCTCCGGCACCGTCGGGGACCTGCTGGCCAGCGAGGAGTCGATCACCGGCGCCTACCTGTCCGGCCGGCGGTCCATCGAGGTCCCGGCGCAGCGGCGCCCGCGCACGCCCGGCCGTGAGCTGGTCGTCCACCACGCGGTGGAGAACAACCTGCGCGACGTGACGGTCGCCTTCCCGCTGGGCCAGTTCGTCGCGGTCACCGGGGTGTCCGGCTCCGGCAAGTCGACCCTGGTCAACGACATCCTGTACCGGGCGCTGGCCAAGCAGATCTACTCCGCCCGCACGGTGCCCGGCCGGCACCGGCGGATCACCGGGATGGATCAGCTGGACAAGGTCGTGCACGTCGACCAGTCGGCGATCGGGCGGACCCCGCGATCCAACCCGGCCACCTACACCGGCGTCTTCGACCACATCCGCCGGCTGTTCGCCGAGACGCAGGAGGCCAAGGTCCGCGGCTACCTGCCCGGCCGGTTCTCGTTCAACATCAAGGGCGGGCGCTGCGAGGCCTGCTCGGGCGACGGCACGCTGAAGATCGAGATGAACTTCCTGCCCGACGTCTACGTGCCGTGCGAGGTCTGCCAGGGCGCCCGGTACAACCGGGAGACGCTCGAGGTGCACTACAAGGGCAAGACCATCGCCGAGGTCCTGCAGATGCCGATCGAGGAGGCGGCCGAGTTCTTCGCGGCCATCGGCGGGATCAGCCGGCACCTGGTCACCCTGGTCGACGTCGGGCTGGGCTACGTCCGCCTCGGGCAGCCGGCCACCACGCTGTCCGGCGGCGAGGCGCAGCGGGTCAAGCTCGCGACCGAGCTGCAGCGGCGGTCCACCGGCCGGACCGTGTACGTGCTGGACGAGCCGACCACCGGCCTGCACTTCGAGGACATCCGGCGCCTGCTGGGCGTCCTCGGCCGGCTGGTCGACGCGGGGAACACCGTGATCGTGATCGAGCACAACCTCGACGTGATCAAGACCGCCGACTGGGTGATCGACATGGGCCCGGAGGGCGGCAACGGCGGCGGCGGCGTGGTCGCCGAGGGCACCCCCGAGCAGGTGGCCACGGTCGAGGGCAGCCACACCGGCCGGTACCTGGGCGAGCTGCTGGCGCGCGGTCGGTCGGGCCTGACAGCGTCCCGGCGCCTGGAGGTCACCGGGGACCGGGTCACCGTGACCGGGTCGCCGGACGGCCCCGTCGTCGCGGGCTCGCTGCGGGCGGGCGCCCAGCGTGCCCGCCGGTCGGTCTCGGCCGACTCCCGGGTGGACGGGCACCTGTCCGACGAGGCGGCGGCAGCACTGAACGACGACGGACCGACGATCGTGGATGGCGGAGGCGACGGAACGCCCGACGCGGACGACAACGAGGGCGGCCCCGCCACGGGTCGCCGTCGGACGTTGGCCGGCACGCGGCGCTGAGAGGTGTTGCCGTTTCGTTGCCGTGTTCTCAGCAGAACCACAGGATCGCGCAGCGTGACCGTCAGCAGAATGGCGCGATGCCCGAGACCCCTGAGCCCGAGACCCCTGAGCCCGAGA
>CAXTBU010000032.1:10362-12504 GCA_964242885.1 uncultured Actinomycetales bacterium
GCCCGAGACCCCTGAGCCCGAGACCCCTGAGCCCGAGATCCGGACGCCCGACGGCCCGGCAGTCCTGACCCTGCGCACGGCATCGACGGACCAGCCCGCCGACGCCGCAGGTCCCGGCGCGCGGTCGCGCCGGGACGTGCTGGCCCTGGCCGGGATCGGTGTCGTGGGCGGCGGGCTGCTCGCGGCCTGCGGGAGCGGCGCGGACACCGCCGGCTCGCCGGCCTCCGCCACCGCCGGGACCTCGGCACCACCCTCGGCCGCGCCGACCGCTGTCCCGACGACTGCTGTTCCGACGTCCGCCGCCCCGACTGCTGTTCCGACGTCGGCCGCCCCGACTGCTGTTCCGACGACCGCGGCCCCGACCGCCGCTCCGACCTCGGCCGTTCCCACGGTCGACGGGTTCAGCGTGGCGGCGGCCGACATCCCGGTCGGCGGCGGGAAGGTCTTCAAGGAGCAGAAGCTGGTCATCACCCAGCCCACCAGGGGGAGCTTCAAGGCGTTCAGTGCTGTCTGCCCGCACCAGGGGTGCCTGGTGGGGGCGATCGAGGACGGCGAGATCCAGTGCCCGTGCCACGCGAGCCGCTTCGCGGTCGCCGACGGCGCGGTCCTCAACGGGCCGGCCGCCACCGGGCTGCCGGCGGAGCGGGTGGTCGTCGCCGGCACCACGGTCACCATCCCGTCCTGACGCGCGCCCGGTGACGCGCGGGCGGGCGGTCACCGGACCGGCGGTCCGTGGCACGGGGCGGCAGCCTCAGTAGGCTCGACAGCGATGGCAGACCCGGCGAGCTACCGACCAGCGCCCGGCGCCATCCCCACGGCCCCTGGCGTCTACAAGTTCCGCGACGCGCAGCACCGCGTCGTCTACGTGGGCAAGGCGAAGAGCCTGCGGTCGCGGCTGACGAGCTACTTCCAGGACCTGGCCAACCTGCACCCGCGGACCCAGACGATGGTCACCACCGCGGCGTCGGTGGAGTGGACGGTCGTCAGCACCGAGGTCGAGGCACTCCAGCTGGAGTACGCCTGGATCAAGGAGTTCGATCCCCGGTTCAACATCAAGTACCGCGACGACAAGAGCTACCCGTACCTGGCGCTGACCATGTCCGAGGAGATCCCGCGCGCGACGGTCATGCGGGGGGCGAAGCGGAAGGGCAACCGGTACTTCGGGCCCTACGCCCACGCCTGGGCGATCCGGGAGACCCTCGACCTGCTGCTGCGGGTCTTCCCGGTCCGGACCTGCTCCGCCGGGGTGTTCAAGCGAGCGGGCCAGGTCGGGCGGCCCTGCCTGCTCGGCTACATCGGCAAGTGCTCGGCCCCCTGCGTCGGCCGCGTCAGCCCCGAGGAGCACCGGGAGTACGTCGACGGCCTGGCCAGCTTCCTGGCCGGTGACACCAGCCGGCACCTGCGCCGCCTCGAGCGGGACATGGCCGAGGCCGCCGGCCGGATGGAGTTCGAGCAGGCGGCGCGACTGCGTGACGACGCGGGCGCGCTGCGCCGGGCGATGGAGAAGACGGCGATCGTGCTGCCCGACGCCACCGACGCCGACGTCGTCGGCCTGGCGGAGGACCCGCTGGAGGTGGCCGTGCAGATCTTCCACGTCCGAGGCGGCCGGGTCCGCGGGCAGCGCGGCTGGGTCGCCGACCGGATGGTCGACGTGGACACCCCCGAGCTGGTCGAGCAGTTCCTGATCCAGCTGTACGGCGGCGAGTCCGGCGACGCCATCCCCCGGGAGATCCTCGTGCCGGCGCTGCCGGAGACGACCGACGTGCTCACCGAGCTGCTGACCGAGCAGCGCGGCGGGCGGGTCGCGCTCCGGGTGCCCCAGCGGGGGGACAAGCGGGCACTGCAGGAGACGGTCGAGCGCAACGCCGCGCAGACCCTCGCCCTGCACAAGACGCGGCGGGCGAGTGACCTGACCACCCGCAGCCGCGCGCTGGAGGAGATCCAGGTCGCTCTCGACCTCGACGACGCCCCGCTGCGCATCGAGTGCATCGACGTGTCCAACCTGCAGGGCACCGAGGTGGTCGCGAGCCTGGTGGTGTTCGAGGACGGCCTGCCGCGCAAGGGGGAGTACCGCCGGTTCGTCATCCGCGGTGTCGACGGGCAGGACGACGTCGCCAGCGTCCGCGAGGTCGTCACCCGCCG
>CAXTBU010000032.1:12604-14170 GCA_964242885.1 uncultured Actinomycetales bacterium
CCCCGACGGCGAACCCGGACGTCGACGACCTGCCGGTCAGCGGGCCGACCGCGGTCGACCCGCGCACCGGCGCGGTCCGCCGGTTCGGCTACGCGCCCGGCCTGCTGGTGATCGACGGCGGGCCGCCGCAGGTCGCCGCGGCGTCCGGTGCGCTCGCCGAGCTCGGCGTGGCGGACGTGCCCGTCGTCGGGCTGGCCAAGCGACTGGAGGAGGTCTGGCTCCCCGGGCAGGGCGCGCCGGTGATCCTGCCGCGCACCAGCGAGGGGCTCTACCTGCTCCAGCGGGTCCGCGACGAGGCACACCGGTTCGCGATCACCCACCACCGCCAGCGGCGGTCCCGGTCGATGGTGGACAGCCTGCTCGACGACGTCCCCGGCCTCGGCGCCACCCGGCGCAAGGCGCTGATGGTGCACTTCGGGTCGCTCAAGCGGCTGCGCGCCGCCGCCGCCGAGGAGATCGCCGAGGTGCCCGGGATCGGACCTCGCACCGCCGACGCCGTGGTCGCGGCGCTGGCCGTCGACCGGGCCACCGACGAGCAGCGCTCGGGACTGACGACGAACGAGGACCGGTCCGGCGGTGTCACTGTCGACACCACCACCGGTGAGATCCTCGACGCGTGACCCCAGTCCCGATGGCACCGGACGGCACGACGGGCCCGCCGCCGCCCGGGTCGCGCCGACCGACCGAGCTGCTCGCGATCACCGGGATGTCCGGCGCGGGGCGCAGTACCGCCGCCGACGTGGTGGAGGACCTCGGGTGGTTCGTGGTGGACAACCTTCCGCCGGCCCTGCTGACCAACCTGCTCGACGCGGTCGACGTCGACCACGAGGGCTACCGCCTCGCCGTGGTCGCCGACGTGCGGTCCCCCAACTTCCCGATGAACCTGTCGGCCGCCCTCACCGAGGCGGCCGAGGCGGGCGTCCGCACCCGGCTGCTGTTCCTCGAGGCCGACGACGAGGCGCTCGTCAGCCGGTTCGAGGGGGTCCGCCGACCGCACCCGCTGCAGGGCGACGGCCGGCTCGTCGACGGGATCGAACGGGAGCGGGCAATGCTCGCGGACCTGCGCGGGTCCGCCGACGTCGTGCTGGACACCAGCCATCTCAACGTCAACCAGCTCGCGGCGACGCTGCGGCACGCGTTCGCGACGCCGGACAACGACCAGCTGCGGGTCACCGTCGTCAGTTTCGGGTTCAAGTACGGCCTGCCGATCGACGCCGACATCGTGACCGACGCCCGCTTCCTGCCCAACCCCCACTGGGTACCGGCGTTGCGGGCCCGGCCCGGCACCGACCCGGAGGTCGCCGCCTACGTCCTGGCCCAGCCCGGCGCCACCGACCTGCTCGACACCGCCGACCGGCTGGTCTCCCTCGCCGCTTCGGGGTACCTGCGGGAGGGCAAGCACTACGCCACCGTCGCCGTCGGCTGCACCGGCGGGCGGCACCGCAGCGTCGCCCTCGCCGAGGAGCTGTGCCACCGGCTCGCGGCAGCGGGCATGCGCACCCGCGTCGTGCACCGCGACCTCGGGCGCGAGTGAACCCGCAGGGACCTCGGGCGCGAGTGAACCCG
>CAXTBU010000032.1:14270-34018 GCA_964242885.1 uncultured Actinomycetales bacterium
ACCGCGACCTCGGGCGCGAGTGAACCCGCAGGGACCTCGGGCGCGAGTGAACCCGACGCGAGGGAAGCGCCCCCTTCGGGTGGTCGCGCTCGGCGGGGGACACGGTCTGGGGGCGACGCTGCGGGCCCTGCGGGCGTGCGCGGCGCCGGCCGAGGACCCGACCGGCCGCGGTATCGATGTGACCGCCGTCGTCACCGTGGCCGACAACGGTGGCTCGTCGGGCCGGCTGCGCCGGGAGTTCGCACTCGTCCCGCCCGGTGACCTGCGGATGGCGTTCGCCTCGCTGCTGGACGAGGACCCCGCGGGCTGGGCCGGGCTGCTGCAGCACCGGTTCAGCTCGACCGGCCCGCTGGACGGTCATGCCCTGGGCAATCTGCTGCTGGTCGCGGCCTGGGAGCAGCGACGCGACACGGTGGAGGCGCTGGACCTGGTCGGCCGGCTGCTCGGGGTCGCCGGGCGGGTCCTGCCGATGTGCTCGGTCCCGCTGGACATCGCCGCCGACGTGGAACCGCGCCGCGGCCGGGCCGCGGTGACGATCCGTGGCCAGGCCGAGGTCGCGGTGGCCCGCGGACGGATCCGCCGAGTCTGGCTGGAGCCGACCGAGCCGCCCGCCTGCCCGGCCGCCGTCTCGGCGATCGGCGCCGCCGACTGGGTGGTGCTCGGGCCGGGGTCCTGGTTCACCAGCGTGCTGCCGCACCTGCTGGTACCGGGCCTCCGCGACGCGATCACCGGCGGGCCGGCCCGGCTGCTGCTGGTCCTCAACCTCGACCCGGGGGCGGACGAGACCGCCGGGTACCCGGCCGCGCAGCACCTGCAGGTGCTGCGGGACCACGCGCCGGGGCTGGCGCCGGACGTCGTCCTGGCCGACCCGTCGTCGGCCGGCTCGCCGGGCAGTCCAGAGCGGGTTGCCCTGGCCGCCGCCGTCGGCCGGACCGGTGGCGAACTCGTGGTCGCCGATCTCGCCGAGCGCGACGAGGCGACCGGGAGGCCGCTCGCCCGCCACGAGCCCGGACTGTTCGCGACCGCCCTGGCGGGTGTGTTCGGGCGCTCGGACAGCCCGACTGCGCATCGGCGGCCGGACCCGGCGACCGATCCTGGAACGGTCGGCGTGGCAGGATCGCGATCATGTCCATGACGGCCGCGGTGAAAGCCGAGCTGGCCGCACTCTCGGTGACCCGGCCGTGTTGCCGCAAGGCCGAGACGTCGGCGGCACTGCGGTTCGCCGGTGGTCTGCACATCGTCAACGGGCGGATCGTCGTCGAGGCCGAGCTGGACACCGGCGCGGTCGCGAGGCGGCTGCGCAAGGACCTGGCCGAGGTCTTCAACACCGCCAGCGAGGTTGCCGTCGTGTCGCCCGGTGGGCTGCGCAAGACCAGCCACTACGTCGTCCGGGTGGCCCGGGACGGCGAGGCGCTGGCTCGCCAGACCGGCCTGCTGGACTCGCGCGGCCGCCCCGTCCGCGGGCTGCCGCCGTCGGTCGTCGGCGGTTCCGTCTGCTGCGCCGCGGCAGCCTGGCGCGGAGCCTTCCTGGCCCGCGGTTCGCTGACCGAACCGGGCAGGTCCTCCGCGCTCGAGGTCAGCGCACCCGGCTCGGAGGCGGCGCTGGCGATGGTCGGCGCCGCGCGCCGGCTCGGGGTTGCCGCCAAGTCGCGCGAGGTCCGCGGGATCGACCGCGTCGTGGTGCGCGACGGTGACGCCATCGCCGCCCTGCTGACCCGGATGGGCGCGCACGAGTCGCTGCTGGCCTGGGAGGAGCGCCGCGTGCGCCGCGAGGTCCGCGCGACGGCCAACCGGCTGGCCAACTTCGACGACGCCAACCTCCGGCGGTCCGCGCGGGCCGCGGTTGCCGCCGGCGCCCGGGTCGAACGGGCCCTGGAGCTGCTCGGCGAGGGCGTGCCGGACCACCTCGGCCGCGCGGGGCGCCTGCGCCTGGAACACCGCCAGGCCAGCCTGGAGGAGCTCGGGCAGCTCGCCGAGCCGCCGCTGACCAAGGACGCGGTCGCCGGGCGCATCCGACGGCTGCTCGCGCTGGCCGACCGGCACGCGGCCGAGCTGGGCATCCCGGGCACCGACTCCGGGTTGGCGGACCTGCCCGACTACGACGAGGCCGAGGCGATCCTCGCCCGCTGACGGGTGCGCCGTCGATCGTGTGCTGACTGGTGCGCCGTCGATCGCACGCTGACGGCTGCCGCCGCGCACCTCTGGCCGTGACCCCGGTCACGTCCCCTACGGTGGGACCCCCACGGACGTTCGCTGTGCCGCCGGTCCGACCGGGTCTCGCGCGTCCCGCCTCAGCCTGTCCCAGTTCCCCCTGGAGGATCCACTCGTGACGGTTCGCGTCGGCATCAACGGCTTCGGCCGCATCGGTCGCAACGTCTTCCGCGCCATCGCCGCCTCCGGCGCCGATGTCCAGGTCGTCGGCATCAACGACCTCGCGCCGATCCCGGTGCTCGCCCACTTCCTGCAGTACGACTCGATCCTCGGGCGGTTCCCCGGCACGATCGAGGTGACCGACACCGCCCTGGTCGTCGACGGCGTGGAGATCGCCGCCTCCGCCGAGACAGACCCGGCCGCGCTGCCCTGGGGCACCCTCGGCGCGGACATCGTGATCGAGTCCACCGGCCGCTTCACCAAGGGCGCGGACGCGCGCAAGCACGTCGACGCCGGCGCCAAGAAGGTCATCATCTCGGCGCCCGCCACCGACGAGGACTTCACCGTCGTGCTCGGCGTGAACGAGGGCGACTACGACCCGGCCGCGCACACGGTGATCTCCAACGCCAGCTGCACGACCAACTGCCTCGGCCCGATGGCGAAGGTGCTCCTGGAGTCCTTCGGCATCGAGAAGGGGATGATGACGACGGTCCACGCGTACACGACCGAGCAGCAGCTGCTCGACCAGATCGCGCTGACCCGCAAGGGCACCATCGACCTGCGCCGGGCCCGCTCCGCGCCGGGCAACGTCATCCCCACCACGACCGGCGCCGCCCGGGCGATCTCGCTGGTGCTGCCGGAGCTGAAGGGCAAGCTCGACGGCTACGCGCTGCGGGTCCCGGTGCCGGTCGGGTCGGTCACCGACCTGACGGTGACGCTGAGCCGGGAGACCACCAAGGAGGAGGTCAACGCCGCGTTCAAGGCCGCCGCGGAGTCCGGCCCGCTGAGCAGGTACCTCGTGTACACCGAGGACCCGATCGTCTCCTCGGACATCGTCACCTCGCCCGCCTCGTGCACGCTGGACTCCCAGCTGACGCTGGTCAACGGCGACCAGGCGAAGGTGGTCGGCTGGTACGACAACGAGTGGGGCTACGCGAACCGCTGCGTGGACCTGGTCGCGCTCGTCGGCGCCACGCTCTGACGGCGGAGGGTTCGGTGGCCGACGCGGCGGCTCCGCCGACGCAGTCCGGGACAGCGGCGCCTGCGCTGACGCTGCCCGGGATCGACGCACTCGGCGACCTGTCCGGTCGCCGGGTGCTCGTCCGGGCCGACCTCAACGTCCCCCTGGCCACGGTCCCCGACGGATCGGCGGCGGGCACCCAGGGGGCGATCACCGACGACGGCCGGATCCGGGCGAGCCTGCCGACGCTGCGCCGGCTGCTCGACGCCGGCGCGGTCGTCGTGCTCGCCTCGCACCTGGGTCGCCCGAAGGGTGCGCCGGACCCGGCGTACTCGCTGGCCCCGGTCGCCGATCGCCTGCGGGAGCTGCTCGCGGTCCCGGTCACCCTCGCCGAGGACACCGCCGGCCCGGCCGCGCGGGAGGCCGTCGCGAAGGCGTCTCCCGGCGAGGTCGTGCTGCTGGAGAACCTGCGGTTCGAGGCGGGGGAGACCGCGAAGAGCCCCGCGGACCGGGCGGAGTTCGCCGACCGGCTCGCCGCGCTGGCCGACGCCTACGTCGGCGACGGGTTCGGGGCGGTCCACCGCGCACACGCCTCCGTCGTCGACGTCCCCGCCCGGCTGCCGCACGCCGCCGGTGGACTGGTCAGCTCCGAGGTCGAGGTGCTGCAGCGGCTGACCACCGACCCGCAGCGGCCGTTCGCGGTCGTCCTCGGCGGCTCCAAGGTCAGCGACAAGCTCGGCGTCATCGACAACCTGCTGACGCTGCTGCGCGACGGCGACCGGATCCTGGTCGGCGGCGGGATGGTCTTCACCTTCCTCGCCGCACGGGGGCTGCCGGTGGGCCGCAGCCTGCTCGAGGCCGACCAGCTCGACATCGTCCGCGGCTACCTGGACCGGGCGGACGCGGGTGGCCCGTCGTTCCTGCTGCCCACCGACATCGTCGCGGCCACCGCGTTCGCCGCGGACGCCGAGCACGCCGTGGTCGCGGCCGACGCGATCCCGGTCGACAGGCTCGGCCTGGACATCGGGCCCGCGTCGTCGCAGGCGTTCGGCGACGTCATCCGCGCCGCCCGCACCGTGTTCTGGAACGGCCCGATGGGGGTGTCGGAGTTCGAGGCCTTCGCCGACGGCACCCGGGCGGTCGCGCAGGCGCTGACCCAGGCGACCGCCGACGGCGGGCTGACCGTCGTCGGTGGCGGCGACTCGGCCGCGGCCGTCCGCCAGCTCGGCTTCGCCGACGACCAGTTCGGCCACATCTCGACCGGCGGCGGCGCCAGCCTGGAGTACCTCGAGGGCAAGGTGCTGCCGGGGCTGCAGGCCCTGGCCGCGCCGCAGCCGGCGACGTGAGCCCGAGCAGGAGGACGCGGACCGAGAAGCGCGACCCGGTGAGCCGCACCAGATGAGCACCGCCGCGCGGACACCGCTGATCGCCGGCAACTGGAAGCAGAACACCACCGCCGCCGAGGCGCTGCACCTGGTGCAGAAGCTGGCATGGACGCTGCGCGACGCCCGGTTCGACGCGTCCGCCACCGAGGTCGCCGTCCTGCCGCCGTTCCCGTGGCTGCGTTCGGTCCAGACGCTGCTCGACCGCGACGACGTGCCGGTCGCGCTCGGCGCGCAGGACGTGTCGGTCTTCGCCGGCGGCGCGCACACCGGGGAGGTCTCGGCGGCGATGCTGGCCGACGCCGGCTGCCGGTACGTCGCCGTCGGGCACTCCGAGCGGCGACGCGAGCTCGGCGAGACCGACGACACCGTGGCGGCCAAGCTGCGCGCCGCGCTGGCGGCCGGGCTGACCCCGCTGCTGTGCGTGGGGGAGACCAGAGACGTCCGCGACCGCGGCGGTGCACTGGAGCACGTCACCGGCCAGGTCCGGGCCGCGCTCGGCGCCGCGCCGGGGCGGGACGCCGCGACGGTCGACCGGGTGGTGGTCGCGTACGAACCGGTGTGGGCGATCGGCAGCGGCCGCGCCGCCACCCCGGACGACGCGCAGGAGGTCTGCGCGGCGGTCCGGGGCGCCCTGGCCGAGCTGTCCGATGCCCGTACCGCGGCCGGGGTCCGGGTGCTGTACGGCGGGTCGGTGAAGTCGGCGACGATCGCTGAGCTGATGGACGGGCCGGACGTCGACGGCGCGCTGGTCGGCGGGGCGAGCCTGGACCCGGTCGAGTTCGCCGGGATCTGCCGGTTCCGCGACCTGCCGCGGGTCTGAGCCCGCCGTTGTCACGACCGGGGCGCCGCTAGGCTTCCGGCGTGGTCCTCGCGCTCTCGATCCTGCTGATCACCGTCAGCTGCCTGCTCATCCTCCTGGTGCTGCTGCACAAGGGGAAGGGCGGCGGGCTGTCGGACCTGTTCGGCGGCGGCGTGTCGACCAACCTCGGCGGGTCCTCGATCGCCGAGCGGAACCTGGACCGCATCACGATCGTGCTGGCGCTGATCTGGTTCGCCGCCGTCGTGGCCCTCGGCCTGATCGCGGTCTGAACCCAGCCGTCCGAGGCCAGCCGTCCGAGGCCAGCCGTCCGAGACCAGCCGTCTGACGGCAGCCGTCGGACGCCGGCCGTCCACAGCGCGGCGGGTCAGCGCCCGCCGGCCGCCGCGGCGTCCAGCCACCACCGGGTGAGCTTCGTGCCGTGCACCCGCGAGGCCGGGAGCACCCCGGGGTCGGCGCGGGCCGCCTGGACGGCGTCCGCCTTCTCCGCGCCGGTCGCCAGCAGCCACACCTCGTCGGCGCTGTTGAGCACCGCGTAGGTGAGGCTGGTCCGGACCGGCGGCGGCTTGGGGGAGTCGGTCACCGCCACGACGACGGCCGTCGGGTCCGGGTCGGCGCGGCCGGGGAACAGCGACGCGACGTGGCCGTCCGGCCCGACCCCGAGCAGGACGACGTCCAGGTGCGGGACGCCGGGTCGCTCACCGTGCAGGGCGATGGCCGGGTCGACCGCCGACGCCGCCAGCTCCGCGGCGTAGGCCGCCGCGGCCGCCTCGACGTCCGGGCCGCCGGCGCCGTCGGAGGTCGGCATGACGTGCACGTTCGCCGGGTCCAGCCCGGGCACCCGGTCCAGCAGGGCCGACCGTGCCCCGGTCTCGTTGCGGTCCCCGTCGCCGGCCGGCAGGAAGCGCTCGTCGCCCCACCACACCGACACCCGGGACCAGTCGACGCGCGCCGAGTCCGGGTCGTCGGCGACCGCCGCCAGCACGGCCGTCCCCACGCCGCCCCCGGTCAGCACGATCGAGGCCGTCCCGCGGGACGCCTGGATGCCGATCATCCGGAGCACCAGCTCACCGGCCGCGGCCCGCGCGACCTCGGCCGGGTCGTCGAAGACCCGGGTCACGGACTCGGCGGTCGCGAGGTGGCGGTCGGTGGACATCAGGAACCCTTCGGACGGCGGGACCGGGCCGGTGCCGAGTCCGCGGGAGCGGCGGACTTCGTCGCCGGCCGGCGGGAACGGGAGGCGGCAGCGCGGGTCGTGCGGCCGGCCGGCGGTGCGGCGCCGTTCCCGGCCGCCGGCCCGGTGGCCGGTGCGGCCTCGGTCTCGACCTCGTCGGCGGCCTTGGCCCGCCGCGTTGCCTCGCGCGCCTGCCGGACCCCGGTGGACCGGCCGGTCGCCGCCGGGGTGTCGCTGACGGTCGTCCCGGCTGCCGAGGTCGCCGGTGCCGGGAAGATCCCCGGGCCCAGCTCGTCGCCCGCGCCGTTCGCCCCGCCCTTCCGGCCCTTGGCGGGGTGCCGGGGGACGGCCGCACGGACGGTGCCGCCGGCCTTCACCCGGGCCAGACCCCGGATCAGCGTCTCGGCGTAGACCTCGTCCGCGTCCAGGCGCCGCAGCTCCTCGGCCAGGCACTCCGCGGCCGTCCGCCGGGGCAGCGCGATGTGCCGCTCCGGCTGACCGGGCTGCACGAGCGTCGCGATCTTGCCGTGCGGCCGGGAGATGACGATCGTGCCGGACGCGCGCTCCATCCGGACCTCGGAGACCCCGGCGTTCGGCGACTTGTTCCGGGTGACCGGGCAGTCGAGCTGGTTCGCCAGCCACCCCGCGAGCAGGTCGCTGCTCGCCGAGGTCGGAGACCCGACCACCACGGCCCGCTGCACCCGCTCGTACGGCGGCTGGTCCAGTGCCGCGGCCAGCAGCGCACGCCAGGACGTCAGCCGGGTCCAGGTGAAGTCGGTGTCCCCGGAGGTGTAGTCGTCGCGCCGGGCGGCCAGCGCCTGCAGCGGCCGGCTGCCGCGGGCCGAGTCGGTGATCCGCCGGTGCGCCAGCCGGCCGACGCTGTCCGCGGCGAGGTGCGGCGGCGCCGCCCCCGGCCACCAGGCGACGATCGGGGCGTCCGGGAGCAGCAGCGGCACCACGACCGCCTCGCCGTGGTCGGCGAGCTGGCCGTAGAGCCGGAGCACGACGACCTCGCTGGCCCCGGCGTCCCCGCCGACGCGGACCTGGGCGTCGAGGCGCGAGGTCGAGCGGCGGGTGCCGCGGGCGATCACGATGATCCGGCAGGGGTGCTCGCGGCTGGCGTCGTTCGCCGCGGTGATGGCCTCCTCGGCCGCCGCCTCGTCGGTGACGATGACGAGGGTCAGCACGCGGCCGAGGGTCACCGCACCGCCGGCCTCGCGGATCTCCACGAGGGCGGCGTTCACCGCGGACGTGTCCGTGCCCGGCAGGTCGATGATCACGGGCGCCGCCAGACCCGGCCGCTGCGGGCGAGCATCGCATCGCTGCTCGGCGGTCCCCAGGTCCCCGCCGCGTACGGCTCGGGCTGGCCGTCCTCGGCCCAGAACTGCTCGACCGGGTCCAGGACCTCCCAGCTGAGCTCGACCTCGCGGTGCCGGGGGAACAGCGGCGGCTCACCGAGCAGCACGTCCAGCAGCAGCCGCTCGTACGCCTCGGGGCTGGCCTCGGTGAACGCCTGCCCGTAGCCGAAGTCCATGGTCACGTCGCGGACCTCCATCGCGGTCCCCGGCACCTTGGAGCCGAAGCGGATCGTGACGCCCTCGTCCGGCTGCACCCGGAACACCAGCGCGTTCTCGCCGAGCTCCTCGGTGGAGGTGGACTCGAACGGCAGGTGCGGCGCCTTCTTGAACACGACCGCGATCTCGGTGACCCTCCGGCCCAGCCGCTTGCCCGTCCGCAGGTAGAACGGCACCCCGGCCCAGCGGCGGGTGTCGATGTCCAGCTGCACGGCCGCGTAGGTCTCGGTGGTCGAGTCCGCGGAGATGCCCTCCTCCTGCAGGTAGCCGTCGACCTTGCGGGCGCCCTGCCAGCCGGCGGCGTACTGCCCGCGGGCGGTGGCGGTCGCCAGGTCGGCGGGCAGGCGGACCGCGGACAGCACCTTCTCCTTCTCCGCGCGCAGGCTGCTGGCGTCGAAGGAGACCGGCTCCTCCATCGCGATCAGCGCCATCAGCTGCAGCAGGTGGTTCTGGATCACGTCACGGGCAGCGCCGATGCCGTCGTAGTAGCCGGCCCGGCCGCCGATGCCGATGTCCTCGGCCATCGTGATCTGGACGTGGTCGACGTAGTTGCTGTTCCAGATCGGCTCGTAGAGCTGGTTGGCGAAGCGGACCGCCAGGATGTTCTGGACGGTCTCCTTGCCGAGGTAGTGGTCGATGCGGAAGACGTCGTCGGCGGCGAACACCTCCTCCACCACGCTGTTCAGGTCCCGCGCACTGGTCAGGTCCCGACCGAACGGCTTCTCGATGACGACCCGGCGCCACTGTCCCTCGGCCCGGTCGCTCAGGCCCGATCGGGCCAGCTGCTTGCACACGACCGGGAAGAACTTGGGCGGGATCGACAGGTAGAAGGCGTGGTTGCCGCCGGTGCCGCGGGTCTGGTCGACCTCGGCGACCGTGTCGGCGAGCTGGTCGAACGCGTCGTCGTCGGAGAAGTCGCCGGACACGAAACGGCATCCGTCGGCGAGCTGGGCCCACACGTTCTCCCGGAACGGGGTCCGGCAGTGCTCGCGGACGGCTTCCTGCATCGTGGTGGTGAAGTCCTGCTCCCCGCTCTCCCGGCGGGCCAACCCGACCAGGGCGAACCCCGGCGGCAGCAGCCCGCGGTTCATCAGGTCGTACACCGCCGGCATCAGCTTCTTGCGCGACAGGTCGCCGGTGATGCCGAAGATGATCAGCGCGCACGGCCCGGCGATGCGGGGCAGCCGGCGGTCGCGGGCGTCGCGCAGCGGGTTCTTCGGCGGGGCCAGTCGCTGCCCGGGCAGCCGGCGGTCGGTCTGGGCGGTCATCGACAGGTCCTCATCGCGGGCGGGTCCTCGTCACGTGGTCCGGGCTTGCGCTTCTGGCGTGCGTCGGGCCCCGGGAGCGGGTGCTCCCGGGGCCCGACCGGCTCAACGTGCGGCCTCGACCTTGCCGTTGACGCCGGAGAGCAGGTCGTTCCAGGCGGTGTCGAACTTGTCCAGCCCCTCGACCTCAAGCAGCTCGGTGACGTCGGCCAGGTCGACGCCGACCGCGGTCAGCTGGGACAGCACGTCGTGGGCACTGGCGTAGTTGGTGGTGATGGTGTCGCCGGTGATGACCCCGTGGTCGGCCACGGCGTCCAGCGTCGGCTCCGGCATCGTGTTGACGACGCCGCCGGCGACGAGGTCGACGACGTACATCGTGTCGGCGTAGTCCGGGTTCTTCACCCCGGTGGAGGCCCACAGCGGGCGCTGGCGGTGGGCGCCGGCCTGGCGCAGGGCGTCCCAGCGCGCACCGTCGAACACCGACTCGTACTTCTGGTAGGCGGCGCGGGCGTTGGCCACGGCGGCCTTGCCCAGCAGCGCCTTCGCCTCGTCGCTGCCGATCTTCGTCAGGCGCTTGTCCACCTCGGAGTCGACGCGGGAGACGAAGAACGACGCCACCGAGTTCAGCGCGTCGATCGACTCACCGCGGGACACCCGCTCCTCCAGCGCCGACAGGTAGGCCTCCATGACGGCCTCGTACCGGTCGAGGCTGAAGATCAGCGTCACGTTGACGTTGATGCCCTCGCTGAGGACCTGGCGGATGGCGGGCACGCCCTCCGCGGTCGCCGGGATCTTGATGAACAGGTTCTGCCGGTCCACCGCGGCCCACAGCTCGCGGGCCTGGGTGATCGTGCCCTCGGTGTCGCGGGCCAGCTTCGGCTCGACCTCCAGGGACACGCAGCCGTCGACGTGGTTCGACCCCTCCCACACCGGCTTGAGGACCTCGCAGGCCTCCTGCACGTCGCTGGCGGTGAGGACCCGGACGACCTCCTCGGTGGACTTGCCCTCGCGGGCGAGCTTGGCGATGTCCTCGTCGTAGGCGTCGTCCTTGGCCATCGCGGCCTGGAAGATCGACGGGTTCGTGGTGACGCCGACGACGTTCTTGTCGCCGACGAGCGACTTCAGGTTGCCCGACCGGATCCGCTGGCGGGACAGGTCGTCCAGCCAGATGGAGACGCCGGCGGCGGAGAGGTCTTCGAGCGGGTTCGACATGAGGTGCTCCCTTGCCTGGTGCGAGCTAGCTGGGCTGTGCGGTGCTGCCGTCGTCCGGCAGCGTCAGCGGAGGGTCGCGGTCGCCTTGACGGCGTCGAGGCTCTCCTTGGCGGCGGAGACGACGTGCTCCGCGGTGAACCCGAACTTCTCGTAGAGGATGTCGGCGGGCGCCGACTCCCCGTAGTGCTCGATCGACACGCTGCGGCCGGCGTCGCCGGTGAACCGCTGCCAGCCGAACTCGGTGGCCGCCTCGACGGACACCCGGGCCCGGACGGTGCCCGGCAGGACGGACTGCTGGTAGTCGCCGCTCTGCTGCTTGAACCACTCCCAGCACGGCAGCGACACGACGCGGGTGGGGATGCCCTCGGCCTGCAGCGTCTCGCGGGCCGCGACGGCGATCTGCACCTCCGAGCCGGTCCCGATGAGGATGACCTCGGGCGTGCCGCCGTCCGCCTCGACGAGGACGTAGCCGCCGCGGGCGACGTCCTCGGCGGCGCCCCAGCCCGGCTGTGAGCGGTCGAAGGTCGGGAGGTTCTGCCGGCTCAGGATCAGCGCGGACGGGCCGCTGTCCGGCTGGTTCAGGACCGTCTTCCAGGCGTGCACGGTCTCGTTGGCGTCGGCGGGCCGGACCACGTTCAGGCCGGGGATCGCCCGCAGCGACGCCAGGTGCTCGATCGGCTGGTGGGTCGGCCCGTCCCCGCCCAGGCCGATGGAGTCGTGCGTCCACACGTAGGTCACGCCCAGCCCCATCAGGGCGCCGAGGCGGACCGCGCCGCGCATGTAGTCGCTGAACGTCAGGAACGTCCCGCCGTAGGGGCGCGTCCCGCCGTGCAGGGCGATGCCGTTGAGGATCGCGCCCATCGCGTGCTCACGGATGCCGAAGTGCAGGACCCGGCCGTACGGGCCGCCGCTGAACATCTTGGTCTGGCGGTCCGCCGGCAGGAACGACGGCTCACCCTTCGGGGTGGTGTTGTTCGACCCCGCGAGGTCGGCCGAACCACCCCACAGCTCGGGGAGCACCGGCGCGATGGCGCTCAGCACGTTGCCGGACGCGGCGCGGGTGGCGATGCCCTTGGCGCTGGCCTCGAAGGTCGGCAGCGCGTCCTCCCAGCCGGCCGGCAGCTCGTGCCGGTTCATCCGGTCGAACAGCTCGCCACGGGCCGGGTTCGCCTGCTCCCAGGCGGCGTACGCCTGCTCCCACCAGGCGCGGTCGGCCTTGGCGCGGGCCACCAGCGAACGGGTGTGCTCGAGGACCTCGGGGGCGACCTCGAAGGTCTTCGCCGGGTCGAAGCCGAGGATCTCCTTGGTCGCGCGGATCTCCTCCTCGCCCAGTGCGGACCCGTGCGCCTTGCCGGTGCCCTGCAGGGTCGGGGCCGGCCAGCCGATGATCGTGCGCAGCTGGATGAACGACGGCTTGTCGGGGACCTGGGCCGCGGCGTCGAGCGCGCGGGCCAGCGCCGGGACGTCCTCGACGTAGCCGCCGTCGCCCTGGATGAAGTCGACGGTCTGGACGTGCCACCCGTAGGCCTCGTAGCGCTTGGCCACGTCCTCGGTGAAGGCGATGTTGGTGTCGTCCTCGATGGAGATCTTGTTGTCGTCCCACACCAGCGTCAGGTTGCCCAGCTGCTGGGTACCGGCCAGCGAGCTGGCCTCGGCGGACACGCCCTCCTCCAGGTCACCGTCGGAGGCGATGACGAACACCCCGTGGTCGAACGGGCTGGTGCCGGGGGCGGCGTCGGGGTCGAGCAGGCCGCGCTCCCGCCGGGCGGCCATCGCCATGCCGACGGCGATGCCGACGCCCTGGCCCAGCGGCCCGGTCGTGGTCTCCACACCGTGCGTGTGCTTGTACTCGGGGTGACCCGGGGTCTTGGACCCGTACTGGCGCAGCGACTGCAGGTCCTCGACCTCCAGGCCGTACCCGCCGAGGAACAGCTGCAGGTACAGCGTCAGGCTGCTGTGCCCGGCGGACAGCACGAACCGGTCGCGGCCGGCCCAGTGCTCGTCGGTGGGGTCGATCCGGAGGTAGCGCTGGAACAGCAGGTAGGCCAGCGGCGCGAGGCTCATGGCGGTCCCGGGGTGGCCGTCGCCCGCCTTCTGCACCGAGTCCGCGGCGAGCACCCGAACGGTGTCGACGGCTCTTCTGTCCAGGTCGGTCCACTGCAGGGTTTCCGCGCTGACCTGCTGCTGCCGGGCAGCAGAGGGACGCGCGTCCTGCGTCGTGGGGGACGGGGTGGCTTCGCTCACGTCGGTCCGTTTCCTCTCCTGGAGGTCGGGGCCGCGAGGACGGGGGAACGGCCGCTCCGCCGGGGATCGCACGGTTCGGTCGCCGAGCCCCGCGACCTGGCGCGACCCACTCGATGTCCGGGGTCCACCCTATTGCCCGGCTGCCGGTGACACAGCCCCGGAGCCGCGGCGACGGCGCCGGCTGCGGCGCCGGCTGCTGGCCCCGCGCGCTCCGCCCCCCACCAGGAGCGGACGGGCCGCCGCCTAGACTCGGGACCGCCCGGCACCACGTCCTCCGACGTCGGTGGTCGACCGGGCGCGGTCGCCACCCGAGCAGGGTCCGGCACCGGATCCGGCCGAGAAGACCCGGGGTGGGTGTGCCTTCAGACGTGCAGTCGGTGAGGCCGTCGACCCCAGCGGCAGCGGTGGCGCGGCGTCCGGCAGGCGGGCTCGCCGACGTGCTGGGTGCCTACGTCGCGCTGACCAAGCCGCGGATCATCGAGCTGCTGCTGGTCGTGACGGTCCCGGTGATGTTCCTGGCGGCCGGTGGGCTCCCGCGCTGGCAGACCGTGGTGACGACCCTGGTCGGCGGTGCGCTGGCCGCCGGCAGCGCCAACGCGCTGAACTGCTACCTCGACCGCGACATCGACCAGGCGATGCGGCGCACCCGGAACCGGCCGCTGCCCGCGCACACGGTCACCCCCCGGCGGGCCGTCGTGTTCGGCCTCGTCCTGGGGGTCGTCGCGACGGCGTGGCTGGCGGTCACGGTCAACGTGCTGTCCGCCGCACTGACGCTGGCGGCCAACCTGTTCTACCTCGGCGTGTACACGGCGCTGCTCAAGCGTCGGACCTGGCAGAACGTCATCTGGGGCGGGGCGGCCGGGTGCTTCCCGGCGCTCATCGGTTGGACTGCCGTCACCGGCCGGCTGGCCTGGACGCCGGTCGTGCTGTTCGCCGTCGTCTTCTTCTGGACCCCGCCGCACACCTGGGCGCTCGGCATCCGCTACCGCGAGGACTACGCGGCGGCCGGGGTGCCGATGCTGCCCGTGGTCGCCGGTCCGGCTGCGGTGGGACGGCAGGTCCTGGGCTACTCGATCGTCACCGTCGCGGTGTCCCTGCTCCTGGTCCCGGTTGCGGGGATGACCATCTGGTACACCGCCACGGCGCTGCTGGCCGGCGGCTGGCTGGTGCTGGAGTCCGGGCGGCTGTTCCAGCGGGCGCGCCGCCTGGAGCTCGCCGACCCGGATGCGCTGCTGCCGCCGGCCGAGCGGGTCACCGCGATGGCGCCGATGCGGCTGTTCCACGGCACGAACGTCTACCTGGCACTGGTCTTCCTGGCCGTCGCGATCGACGCGCTCCTGCGCTGACCGGGCCGGTAGGTGGCGACTCCCGGGTGCTGCTGACCCCGGTCAGCCGGCCGGTGCGCGCAGGGCGGTGACCGCCCAGACCGCAGCCGCGACGACCCCGGCGGCACCGACCAGGTGAAGGTCGACGAGGGCGACGGGCAGCCCGGTGGCGTACTGGACGGCGCCGACCAGCGCCTGGGCGGCCTCGATCGCCAGCAGCCAGCCGGCGGCACGCGCAGCCGTTGCGGGCCGGTCCGCGGCGGACAGCGATCGGACGGCGACCACCAGCCCGACGGTCAGCCCCAGCAACAGCATCACCAGGTCCGCGTGCAGCTGGCTGACCGCGGCCGGGTCCAGCCCGGTCCGCCGCGCCGCGAGGTCGCCGGCGTGCGGCCCGCTGCCGGTGACGACGGTCCCCACGTAGACGACCGCGGCGGTGACCAGGCCGAGCAGGACCGCGAGGACGCGCAGCGGACGCGGGACCGCCCACCGGCGCGGCCCGGGGACCGCCCGCGGCCGGGTGCGGAGTACCAGCACGGTGGCGACGGCCACGAGCAGGCTGGACACCACGAAGTGGAGCATCACGACCCACGGGTCGAGATGCGTCAGCACGGTGATCCCGCCGATCACCGCCTGCACCGGGATCCCGACGAACAGCAGGACCGCGGGCGCGACGGTGCCGGGGCGGACGCGGCGAGCGGCGACCGCGGCGGCCACCGTCGCCGCGACCACCGCGACGAGCACGAAGGTCAGCAGCCGGTTGCCGAACTCGACCGCGCCGTGGATCCCGAGCTCGGAGTGCGCGACGTAGGAGCCGGCAGCGCACTCCGGCCAGGTCGGGCAGCCCAGACCGGACGCGGTGAGCCGGACGGCGCCGCCGGTGGCGATGATGACGATGTTGGCGACCAGCGACGCGATCGCCAGGGCGGGCAGCGCCCGGGCCGCGCGCCGACGCACCGCCGCTGCGCGGGGCCGGTCCGGCCGGTTCCCGCGGCGGCCGGTCTGCGGCGCCCCGGGTGCCGGGGGAGCCTGCGTGGTCAGTCCCACCGGAAGAACCTCCCGCACGCCACCGAGGCGACCGCCGCCCAGGCGACCAGCACGGCGACCGCCGCCAGCGGCAACCCGCCGCCGGTCATCACCGACCGCAGGCCGCCGGCCAGGGCACCCGACGGGAGCAGGCCGGCCACCGCGGCGACCGGCCCGGGATAGCGGTCGGCCGGCACCAGCATGGCGGACAGGCTCAGCAGCAGGACGTAGACGATGTTCGCCACCGCCAGCGTCGCCTCGGCCCGCAGCGTGCCGCCGACGAGCAGGGCGACCGGCACCAGCGCGGCGACGCCGAGCACCAGCAGCGCTCCGGCCGCGGCAGCGCCGGAACCCCCCGCCCGCCCGGGGCGCCAGCCGGACAGGGCGCCGGCCACGGTCAGCACGACCAGCTGGCCGACGACGACCGTGCCGACCGACAGCACCTTCCCGCCGAGCAGCCCGGCCCGGCTCAGCGGCGTCGCGCCGAGCCGGCGCAGCACGCCGTAGCGCCGGTCGAACCCGGTGGTGATCGCGGTGCTGGTGAACGCCGTCGACAGCACCGCCAGCGCCAGCACGCCGGGCAGCGCCAGGTCGACCCGCCGCTGGCCCGGTGCCAGTGAGGCGTCCAGCAGGGAGGTGCGGTCCAGCACGACCAGCGCGAGCAGCGGGATCACCAGGGCGACCAGCAGCTGCTCGGAGTTGCGGACCAGCAGCCGGGTCTCCATCGCCGCGTGGGTGAGCACCGTGCGCCACGCGGGTGCGCCGCCACCGCCGGGCCGGTGGTCCAAGGGACGGGGCCGCCGGCTGCGACCCGCGGCCGGGCCGGTCGCCAGCTCCGTGGCGGCCGCCGTCGGGACGCTCACCGGACGTCGCGGCCGGTCAGGGACAGGAACACGTCTTCGAGGGTGGCACGCTCCACCGACAGCCCGTCGGGCAGGACCCCGGAGGCCGCACACCACACCGTGACCGTGGCCAGCGAGCCCGGGCTGACCGAGCCGGTCACGAGGTAGCGGCCCGGCGCCGGCTCGGTGACGACCGTCCCCTCCGGCAGCGCGTCGGCCAGCGACCGGACCGGCAGCCCGGGCGGGCCGCCGAACCGGATCGTGTTCTCGGCGCCGGCCCGGGTCAGCGCGGCGGGGGTGTCGACGGCAACGACCCGGCCGGCGTCGACCACCGCCACGAGGTCGGCGAGCTGCTCGGCCTCGTCCATCAGGTGGGTGCAGAGGACCACCGTCACGCCGGCGGTCCGCAGGTCGGCCACCACCTCCCAGACCGCGTGCCGGGCGGCCGGGTCCAGCCCGGCGGTCGGCTCGTCGAGGAAGACCAGCTCCGGTCGCCCGACGACCGCCGTCGCCAGCGCGAGCCGCTGCTGCTGGCCGCCGGACAGCCGGCGGAATGGAGTCCGGCCGGCGGACGCGAGCCCCAGGCGGTCGGCGAGACCGTCGACGTCGAGGGGGTCCGCGTAGAGCCGGGCGACGTAGCGCAGCAGTTCCATCGCCCGCACCGCGCCCCAGGCGCCGCCGGACTGCAGGGTCACCCCAATCCGTGACGCCAGCGCCCGGCGGTCGCGGTGCGGGTCCAGGCCCAGCACGCGCACCCGCCCGGCATCGGGCCGCCGGAATCCCTCGCAGCACTCGATCGTGGTGGTCTTGCCGGCGCCGTTCGGACCGAGGACAGCGGTCACCGAACCGGCGGGGACCGTGAGGTCCAGCCCGTCGACCGCGACCCGCGAGCCGTACCGTTTCACCAGGCCGGTGATCTCCACGGCCGGTGCGCCGGTGCGGGCGGGAACGTCGGCCCGCTCGGTCACGACCGGTCAGCCTAGGCCGTGGCCCGCCCCGCGAGCGGGCCGGTCGGGGCGCTCGGGCGGTCGTGGGGCAGGACCGGCTCTGCTGGCCGACGGGCAAGGCCAGCCTTGCTGGCAGACGCCGCCGAATTTCGTCATAGTCGTGTTGTGGAATCCGACCTGCGCTCGCGACCCGCTCCGGCGGCCGCCCGCGTCGCGCGCGACGTCCCGGCCCGTGGAGTCGCGCCCCCCGTCACGGGCCGGCCCGGCGCCGACCAGGGCGTGCACCCCGCGCACGGGCACCCGGACCCGCGCCGGTCGGTGGCCGAGCTCGTCTCCCGCCACGGCCCGGTCACCGCGACGGTCCTGGCCGAGCGCCTGCAGGTCACTCCGGCCGCGGTCCGCCGCCACCTGGACTCCCTGACCGCCGACGGGCTGGTCACCTCCCGGGAGCTGGTCGGCACCGGCCCGCGCGGCCGCGGCCGCCCCGCCCGGGCCTTCGTCCTCACCGCCGCCGGGCAGGACCGGTTCCGCGCCGAGGTGCCCGGGTCCGGCCGCGACGACCTCGCCGCCAGCGCGCTGCGGTTCCTGGACCGCGCGGCGGGCCGGCAGGCCGTCGCCGCGTTCGCCCGCGAGCGGGCCGAGGAACTGCGCGCCCGCCTCGCCCCGGCGGTCGACGCGGCCGGCCCGGACCTGGGCGAGAGGACCCGCGCCCTGGCCGGCGCGTTGGACGCCGCGGGGTACGCCGCGTCCACCCGGCCGGCGGCGACCGGCACCCAGATCTGCCAGGGCCAGTGCCCGGTCCACCGGATCGCCGCGGACTTCCCCGAGCTGTGCGAGGCCGAGACGGCCGCGTTCGCCGAGGTGCTCGGCGCACCGGTCCAGCGGTTGTCCACGATGGCCGGTGGTGCGCACGTCTGCACCACGCACATCAGCGGCGCGGGCTCCGTCGGCGTCACCGTTCCCGTCCGACCAGCCCCGCGCTCCGCTCGACCCGCCCCGCTCTCCCCGCAACCCGTTCCGCCCTCCCCTCGACCCGCACCTTCCCGTACCGATGACTGGAGCCAGGCCCGACCTGGCGAGAGGACGAAGCGATGACCGTCGACACGACCCAGCTCGAAGGCTTGGGCAAGTACCAGTACGGCTGGTCCGACTCCGACATCGCCGGCTCGACCGCCAAGCGCGGCCTGTCCGAGGACGTCGTGCGCAACATCAGCGCGCTGAAGAACGAGCCGGACTGGATGCTCCAGGTCCGGCTGCGCGCGCTGAAGATGTTCGGCCGCAAGCCGATGCCGAACTGGGGCGCGGACCTCGGCGGGATCGACTTCGACAACATCAAGTACTTCGTCCGGTCCACGGAGAAGCAGGCGACCACCTGGGACGAGCTGCCTCCGGAGATCAAGGAGACCTACGACCGCATCGGCATCCCCGAGGCGGAGAAGCAGCGCCTGGTCTCCGGTGTCGCCGCGCAGTACGAGTCCGAGGTCGTCTACCACCAGATCCGCGGTGACCTCGAGGAGCAGGGCGTCCTGTTCCTGGACACCGACACCGCGCTGCGCGAGCACGAGGACCTGTTCAAGGAGTACTTCGCCACCGTCATCCCGATCGGCGACAACAAGTTCGCCTCGCTGAACACGGCGGTCTGGTCCGGCGGCTCGTTCATCTACGTGCCGAAGGGCGTGCACGTCGACATCCCGCTGCAGGCCTACTTCCGGATCAACACCGAGAACATGGGCCAGTTCGAGCGGACGCTGATCATCGTCGACGAGGGCGCCTACGTGCACTACGTCGAGGGCTGCACCGCGCCGGTGTACTCCAGCGACTCCCTGCACAGCGCGGTCGTCGAGATCATCGTCAAGCCGGGCGGGCGCTGCCGGTACACGACCATCCAGAACTGGTCGAACAACGTGTACAACCTGGTCACCAAGCGGGCCGTCGCGCACACCGGCGCCACCATGGAGTGGGTCGACGGCAACCTCGGCTCCAAGGTCACCATGAAGTACCCGGCCATCTACCTGGTCGGCGAGCACGCCAAGGGCGAGACGCTGTCCATCGCCTTCGCCGGCGAGGGCCAGCACCAGGACGCCGGCGCCAAGATGGTCCACGCGGCGCCCCGGACGACCTCCAACATCGTGAGCAAGTCCGTCGCCCGCGGCGGTGGCCGCACCTCCTACCGCGGCCTGGTGCAGGTGCAGGAGGGCGCGACCGGCTCGAAGAGCAACGTCGTCTGCGACGCGCTGCTCGTCGACACGATCAGCCGGTCCGACACCTACCCCTACGTCGACGTCCGCGAGGACGACGTGTCGATGGGCCACGAGGCCACCGTCTCGAAGGTCAGCGCCGAGCAGCTCTTCTACCTGATGAGCCGCGGCATGCGCGAGGACGAGGCGATGGCCATGATCGTGCGCGGCTTCGTGGAGCCCATCGCCCGCGAGCTGCCCATGGAGTACGCGCTGGAGCTGAACCGGCTCATCGAGCTGCAGATGGAAGGGTCCGTGGGTTGAGCACGACCACCGAGCAGTCCGGCACGGCCGAGCAGTCCGGCATCGCCGAGCAGGACGGGATCGCCGACCAGGCGCAGGCGGCGGTCCGGCACCGGACCACCGACC
>CAXTBU010000033.1:0-31993 GCA_964242885.1 uncultured Actinomycetales bacterium
GGTCGATCCCGAGGCGCCCGGCGATCGCCAGCAGGTGCACGACTGCGTTCGTCGACCCGCCGATCGCGGCCATCGCGACGATCGCGTTCGTGGACGACGCCCGGGTGAGGAACGTCGACGGTCGCCTGTCGGCGGCCACCATCTCGGCGGCCAGCCGCCCGGAGGCGTGCGCGGCCTCGAGCAGGCGGCTGTCGGCGGCGGGCGTGCCGGCGACGCCCGGGACGACGGTGCCGAGCGCCTCGGCCACCAGCGTCATCGTCGAAGCGGTGCCCATCGTGTTGCAGTGCCCGCGGCTGCGGATCATCGAGGACTCCGACTGCAGGAACGCGAGCTCCGACAGGGTTCCGGCCCGCACCTCCTCCGACAGCCGCCACACGTCGGTGCCGCAGCCCAGCGGCACGCCGCGGAACGTGCCGGTGAGCATCGGCCCGCCGGGGACCACCACGGCCGGCAGGTCCACCGACGCGGCGGCCATCAGCAGCGACGGGATCGTCTTGTCGCACCCGCCGAGCAGGACCACCCCGTCGATCGGGTTGGCCCGGACCATCTCCTCGATGGCCATCGCGGCCATGTTCCGCCAGAGCATCGCGGTGGGGCGCACGTTGGTCTCGCCGAGGGCGACCACCGGCATCTCCAGCGGGACGCCGCCGGCCTCCCACACGCCGCGCTGCACGTGCTCCGACACCTCGGTGAGGTGCCGGTTGCACGGCACCAGGTCCGAGGCGGTGTTGGCGATCGCGATCTGCGGGCGCCCCTGGAAGGCGGAGTCCGGCACCCCGCGGCGCATCCACGCCCGGTGGATGTAGCCGTTCCGGTCCTGGCCGGCGTACCACTGGTCACTGCGCAGCGGCATCGCGGCGTCCTCTGGTCGACGGAACGGAGGTCTAACCTCCGGGATCCATGGACGATATCCGCGCCCCCTCCCGGTCTGGTCCGGCTCGCTGATGCGCGCCTTCGTCGTCACCGGCCCCCGGGAGTCGGCGGTCCGCGAGGTCGACCCGCCGTCGGCTGCCGCCGGCCAGGTGGTCGTCGACGTCGAGCGGGTCGGTGTCTGCGGCACCGACCACGAGTTCTTCGCCGGGGACATGGCCTACCTGCAGTCCGGTGAGGCCACGTACCCGATGCGCCTGGGCCACGAGTGGTGCGGAACCGTCTCGGCGACCGGGGACGGTGTCGACACCTCCTGGGTCGGGCAGCGGGTGACCGGCGACACGATGCTCGGCTGCGGGCACTGCTCTCGCTGCCGCAGCGGACGCCAGCACCTGTGCGAGGACCGCCACGAGATCGGCGTCCGCCACGGCTGGCCCGGGGCGCTGGCCGAGCAGCTGCCGGTGCCGGTGACCGCGCTCAAGCGACTGCCCGACTCCGTCGACGCGACCCTCGGCGCGCTCGTCGAGCCGGGCGGGAACGCGCTCCGGGCGGTCCGGGGTGCGCAGCTGGAGCGGGGCCAGCGCGCGCTCGTCCTCGGGCCCGGCGCGATCGGGTTGCTCATCGCGCTGATCGCCGCCGAGCGGGGCGCGGAGGTGCACCTGATGGGACCCGACTCCGCCTCGCTGGAGTTCGCCCGCTCGATCGGCATCGGGAACACCTGGGTCCAGGACGAGCTGCCGGACGTGCCCTTCGACGCGGTCCTGGACGCCTCCAACGCCGCCGCGCTGCCCACGCTGGCCGCCGAGAAGGTCGAGCCGGGGGGCAGGGTCGTCTACATCGGGCTCGCCGGTGAGCCGAGCCTGGTCGACTCCCGCACCATCGCGATGAAGGACGTCACGGTCGTCGGGGTGCTCAGCGCGTCCGGCGGCCTGGAGGGGACGATCGACCTCTACGCCGACGGCCGGGTGGACCCCCGTCCCCTGGTCGCCGCGACCGTGGGCCTGGGCGACGTCGGCGCGGTGCTCGCCGGCCACCGGGACCCCGGGTGGGGACCCGCGCCGAAGGTGCACGTGGACCCGCGACGGTGACCGACGTTCCGGGATCGCGACGGTGACCGACGTTCCGGGCCCGCGACGGTGACCGACTTCGCCGGCCTGGTCGCCGTGGTCACCGGCGGTGCGAGCGGGATCGGGGCGGCCACCGTCGCGGTGCTGCGCTCCCGCGGCGCCCGGGTGGCGAGCCTGGACCGCGCCGACCAGCCGGACACCCAGGCCGACCTCGCGCTGGCCTGCGACATCACCGACCCGGACTCGGTGACGGCCGCGGTCGACGCCGTCGCCGACCGGTTCGGCGGGATCGACGTGCTGGTGAACAACGCGGGCATCGGGGCGGTCGGCGACGTCACGGCCAACGACGACGCGGAGTGGCACCGGGTGCTGGACGTCAACGTCGTCGGCACCGCCCGCGTCAGCCGCGCGGCGATGCCGCACCTGCGGCGCTCGCCGTCGGCCGTCGTCGTCAACACCTGCTCCGTCGCCGCGTCCGTCGGGCTGCCCCAGCGGGCGCTGTACTCGGCGAGCAAGGGCGCGATCGCGTCGCTGACCCTGGCGATGGCCGCGGACGGCGTGGCCGACGGCGTGCGGGTCAACGCCGTCCTGCCCGGAACCGCGGACACGCCGTGGGTACGCCGCCTGCTCGACGCCGCCGAGGACCCAGATGCGGCGCTGGCCGCCCTGCGCGCCCGCCAACCGATGGGCCGGCTGGTCAGCGCCGACGAGGTGGCGCTCGCCATCGCCTCCCTCGCCACGCCGCTGGCGGCCTCGACGACCGGCACGCTGCTCGCCGTCGACGGGGGCATGGCCGGGCTGCGGCTGCCTCCGCCGACGACCGGGGGATGACCGGCGGGCACCGGGCGTCCGACCGCCGGGACGGCACCGCCGGGCGCCGGCAGCTGGCGGCGTCCGTTCTCGCCGCGGCGCTGCTCACCGCGCTCACCGCGCTCGCCGTGGTCGCCGCCGCCCGCGACGGAGCCCCGCTACCCGGGGACCTGGCGCTGCACGAGGCCGCGGTGGACAGCCGGAGCCGCCTACTGACGGAGGTGGCGATCGGTGTCACGACGACCGGCAGCGGCGTCCCCGCGTACGTCCTGGCGGCGGTCGCGGGCGCTGTCGCGGTCCGCCGGCGGCCGGTTCGGATCGGCTCGCGGTTGCCGAGCCGCTGGTGGGCCGGCGCCGCCGCCGCGGTGCTCGCGGTGGCCGCGGGCCAACTGGTCCGCGCTGTGCTCGCCGCAGCGATCGGCCGGGCGCGGCCGCCGATGGCGGACTGGGCGTGGGACGCCGGCGGGCCGGCACTGCCGTCCGGGCACGCGACGACCTCGGGGCTGGTCGCCGGGCTCTGGTGCGGTGCGCTGTCCGGCGGCAGGAGCCAGCGGGTCGGCACCGTCGTCGCGCTCGGCTGGGCCGCGGCCGTCGGCCTGACCCGGGTCGAGCTGGGCGTCCACTGGCCCAGCGACGTCCTCGCCGGCTGGCTGCTGGCGACGGCCCTCGTGCTGGGTGCCGACGGTCTGCGGCGGGCCACCGCGATCCGGGCAGCACCGGGTGGGCCGGGCGCGCCGCGCGATCGTGTCGGTGCCGGTCCCTAACGTCGCCGGTATGCGCGTGCTGCACACCTCCGACTGGCATGTCGGCCGGACCTTCCACGGCCGGGACCTGCTGGCGGACCAGGCTGCCGCGTTGCGCTCCCTGGCCGACGTCGTCGCGGACCGGCGGGTCGACGTCGTCCTGGTCGCCGGGGACCTGTTCGACCGGGCCGTCCCGTCGGCGGACGCGGTCCAGGTCGCCGGGACGGCGCTGGAGCAGGTGCGGGCGGCCGGCGCGGTGATCGTGGTAGTACCCGGCAACCACGACTCGGCGGCCCGGCTCGGCCAGGCCGCCGCCTTCGCCGCGCACGGCGGGCTGCACCTGCGGACCACGGTCGGCGGCATCGGTTCGCCGGTCGTGCTGGCCGACGACGCCGGCCCGGTGGCCTTCTACGGGGTGCCGTACCTGGAGCCGGACGTCACCCGAGGGGCACTCGGCGCGGCCGGGCGGGGGCACGAGGCGGTCCTGACGGCGGCCGCGGACCGGGTGCGCGCGGACCTCGCGACCCGGCCCGCCGGCACCCGCAGCGTCCTGGTCGGCCACGCGTTCGTGGTCGGCGGCCAGGCCAGTGGCTCGGAGCGGACTATCACCATCGGCGGGATCGAGACGGTGCCGGCCGGTGTGTTCACCGGCCTGGACTACGTGGCCCTCGGGCACCTGCACTCGGTGCAGCAGGTGGCCGACCGGGTCCACTACTCCGGCTCGCCGCTGCCGTACTCCTTCGGTGAGCGGAGCTCGCGCAAGGCCGCCCTGCTGGTCGAGCTCGGCCCGGCCGGCGAGGTCGCCGTCGAGCGGGTGGACCTGCCGGTCGTCCGGCCGCTGTCCCAGCTCACCGGGGACCTGACCGACCTGCTGACCTCCCGCGGGCACGACGCCGTCGCCGACCACTACCTCTCGGTCCGGCTCACCGACCCGGTCCGCCCGCTGGACGGGATGCGGCGGCTGCAGCAGCGGTTCCGGCACGCGGTCCACCTGGAGTGGGCGCCGCCGGCGCGGGTCGTCGTCCCGCTGGCCGCCCGGACCGGACGTGGCGCCGCCGTCCGGCCGGACCTCGAGGTCGCGGTCGACTTCCTCGACGCCTGCCGCGGCAGCGGGCCGAGCGCGCGGGAGCGGGAGCTGCTGGCTGACGCGTGCGCCGCGGCAGCCGACCCGGACGGCGACCTGCTCGCGGGCGCGGCCACCAGAACCGCGCCGGCCCGCCCGACCGTACCCACCACCTCGGCCGTGTTGGGCCTGGTGGGCTGAGCCGTGCGCCTGCACCGGCTGGTCGTCACGGCCTTCGGCCCGTTCGCCGGGACCGAGACCGTCGACTTCGACGCGCTCGGCGCCGACGGGCTGTTCCTCGTCCACGGCGAGACCGGCGCCGGCAAGACGACGGTCCTCGACGGGGTCGCGTTCGCCCTGTTCGGGAAGGTGCCCGGCGCTCGCGGTGAGACCAAGCGGCTGCGCAGCGACCACGCCGACCCCGACGCCCGGCCGTCGGTGGAGCTGGAGCTGACCGTCGGCGGCGCCCGCGTCGTCGTGGCGCGCAGCCCGGACTGGACCCGGCCGAAGAGGCGCGGCAGCGGGACGACGACCGAGAAGGGCTCGGCGTCGCTGCGGTGGGTGGACGGCTCCGGTCGGGAGCCGGTGACCCGCCACGAGGAGGTCGCCCGGGTCGTCGACCGCCTGGTCGGGATGACCGCCGAGCAGTTCACCCAGGTGGTGCTGCTGCCCCAGGGCGACTTCGCGCGGTTCCTGCGCGCCGAGACCGAGGAACGCGAGCGCCTGCTGGAGCAGCTGTTCGGGACAGCCCGGTTCGGCCGGGTCGAGGCGTGGTTCCGGGCCCGCCGGGTCCAGGCCCACCGGGCCCTCGACGCGGGTGAGGCGGCGCTGGACCAGCTCGCGGCCCGGCTGAGCCAGGTGGCCGGCGTCGAGCAGCCGGCCGCGGTGGACGCGGCCTGGCTGGAGGAGACGGGCGGTGCCCTCGACGCCCGGGCGCGGGCAGCCGCGACCGCCGCGGACGCGGCAACCCAGCTGCTGACCGACCGGAGAACCGAGCTCGCCACGGCCCGAACCCGGTCCGAGCTCGGCCGCCGACGCCGGGCACTGCGGGACCGAGCCGACGCGCTGGCCGTGGCGGCACCCGCGGTGGATGCCGCCCGCGCCGAGCTGGACGCCGCCCGGCGCGCACGCCCCGTCGCGGCGACGGACGCCGACGCCCGCCGCGCCGGGACCGCCGCCGAGCTGTCCCGGTGCGCCGCCGAGGCGGCCCTGGCCGCGTTGGTCCGGGACGGGGTGCTCGCCGGCCCCGCGACGGACACCGCGACCACGACCGGGCCCGAGCTGGCGACCGCGGCCAACTCCCGACGGGACGAGGCCGGCCGGCTCGACGCGCTGGTCGACCGCCTCGCCGCCACCGCCGTCGACGACGCAGCGGCGGCGGAGCTGCGGGCCGGGCTGGCAGCGATCGCGCCGCATGTCGACCAGCTCGCCCGGCGCCGCACGGACCTGCCCGGCGAGCTCGCCACGGCACGGGCCGCCGTGGTCGAGGCCGACGCCGCCGCTTCCGCCCTCGCGCGGGCGACCGCCGACGAGGCAGCCGCCCGGACGGCGGTCGAGGCGGCTCGTGGGCGCGACGTGCTGCTGGCCCATCGCCCCGGCCTGACCGATGCGGTGGCGGCGGCCCGGACGGCCGCCGCCGATGCCCGGGAGAGCTGGCTGGACCTGCGCGAGCGTCGGCTGGACGGCATGGCTGCCGAGCTCGCGGCCGCGCTCGAGCCGGCCCAGCCGTGCCCGGTCTGCGGCAGCGCCGACCACCCGCTCCCCGCCGGGTCGCCGGCCGGTGGGAGGGTCGGCGAGGCCGACGAGGCAGCGGCCCGGACCGCCGCGGACGCCGCCGCCGACCGCCTGACCGCCGCCACCGCCGCGGTCGCCGCCGCCGACACCGAACTGGGCGTGCTCCGCGCTGTCGCGGCCGACGCCCCCGTCGCCGACCTGCTCGCCGAGCACCGCGCCCGGGCCGGGCTGCGGGCACGCCTGACCGGGACCGCCGCGCAGCTGGCCGCACGCCGGGCATCGCTGGGCGAGCTCGAGACCGCGGCGGCGGACGTCGAGGCCCGCTGGGCGCAGCTGCAGGAGGTCCGGGCGAACGCCGTCACCGAGCTGGCCGCGCTGGACCGGACCCGGGCAGCGCTGACCGCCGAGACGGCAGCCGCCCGGGGACCGGACCCGGACGTGCCGGCCCGCCGCCGGCGCCTGCTGGCCGAAGCCGCTGGCGCCGACCTGGCACGAACCGCGCTCGCCGAGTCCGCGGCCACCGTCGACACGGCACGCGAGCGCCTGGCGCGCGCCGCGGCCGAGGCCGCGACCGCGGGGTTCGCCGACCTGGCGGCCGCACGGTCTGCGCTGCGCGACGAGGTCGCGGTCGCCCGGCTCGAGCGGGCTGTCCGGACCTTCGACACCGAGCTCGCCGCCGTGTCCTCCGGCGTCACGGACCCGGACCTGGCAGGTGTCGACCCGGACGAGCAGGTCGACGTCGAGCAGCCGGCGGCGGCCGCGGCCACCGCGGAGCAGGCTCGCGCGGCGGCCGGTGCCGCCGCGGCGCTGGCCGAGCAGGCCACCACCTCCTTCGCCGCCCTGGCCGAGGACTGGGCGGAGGTCGCCGGGGACCACGCCCCGGTCCGGGCCGCCTTCGACGAGCTGACCGCCCTCACCGACGTGCTCGACGGCCGTGGGCAGAACGCCCACGGCCTGTCGCTGCGCTCCTACGTGCTGGCCGCCCGACTCGACGAGGTCGCCGCCGCGGCATCGGACCGCCTCGCGGCCATGACCACCGGGCGGTACGCGCTGACCCGCGGCACGGGGACCGGCCGCCGGGGGACGGCCGGCGGACTCGGCATCGACGTGGTGGACACCTGGACCGGGATCACCCGGCCGGCCAAGACCCTGTCCGGCGGCGAGAGCTTCCTGGCGTCGCTCGCGCTCGCCCTGGCGCTGGCCGACGTCGTGTCCGCCGAGGCGGGCGGGGTCGTTATGGACACCCTGTTCGTCGACGAGGGGTTCGGGGCGCTGGACCCCGAGACGCTGGAACTGGTGATGGGGACCCTGGACGAGCTGCGTGCGGGGGGCAGGGTGGTCGGCCTGGTCAGCCACGTCGCGGACCTGTACGACCGGATCCCCACCCGGCTGCACGTGCGCAAGACCCGCACCGGGTCCGCGCTGCACCAGGACGCCGCGTGACGCCCGAGAAGCTCGGCTCGGTGATCGGAGCCGTCTTCGGATTGGTCTTCGTGCTCGCCAACACGGGCTCCCTGCCGTCCGGGGTGGCGCTGACCCTGCGGGTGCTGGGCGGCGTGGCGTTCCTGGCTGTGCTGCTCGCCGTGCGCCGCCCAGCGGTGTCGCGAGCGGCGACCCCCGCGGGGAGCGGCTTCGGGCGCGGCTACTGGCTGGTGGTCGGCCTGGAGGTGGTGGCCATCTTCGGTGGACTGGCCCTGCTGAACGGACCGCTGGACACCCCGCAGGCCGCGGTCGCGTGGATCTCGTTCGTGGTCGGCGTGCACTTCCTGGCCCTGGCCGTCGTCTGGCGCCAGCGCCTGTTCACCGTGCTCGGCGCCGCGCTGGCCGTCTGTGGACTCGCCGGTCTCGGCCTGGCCGTCGGCGGGGCGCCGGAAGCCGCCGTCGACACCGTCGGCGGGGTCCTGCCCGGGGCGGTGCTGCTCGGCTTCGCCCTGCGCGGCAGCACGACGGGCACCAGCAGCGCATCGCCCGCGACCCGCTGACGTCGAAGCCCTCACCTCGGAACCGGAGACCGCCGTGGACCTGCCCGCCGGACTGCTCGACCTGCTCGGCCGGCCGAGCACCTGCTACGTCGCCACGACGATGCCGGACGGCTCACCGCAACTGACCCAGACCTGGGTGGACACCGACGGGCGCCACGTCCTGGTCAACACCGTCCAGGGCTTCCAGAAGGTCCGGAACCTCGAGCGTGACCCCCGGCTCGCCCTGACCGTGTCGGACCCGGACCACCCCGAGCGCTACTACACGGTCCGCGGCCGGGCGGTCGAGCTCACCACCGAGGGAGCCGTCGAGCACATCGAGAAGCTCGCGCGGCGCTACCTCGGCACGCCCTACCCCTGGTACGGCGGCCGGGACCAGCAGCGGGTCGTCGTCGTCGTCGAGGCGGACCGGGTCACCGTGATGGGGTAGTCGCCCGGCGCGTGGAGACTCCCTCGGCCCACCGGCCTGCTCGCCCGCCGGGCTCCGCCGACCGGCCGGTCACGCGTCACGACCCGCGGCACAGCAGACCAGCCAGGGGCGTTCACGGCGCCTCCGCCCGGGTACCGCCCGACACGCCGCCCGCTCGAGTCGCCTGCGTCATATCGGTCCGATACATTGAGCCGCTAGGACGCCGACTCGGCCTCCGGACAGTCGGGACGAACGGGCAGGGGGTGCGACGTGCTGGAGCTCGCGATCCTCGGCCTGCTCGTCGAGGCCCCGATGCACGGCTACGAGGTCCGCAAGCGGCTGACTGCGACCCTCGGGTCGCTGCGGACCTTCTCCTACGGCTCGGTGTACCCGACCCTGCGGCGGCTGTCCGCCGACGGCCTGCTGACCGACACCGAGGTGCCGTCGACGGCTGCCGCCCGGATCCTCGAGGTGGCGACGACGCCGGCCGCGGAGCTGCAGGGCGGGCTGACCCGCCGTTCGCGGCGCGTGTACACGATCACCGACGCGGGCCGCGCCCGGTTCACCGCACTCGTCGCCGACACCGGTCCCAGCGCCCTGGACGACGAGGGCTTCGGGGTGCACGTCGCCTACTTCTCCCGCACGCCGGCCGAGGTGCGCATCCGGTTGCTCGAGGCGCGTCGGCGCCGGGTCGAGGAGCGCCGGGAGGCGCTCCGCTCGGCGCTGCGCCGCGCCGACGAGCGTGTCGACCGCTACACCCGGGAGCTGCGCGAGCTCGGCCTGGAGACCTCCGAGCGGGAGGTCCGCTGGCTGGACGACCTGCTCGCGGACGAACGCCGGATGGGCCGGGAGCAGGACGGCGACCCGCCCGCCGAGGCCGGGACCCGGGCCGCGCCGGACCGGCCCGTCCACACCTGACCCGCACCACACCAGCGACAGCCGCCGATCACCGACAGCCGCCGATCACCGACAGCCGCAGGGCCCATCGCAGGGCCGCGGACCGACAGACACCAGGAGAACCCGTGGGGAAGATCAGAGTCGCCATCGTCGGCGTGGGCAACTGCGCATCGTCGCTGGTCCAGGGCGTCCACTACTACAAGGACGCCGACCCGTCGCAGCAGGTGCCCGGCCTCATGCACGTCGCGTTCGGCGACTACCACGTGGGCGACCTCGAGTTCGTGGCCGCCTTCGACGTGGACGCCAAGAAGGTCGGGCGTGACCTGTCCGAGGCGATCGTCGCCAGCGAGAACAACACCATCCAGTTCGCCGACGTCCCGCCGCTGGGCGTGACCGTCCAGCGCGGCCACACCCACGACGGGCTCGGCAAGTACTACCGCGAGACGATCGTCGAGGCCGACAGCGAGCCGGTCGACGTCGTCGCCGCGCTGCGCGAGGCGAAGGTCGACGTCCTCGTCTCCTACCTGCCGGTGGGCTCCGAGGTCGCGGACCGCTTCTACGCCCAGGCCGCCATCGATGCGCACGTCGGGTTCGTCAACGCGCTGCCGGTGTTCATCGCCTCGGACCCGGAGTGGGCGGCCAAGTTCACCGCCGCCGGCGTGCCGATCGTCGGCGACGACATCAAGTCCCAGGTCGGCGCGACCATCACCCACCGGGTGCTGGCCAAGCTGTTCGAGGACCGCGGCGTGCAGCTGGACCGCACGATGCAGCTCAACGTCGGCGGCAACATGGACTTCAAGAACATGCTCGAGCGTGAGCGCCTGGAGTCCAAGAAGATCTCCAAGACCCAGTCGGTCACCAGCCAGGTCGACCGCGACATGGGCAGCGACAACGTCCACATCGGGCCGAGCGACCACGTCGCCTGGCTGTCGGACCGCAAGTGGGCCTACGTCCGCCTCGAGGGTCGCGCGTTCGGCGACGTCCCGCTGAGCCTGGAGTACAAGCTCGAGGTCTGGGACTCCCCCAACAGCGCCGGCATCATCATCGACGCCGTCCGCGCCGCGAAGATCGCCCTGGACCGGGGCATCGGCGGCCCGCTGCTGTCCGCCAGCAGCTACTTCATGAAGTCGCCGCCGGAGCAGTACGACGACTCGGCCGCCCGCGACGCGGTCGAGGCGTTCATCGCCGGCGAGCTGCGCCACTGAGACTCGCCACCCGCAGGTCCGCTGCCCGCCCCCGTCCCCGGGGGCGGGCAGCGCTGCGTCGCGGCCGGGGTCCCCGCGTGCCCTACGGCGTCGCGGCCGGGGCGACGTTGGTGACCAGGTACAGGTTGTCGTTGTAGTCGTAGTTGATGCCGGAGTAGTCCATCCCCATGAGGTAGCTACCGGCGACGACGGCGCCCGAGCGGTCCTTCACCGGCCAGAACCGGACGTGGTGCCCGCACGGATCCGTGCAGCCGTTGGCGCGGTCCTTGGCGACGTCGTTGCGGGTGTTGTCACTGGACTCGCTGTCGACACCGAACCCGAACGTCGCCGCCGACGGGCTGTAGCTGCTGCCGGCGATCGTGGTCCGGGACCCGGTGGCCCACGGGAGCAGTGACTGAGCCGAGTCCTTGTTCATCCCGAACGAGGCCAGCGTCGCGCCGGCGGTGCTCAGGTACTTGAACGTCGCCCCGTTGTTCCACGTGTGGTAACCGGCGAGCTGGGTGACGCGGACCGGCTTCGTCGTGTCCGCCCGACGCCAGAACGGCGACAGCACCTCGTCGCCACTGGCCACCACCGCGCCGTGCTGGTTGAGGCCGGTCGGCACGACCGTCTTCCAGCCCATCGTGCGGACGACCTCCGCGACGGTCGGCTCCTGGTTGCCCTCGGACACGCTCTGCCAGAAGCCGGCCAGCTCGACCACCTTCGACGCCGGCGACCCGGCGTCGGTCTGCACCGTCAGGCTGCCGGTGTTCAGGTCGCCCCTCGTCGCGGTGAAGGTGACCACCACGTCCAGCTGGCCCCCCGCCCCGACGGTCGCGGGCAGCGGAGAAGCCGGCGCGACAGTCCACGGCCCGGTGACCGGCAGCCCGGTCACGGTCATCGGACCGGTGCCGGTGTTGGCGATCCGCACGGTCGCGGTGTCGTGGACGAGCTGCGGGTCGGCGGGCAGCTTGTCCGTCCGCGGGCTCTGGATCCGGCTGAACACCATCCGGTCGGCGAACGGCAGGCCGTCCCGGTTGGTCACCGTCAGGACCGCCCCGTTCGCGGGTGCCGCTGTCGACGGGCGCACGTTCCGCACGACGAGGACCGCGTCGTTGTACTCGACGCTGGACGCGGTGTAGTCCTCCGGCGCCACCACGTACGCGTCGGCGACCGTCGCGCCGGCCGCCGTCCGCAGCGGGTACACCCGTACCTTGTGGCGCGCGGCGGTGGCCGGCTCCCAGGTGTTGAGGTCGTCGCGCTGGTAGGTGGTGTACCCGAAGCCGGGCCACGTCCACGACAGTCCGAACGCGCCGGCCGGGTCGAGCGTCTGGGTGGCGGTGACCGGCGGCTCGAGCATCTGGTAGCTGCTGTTGGGGACGTCGAGCACGCCCTGCAGGGTCGTGGCCGGGGCGGCGGCGTCGTAGGCCCGGACGTGCGCGACGTTCGGGTCGGCAGCCGGCCCACGGAGGCCGAACGCGGCCAGCGGGGTGACGGTGACCGGAGCGGTGCTCACCGCCTTGACGAAGGCCGGGGCGGCGACCTCGTCCCCGACCGGGGCGGCGGTCGACGGCATCGTGTTGACGGTCGGGTCGGTGGACCCGGTCGCCACCGGGATCTGCTCGGTGTCCAGCACCCACTGCAGCGACGGCTCGGACGCACCGCCCAGGCCCCTGGTCCCGAGCCCGCGCAGCGTCGCGGCGGCCGACGGGCGCGCCGGGTCGTTGGTGGCGACCCGCAGCACAGCCCCGTGCGGCCCGGCGGCGACCGGGGCGAACGCGACCCCGACGGTGGTGCTCGCCCCGGGGGCCAGCGTGACGGGCAGGGTGGGCGCGCCCACCAGGGCGAACTGCGCGGCGTGCGCGCCGTACGCCGGGTCCGCCGCGTCGTCGGCGACCGTCAACCCGGTGACGGTCAGCGGCGCGGTCCCGGAGTTGGTGACGGTGGCCGTCCGGGGTGCGCTGGCGGCACCCCCCTGCACGTCGGTGAACACCAGGCGGTCGGTGGTGGTCACCTTCGGCGTCCCCGCCGCGCGCGGCCGCAGCAGCGTGATCCGGTTCCCGCCGGTCTCGCTGACGTAGAGGTTCCCGGTGGCGGTGTCCTCGGTGAGCGCGAGCGGCTGGTCGAAGCCGGTCAGCCCGGGGGTGCCGGTCGTGCGGTTCGACAGCGCCCCGTCGGCGGCGACGTCGAAGGTCTCGATGTCCTCGCCGGTGGAGTACCGGACCACCATCAGCTTGCCGTCGAGCGCGCCGCCGAACGCGGTGCCCCGGTACTCGACAGCGCCGTCGGCCGAGGCGTGCGACCCGGCGTCGTAGACGCCGGCCAGGTCGTAGTTGCGGTCCGGCAGCGTGCCGGTCGGGTAGGCGTCGACCTGGAACGGGTCGATCCCCTTCGTCGGGTTGCCGTTGTCCAGGACCCACTCGCACCGGCTGGGGTTCGGGTGTCCGTAGTACCTGCCCCGCTGCACGTCGTAGACGAAGTCGGTCTGCGGGTTCGGGTTGCTCGGGATCCCCGGCACGGTCGGCCCGGTGTAGGGGATGCCGTCCGGGCGGTGGGTGCGGCAGTCCTGCGGCAGCGTGTTCGGGGTGGCCGGGGACGCCCCGCTCGCGCCCGAGCCGTTGGTCGGCGCGTACAGGTGGCCGTTGCGGTGCCACACCAGGTCGTAGGCGTTGCGGATCCCGCTGCCGTAGACGGTCAGCGGCGCACCGGCCGCGAACGGGTCGTACGGCCCGCCGGCGTCGACCGTCTTGACGTCCAGCGGGAGTGCGGCCGGCAGGGCCGCGGTGTCCAGCCGCAGGACCGCCGCCGAGAGCAGGTGCTCCTCGCGGTCCTTCCAGATCGAGTCCGGCGCGCCCATCGAGTTGTTCGCCCCGACGCTGAAGTACAGGCCGCCGTCCGGCCCGAACCTGATCGAGTTGACCTGGTGGTCCTTCACCGAGCGCGGCAGGTTCGTCAGCACGTCGGTGTACGTGCCCAGGTCCGGGCCGGTGAGCCTGGCCAGGTGCCCGGAGAAGTCCGGCATGTTGTAGACGCCGACGAACTCGGGGTTGTCGGTGATCCACAGGATCGGGTTCGCGGCCGTCGAGGCCGGGTCGAAGGCCAGCCCGATGACCGTGCGGTTGGGGGCGCCGAACAGCCCGGCCGCGGTCGCGTGGTCCCGGACCGTGGTGATGTCCTGCGGTGCGGACAGGGTGCCGTCCGCGCCGATGGTCATCCGGATGATGTGCCCGTCGAGGGTTGCGGCGTACATCTTCCCGTCCGGGCCCTTCGTCATCGCCGTGTAGTACTGCGACGGCGCCCCGCTCGGCGCCTTGTCGAAAGCGATCCGCGGGTCCGGCCGGCCGGTGCCCGCCGAGTTCTCCGCCGCCGTGGTGAACACGACGGAGTACGGCAGGAAGGCCCGGCCGGCCTGGTCCTTGACCGCCGCGGTGATCGACAGCCGGTACAGCGTCCCGGCCGCCAGCGGGTTGCCCGGGGACACGTTCACCGTGTCGCCGCCACCGCTGGTGTCCAGCTCGACCGGCACCGCCGCGCCGGTGGAGACCCGGGTCAGGGTGACCGACCCCTCGGCCAGGCCGGTCTTCGTCACCGGGCCGTCCGGCAGGTCCACGTCCTCGACGATCGCCTCCGTGGTGGACACCCCGGTGGCCAGGTTGGCGGGCTTGCCGATGACGACCGGTCGGCTGCCGGCGCCGGCCGGCTGCCGGACGGTCGCGCCACGGATGCTCGCGACGGTGACGTGGGCCAGCTTGGTGTTGGTGCCGGACTGCGGGCTCAGCGTCAGCCGCCCGTCGCGGACCACGACGGACCGGGTCGCGGTCGCGAACCGTCGGGTGGACGTCGGGACGAAGTCGGCGACCGCGTTCTGGTTCTCGACGTTCAGCCAGTGGCGGCTGTTGACCGCCTTGCCGGCGTCACCGACGGCCGCGGTCACCTCGTAGGCGCCGTCGGGCACGGCCAGCTCCCAGCTGCCGGCGACCGCCACGCCGGTGGTGCCGGTGGGCAGCTGCATGTGCACGAAGGTCGCCAGTCGCGCGTCCGGCTGACCGGCGTTCTCGCCGGTGTTGCGGTTGCGACCGTTGCCGACCAGCGACAGCGGCGTGGCGGTGCCGACCCGCACCCAGCCGTAGGTCGCACCCGTCCCCTGCGTCGGACCGGACCGGGGGCCGTACGCCTCACCGAAGTCGCGCTCGTACCCGGCCGCGGGGGCGGTCGCCTCGTCGGAGAAGTCGACCGCCAGCGAGAACGCGAGCGGGGTCGCCGTCGCTGGGAGGGAGCCGGCGGACGCGTTGCCCGCGGTGTCGACGGCGGTGACCACGTAGGTGTACGCGGTGCCGTCGGTGACCGTGGAGTCGGTGTACGGCGGACCCGGCAGCAGGTCGGCGGTCAGCGGGGTCCCGGTCGTCCCCGGGTCGCCGGTCGTCGAGCGGTACACCCGGTAGCCCGCGAGGTCGGCCTCGGTGTTGCTGGTCCAGGCCAGCCGGACACTGCCGTCGCTCGCGGTCGCGGTGAGCCCGGCCGGCGCGGCGGGCGCGGTGGTGTCGGGCGGGTCGACCTCCGGGTCGGAGTCGATCACCAGGTAGTCCAGCTTGGTGTTCGTGCCGCCGATCGCGTCCACCGTCAGCCGCCCGTCGCTCACCTCGACCGTCACGGTGGCGGACTGGTACTCGTTGTTCGCGTCGGCCTGGAAGCGGTGGAGCGCCGTCGTCCCCTCCACCCGGATCGTGTGCTGGCTGTCGTAGCACGGGGACGGACAGCCGGTCACGCCCGTGCTGGGCTGGTCGCCGACACTGACGCCGACCCGGTAACGCCCGTTCGGCAGGGCGTACTCGAAGGCGCCGGGGACCCGGTTGCCGGCGGTGCCGCGGGAGGCGGGCAGGTCACCGAACTGCATGTGGATGGTGGTGTCGAGCAGCTGGTCGATGCCGGGCCGGTTGCGGTCCCGCGTGTTCCCGTCGCTGGTGGCGGTGTGCTGCCCCGTCGTGTTCAGGTCCACCGGGACGTGGCTGCCGGACAGGGAGTCCTGCCGCACCCAGCCGCGTCCGGTGGTCGCGCTGTACGGCCCGCCGCTGTCGACGGTGTACCCGGCGACCGCCGGGGCGGTCCGCGGCGCGAAGGTGATCGCCGCGTGGACCGGCGGCGCGGCCGCAGCCCGCGGGACGACGCCGGCGGAGACCGCTGCGGCCGGGCTGGCGGTCCCGGCGAGGACGACCGCCAGAGCCCCGGCGAGGACGGCGGCGAGCGGACGGGTCGTGCGGGCCGGACACATCATCGGGACTCCACGTCAGCGTGCACCAGGTGTTCGACCCGCCGTCCGGGGCCCGGACAATCGAAAGCCGAGTCGGGTCGGAAGGGAACACCGCGGTCGCCCCCGGAGCGACGAGATCCCTCAACGGTTCCGGGCCGGCAGCCGGCCATGGACCCTGGCGGCGGAATGACTTCCGCTGAGCGAGTACGGATGGCTACCCTCGGTCCCGAATCCAGTCGGCCACTCCGTCGTCGCCGAGGTGCCGGGACGGGACCGCGGGCGAGGTGGGTGTGACGATCGACCCGGTGGGTCCGGCGACGGTTGCCCTGGCGTCGGCTGATCCGCTCCTGGTGGACCGGCTCCGCACGACCCTCCCGGCGCCGCTGGCGGTGGTGGGCCAGGCGGCCGATGCCGCCGCGGCCGTCGCAGTCGCCCGGCGGACTCGTCCGGGCCTGGTCCTGCTCGACGCCCGGCTGCCCGGTGGGGCAGCCGACGCCACCCGGGAGCTGGTCGACCGCGCCCTGGGTCGCGTCGTCGTGCTGTCGTCCGGGGACGTCCCGGACACCTCAGTGATGCTCGCCGTCCTGCGCGCCGGTGCCTGCGGGTGGCTGCCGGCCCGGACCGCGCCGGCCCGGCTCGGCTCAGCTCTGCTCGGTGTGCTGCGCGGCGAGGCGGCGCTGACCCGGGTGGACACCGGCGTCCTGCTCGCGCGCTACCAGACCGATCGCGGCCGGAGCGTCGCGTTCCGGGGACGGACCGTGCACCTCACCCCGCGGGAGCTGGAGATCCTGCAGCTGCTGCGATCCGGGCACAGCAGCAGCTCGATCGCCCACCGGCTCGGCATCGCCCCGACCACGGTCCGGACGCACGTGGCCGGCCTGCAGCGCAAGTTCCGGGTGTCCGGCCGGTCCTCGCTGGTCGCGGCCCTCACCGAGTGAGCGGTGCTCTGCACCCGGACGTCGGAGCGGCCGGTCGCCGGGTCCCGGTGCTCGTCCGGGTCCCGGTGCTCGTCCGGCGCGGCAGATGTCGGTTGCCCCGGCGGCTCCCGGGCAGCACGCTCGCTCCGGTGACGACCGAGCGGGCCGAGCCCCCACTGACCGAGCGGGCCGAGCCCCCACTGACCGGACCGGACGAGCGCGCGATGCTGGCCGGCTGGCTGGACTACCACCGGGCGACCCTGCTGCGCAAGGTCGACGGGCTGACCGACGCGCAGGCGCTGACCCGGTCGGTCCCGCCCTCGACGCTGAACCTGCTGGGACTGGTCCGGCACATGGCCGACAACGAGGTGTGGTGGTTCCAGGCGGTGCTCGCCGGACGCGACGTCGCCGACGGCGACTGGCCCAGCGCCGCCGAGCCCGGGGACCCCGACGACCCCGACGCCGACCTCGATCCCCCGCCGAGCGCGACCCTGGCGGTGACGCTGCCGCTGTTCGCGGCGACCTGTGCGCGGTCGCGCGAGGTCCTGGCCGGGCTGGCCTCCCTCGAGGTCGAGGGCGACCTGCGGGGCGAGCCGGTGTCGGCCCGCTGGGTCGCCGACCACGTGCTCGAGGAGTACGCCCGGCACAACGGCCATGCCGACCTGCTGCGGGAGGCGATCGACGGGGTGACCGGCGAGTGAGGCGGCCCAGCCCGGGGAGGATGGCGGGGTGGGAACCGACCGGCGCCCGGGCCGGCGGCCGGACGACGAGCGACGGGTCCTCCGGGACGGGGTCGGGCTCGGTCTCGCGGTCGGCGTCTTCGGGCTGTCGTTCGGCGCGCTCGCGGTGGCCTCGGGGCTGAGCACCGCACAGGCCGGCGTGCTCAGCCTGTTCGCCTTCACCGGCGGCTCCCAGCTGGCCTACGTCGGCGTGCTCGGCGCCGGCGGCACGGCGGGATCCGCAGCCGCGTCGGCGATCCTGCTCGGCAGCCGCAACCTGCTCTACGGCGTGACGGTCGGGCCGGTCCTCGCGGTGCCGGCGCGGTGGCGCCCGGTGGCCGCGCACCTGGTGATCGACGAGACGACCGCGATGGCCACCGCGCCCGGTCTGTCCCGGCGGCTGGCCCGGCTGGCCTTCACCGCCACCGGGCTGGCGGTCTTCGTCTGCTGGAACGTTGCGACGCTGGTCGGGGCACTGCTCGGCGGGGCCGTCGGCGACCCGACGGCGCTGGGGTTGGACGCCGTCGGCCCGGCGGCCTTCCTGGCGCTGCTCTGGCCGCGGCTGCGGTCCGGCCGGGTCGGGACCCGGCGGGTCGCGGCCACCGGCGCAGTGCTCGGCGCGGTCGGCGCGGTCGTGCTGCCGATCGGGCTCGCCGTTCCGGTGGCGGCGCTGGCGGTGCTCGCGGCCGGCCGGGCGGACGACCCGCCGCGGGACACCGCTGCCCGGGACGCCGCTGCCCGGGACGCCGCTGCCCGGGACACAGTGACGTGACGTGGGCGTGGGTGCTGACGGTGTGCGCGGCGTGCTACCTGCTGAAGCTGGTGGGCGTGCTGCTGCCGCCGGAGCGGCTCGCCGACCGGCCGCGGCTGGCCGCCTGGGGCAGGCACCTCCCGGCGGCGTTGCTGGCCGCACTGGTCGTCACCGGGACGGTCGTCGTCGGGCAGCGCCTGGTCTTGGACGCGCGGCTGGCCGGGCTGGCCGCCGCGGTCGTCCTGCTCCGGGTGCGCGCTCCCCTGGTGCTCGTCGTGGTCGGGGCGGCGGCGGCAACCGCCGCCGGCCGGCTGGTGGGGATGTGATCGTGCACATGTTCGGGCGGCCGGTCAGCCAAACCAGACCGACGCCCGGAGCATCACCCAGCGTGTAGTTGTTTCCGTCAAGCGGTCCGGGATCCGGCGCCGCCTCCCTGAGAGGACCGGAAAGCAGTGACACAGGTGCGCACAGTGACGGATGCGCCGTCGGACGTCCGGCGTCTCGTCAGCGACCCGAGCCTGCTGCTGCACCGGTTGGCGGTCCCCGACGCGGCCGGCGAGGTGGCCGACCGGCTGATGACCTCCATCGCACTCGGGTTGTTCGTGCCGGGTGAACGGCTGCCCACCGAGAGAGCGCTCGCCAACGCCCTGGCGGTGAGCCGGACGACCGTGCGCGAGGCCCTGGCACGGCTGCGGGCCAACGGCGTCGTCGAGACCCGTCGCGGCCGCAACGGCGGGGCGTACATCCTCGCCAGCTGGACTGCCGGGTCCGCGGCGGCCGTGCGCAACACGATGGCCGCCGACACCGACGACCTCGAGGACCTGCTCGACATGCGCGAGCTGGTGGAGGGGATGATCGCCCGGACCGCCGCCAGACGCCGGACCGCCGCCGACGTGCAGGCCATCCGGCAGGCGGTCGCGGCGTTCCTCGAGGCCAGCACACCGCAGGAGCACCACGAGGCGGACCTGGCCCTGCACGGGGCTGTGATGTGGGCGGCGCACAACCCGCAGCTGGCCCTGCTCAGCCGCGACCTGCTCAGCCGGGTCACGCCGGGCATCCCGATCGAGCCCTACAGCCAGGACATGGACGCCCGCGCGGTGGGCGAGCACGTCGAGCTCGCCGACGCGATCATCGCCGGCGAAGCGGAGCTGGCCGCGTCGGTCGCGGAGCACCACTTCACGATCAGCTCCGAGAACACCCGCCGGGTGCTCCAGCGCGGGCTGGCGATCGAGCCGGCCGACGCCGAGGGCACCGTCGCGGACGGCGACCCGGTGGTCTGATCCCGCCGCTGACGGTCAGCTGACGACGGGGACCTGCGGTGCGGCGGCCACCGGCCGGCTGGCCGCAGCCTTCGTCGCCGCCCGGGCGGGTGCGGCCTTCTTCGCCGGCGGCTTGCGCCCAGCAGCCGTGCGGGCAGCCGCCTTGCGGGGAGCCGCCTTGCGCGGGGCCGGCTTGCGGGCCGGCGCCGGGCCCCGCGCGCGCTTGTCCGCCAGCAGCTCGATCGCGCGGTCCGCCGTCAGCGTCTCCGGGTCGTCGCCGGAGCGCAGGGTCGCGTTGGTCTCCCCGTCGGTGACGTACGGGCCGAACCGGCCGGACTTCACGACGATGGGCTTGCTGCTGTTCGGGTCCACCCCGAGCTCGGCCAACGGAGGCGTCGCCGCGGTGCGGGCCCTGCCCCGGGGCCGCGGCTGGCGGAACAGCTCCTGCGCCTGCTCCAGCGTCACCGTGAACAGCTCCTCCTCGGACTGCAGCGACCGCGAGTCCGTGCCCCGCTTGACGTACGGCCCGTACCGGCCGTTGAGAGCGCTGATCTCCTCGCCGTCCGCCTCAGGGTCGGCGCCGAGCGAGCGGGGCAGCGTCAGCAGCCGGACCGCGTCCGCCAGCGTCACGCTCGCCGGGTCCATGGACGAGAACAGCGATGCGGTGCGCGGCTTGGCGGCCTTGGGGGCGTCCTCGGGGAGGACCTCGGTGACGTAGGGCCCGTAGCGGCCGGCCTTGGCGACCACCGGCAGCCCGCTGTCCGGGTGCACGCCCAGCGCGCGGTCGCCGCTCGGCCGGGCGAGCAGCTCGCGCGCGACCTCCAGCGTCAGGTCCTCCGGCGGCAGGTCCTCCTCGACCGATGCCCGCCCGCCCTCGTCGTCCTCCACGTAGGGCCCGTACCGGCCGACCCGGACGTGCACGCCCTCGCCGAGGTCGAAGGTGTTGATCCCTCGCGCGTCGATGTCGCCGAGCTCGGTGACCAGGCGCTGCAGGCCCTCCAGGTCGTCGGCGCCGAAGTAGAACTGCGCAAGGATCCCGGCCATCTGGGCGCGGCCGCCGGCGACCTCGTCGAGCTGGTCCTCCATCTGCGCGGTGAACGCGTAGTCGACCAGCTTGCCGAAGTGGTCCTCCATCAACCGGATGACGGCGAACGCCAGCCAGGTCGGGACGAGAGCACTGCCCTTCTTGAACACGTAGCCACGGTTGACGATCGTCTTGATGATCGAGGCGTAGGTCGACGGGCGGCCGATCTCCCGCTCCTCCAGCTCGCGGACGAGCGTCGCCTCGGTGAACCGCGCGGGCGGACGGGTCTCGTGTCCCTCGGGGGTCAGTGCCGCCGCGGTGACGACGTCGCCCTCGGTGACGTCGGGCAGCCGGCGCTCGCTGTCGTCGGCGTCGGAGTCGTCGTCCCTGCCCTCGACGTACGCGCGCAGGAACCCGGGGAACGTGAGGACGCGGCCGGAGGTGGCGAACTCGCACGCCCGGTCCGGCCCGCCGCCGGTGCCCGCGCTCGTGGTGTCGATGCGGATGCTGACGGTCCGTCCCTCGGCGTCGCGCATCTGCGAGGCGACGGTGCGCATCCAGACCAGCTCGTAGAGGCGGAACTCGTCGCCGGTCAGGCGGGTCTGGCCCGGCGTGCGGAAGGCGTCCCCGGCCGGGCGGATCGCCTCGTGCGCCTCCTGCGCGTTCTTCACCTTGTTCGCGTAGGTCCGCGGCCTGTCCGGCAGGTACGCGTCGCCGTACAGCTCCCGGACCTGGGCGCGAGCAGCGCTCACCGCCGTGTCCGACAGGGTCGCGGAGTCGGTCCGCATGTAGGTGATCAGGCCGTTCTCGTACAGCCGCTGCGCCACCGACATCGTGCGGTCGACGCTGAAGCCGAGCTTGCGGGCCGCCTCCTGCTGCATCGTCGTCGTCCGGAACGGCGCGTACGGCTTGCGGCTGTAGGGCCTGGACTCCACCGAGCGGACGCTGAACGAGGCGTCGGCCAGCCCCGCCGCCAGCGAGCGGACGGTCGCCTCGTCCAGGTGCGCGACCGTGTCGGAGGTCAGCTGGCCCAGCGCCGTGAAGTCCCGCCCCGCCGCGACCCGGGCGCCGTCGACGGAGGCGAGCCGGGCGACGAAGGTGCGCGGATCCCTGCCCTCGCCGGCATCCAGGGTCGCCTGCAGGTCCCAGTAGGACGCGGTGCGGAAGGCGATCCGCTCACGCTCGCGCTGGACCACCAACCGCGTCGCCACCGACTGCACCCGGCCCGCCGACAGCTTCGGCATGACCTTCTTCCACAGCACCGGCGACACCTCGTACCCGTACAGGCGGTCGAGGATCCGACGGGTCTCCTGCGCGTCCACCAGCTGCTGGTCGATCTCGCGCGGGTTCTCCACCGAGCGGCGGATCGCCTCGGGGGTGATCTCGTGGAAGACCATCCGGCGGACGGGGATGCGGGGCTTCAGCTCGTCCAGCAGGTGCCAGGCGATCGCCTCGCCCTCGCGGTCCTCGTCGGTGGCGAGGTAGAGCTCGTCGGCGTCGCGCAGCAGGTCCTTGAGCTTGCGCATCTGCGGCTTCTTGTCCGCCGGCACGACGTAGAGCGGCTCGAAGCCGTTGTCCACGTCGACGCCCAGGCGCGCCCACGGCTGGCCCTTGTACCTGGCCGGCACCTCGGCGGCGCCGCTCGGCAGGTCCCGGACGTGGCCGAACGAGGACTCGACGACGTAGTTCGGGCCCAGGAAACCGGAGATCATCTGCGCCTTCTTCGGCGACTCGACGATGATCAGCCTGCGCAGCGGCGCACCGGTCCCCACCGATGCGCCGACGGCGCTGTCGGCGCCGCTGGTGCGCTTCGGGCGGGTGGTCGTCTTCGCGGGCACGCCGGTCCTTCCAGAGCTGTTCTCGGATCGTCGGCCGTCCAGCCGGGTCGTCCGCAGGCTACGTCGGGATCTGCGCTGCGGTGCGCCACCGCGGACGGCCGGCCCGGCGTCGCGCGTGCCGGGCCGCCGCGCGGCCGGGGCACCAGGCGGTCAGCCGGCGTCGGTGATGGCGTGCACCTCGTCGGCGGAAAGCTCCAGCCCGATGCCGGCGAGCAGGTCCGGCAGCTGGGCGACGGTCCGTGCCGAGGCGATCGGCACGGTGCCCTGGGCACGCAGCCAGGCCAGCGCGACCGCGCCGACCGCGACGTCGCGGCCCTCGGCGACCGCGGTGACAGCGTCCAGGACGGCCCAGCCGCGGTCGGTCATCAGGGTGGAGGAGATCTTGGCCGCCCGCGGGGAGTCCGGCAGGTCGCCCTCACGGGTGTACTTGCCGGACAGGAACCCGGACGCCAGCGTCGAGTACGGCAGCTGCAGCAGTCCGGCGTCGTCGCAGGCCCGGACCACCGCCGGGTCGGTGCGGTCGACCGCGTTGCCCAGGTTCTGCACCGCGACCGGGCCGGGGACGCCCGCCTCCTGCGCGGCGGCGACGGCGCCGGCGATGCGCTCGGCCGACCAGTTGCTGACCGCCCACGCGCGGGCGCGGCCGTCGGTGACGACCGAGGCGAAGGTGTCGACGATCTCCGCGACCGGCCGGGACTCCTCGTCGCGGTGGGCGTAGTAGAGCGCGACGGTGTCCATCTGCAGCCGGCCCAGCGAGGCGTCGATCGCGGCGTCCACCGCCGAGCGCGACAGGTCCGCGCCGGGCAGCCCGCCGGTCTTGGTGGCGACGTGCATCGCGCCGGTGGCGCCGCGGTCGGTCAGCCAGCGGCCGATCACCGTCTCGCTCTCGCCGCCGGAGTTGCCGTCGACCCACGCGGAGTAGACGTCGGCGGTGTCGACGAGGTTGCCGCCCGCCTCGAGGAAGGCGTCGAGCACGTCGCGGGAGGCCTGCTCGTCCGCGGTCCAGCCGAAGACGTTGCCGCCCAGGCAGAGGGGGTAGATCCCGATCCCGGTGTCGCCGAGGGCGACCGTGCCGGTCCCGGTGGTGGTGTCGCTGCCGATGGTCTGGGCGCGGGGGTCGGTCGTCGAGGTCATGAGCACGGCAGCCAACCGGAGCGGCGCTGTGTTCCCGGGTCCGGCCGGTCGTGCGGCCGGCGCGCCGCCGGCCCCGGGTCCGCCCCGCCTCAGCCGGCGCGACGCACTGCCCGACCGGCGCGGGCGGGCGCCAGGTAGCCGTCGTCGACGAGCCGGCGGACCCGGGGCAGCAGGTCGGCGCGCAGTGCGGCGGCGTCGACCTCGAGCAGGTCGGCCAGCGCACCGGCGACCGCCCCGACGGTCAGGGAGCCGTCGCAGGCACCGACCAGGCCGGCGGTCGCGGTGTCCACGGCGGTGGACCGGAGCAGGCCCGTGTGCTGGCGCAGCACGATCGCCCGCGGGTCCTCTGCGCCGGGCTCGGCGTACCGCTCCTCGTCCACCCCGGCAGCGACCACCAGGCGGGCGCCCAGCACGCCGTCGTCGGTCGCGCCGGCCCCGGCCAGCCAGTCGGCGCGGTCGAACCACGCCCCGACCGCCGGGCCGAGCGGCTGGGCGACCGGTCCGGTGTGCTCCTCGATGCGCACGGTTCCGCGGCCCCGGCCGTGCCCGGCCGCCCTGACGCTGACCCAGCCGAACCCGATGCCCTGCACGCCGCGGTCGGCGAAGTCGCGCAGCCAGGCCGCGTACCGCTCGGCGTAGCCCGTCGCCCGGTCGGCCGCGGCGTCACGCAGCCAGGTCTCGGCGTAGGCGGCCGGGTCCAGGACCTCCCGCTGCAGCACCCAGACGTCGGCGCCCGCCTCGGCCAGCGGCGCGACCCAGGACCCGACCCGGTCCTGCCAGTCGGCGCCGGAGCGGTGTTCCCAGTTGGCGAGGAGCTGGCCGGTGCCGCCCGGGGTGAGGGCGTCCGGCAGCCGGGACAGCAGCACCCGGCCGAGCTCGTCCCCGGCGAGCCCGGCGTCGCGGTAGGCGAACCGCCCGCCCGGGTCCGGGTCCCCCGGTGCCGCGGCCGGTGACACCACGAACGGCGGGTTGGACACGACGAGGTCGAACCGCTGCCCGGCGACCGGGGCGAAGAAGTCGCCCTCGCGGTACTCCACCGCATCGGCGAGCCCGTTCAGCGCGGTCGCCAGCCGCGCCATGTCCAGTGCCCGCCGGTTGACGTCGGTCGCCACCACCGACCCGGCGTGCGCGGTGAGGTGGAAGGCCTGTACCCCGCACCCGGTGCCGAGGTCCAGGGCGGTGCCGACCGGGGCGCGGACGGTCAGCTGGGCCAGCGAGGTGGTGGCGCCACCGACGCCGGGGACGTGGTCGGCGGGGACCCCGGTCGAGCGGCCGTCCAGGCTGTGCAGCAGATCGCAGACCACCCACCAGTCGTGCGTCTCGTCGCCGTAGGGCCGGACGTCGACGGCGGCCCGCACGGTGTCCCCGTCGACCTCGACGATCCCCGCGGCGGTGAGCGGTCCGACCAGGCCGGGCAGTGCCGCGGTCACGTCGGCGGTGTCGACCGGCGCCTGCAGCGGCCAGAGCCGGACCAGGGTCGCCAGCGGTGACCGGTCCCCGGCCAGGGCGAGCAGCGCCGGGGTGGTCTGCGCCCGCCCGAGCGCCGCCGACGCGACCGGGCCGAGCAACTCGCCGACCGCGTCGACCGTGTAGTCCGCCGCGGTCAGCGCGGTCCGCAGCCGGTCGACCTCGGACAGCACCGGACTCGGGTCGAAGAGGGCCACGCGGTCAGTCTCCCGCCAGCTGCGGCGCTCACCGGGACCGGACCGGCCGAGCACTGGCGTACCGCGAAGCCGCGCATCGGCCGTGGAACCAGCCCGATCAGGGCCTTCGCTGTACGGCAGTGCGCGTCAGTCGAGCAGCGCCTGACCGGCCAGCCCGGCGTAGGCCGGCTTGAGCACGGTTTCGATGATCGCCAGCCGTTCGTCGAACGGGACGAACGCCGACTTCATCGCGTTCACCGACATCCGGCGGACGTCCGGCCAGCCCCAGCCGAACGCCCGGGCCGCCAGCGCCATCTCCCGGCTCAGCGACGTGCCGCCCATCAGCCGGTTGTCGGTGTTGACGGTCACCCGGAACGCCAGATCGGCGAGCAGCCCGAGCGGATGGGACCCGATGGAGGCCGCCGCGCCGGTCTGCACGTTCGAGCTCGGGCACAGCTCCAGCGGTACCCGGGTGTCCCGGACGTACCCGGCGAGCCGGCCCAGCACCGGCCGGGCCGCCCCACTCCCGGGAGCGCCCGTCCCGTCGCCGGGCACGGTGATGTCGTCGACGATGCGGACCCCGTGACCGAGCCGATCCGCGCCGCACCACTGGATCGCCTCCCAGATCGACGGCAGCCCGAACGCCTCGCCGGCGTGGATGGTGACGTGGCCGTTCTCCCGGGCGACGTACTGGAAGGCGTCCAGGTGCCGGGTCGGCGGGTTTCCGGCCTCGGCGCCGGCGATGTCGAACCCGACGACGCCCCGGTCACGCCAGCGCATCGTCAGCTCGGCGATCTCCAGCGACCGGGCCGCGTGGCGCATCGCGGTGAGCAGCGTCCGGACGACGATCGGCCGGCCCTCGGCGGCCGCGGCGGCCGCCCCGTCGACGAACCCCGCGACGACGGCCTCGACCACCGCGTCCAACGACAGCCCGGCCCGCAGGTGCTGCTCGGGTGCGAACCGGACCTCGGCGTAGACGACGCCGTCGGCGGCCAGGTCCGCGGCCGCCTCCGCGGCGACCCGGTGCAGTGCCGGTGCCGTCTGCATCACCGCGACCGTGTGGTCGAAGGTCTGCAGGTAGCGGACCAGCGAGCCGGAGTCGGCCGCCTCGACGAACCAGCGCCCCAGCCCGTCGGCCTCGGTCGTCGGCAGGTCCGGGTACCCGATCGCGTCGGCCAGCTCGATCACCGTGGCGGGCCGCAGCCCGCCGTCGAGGTGGTCGTGCAGCAGCACCTTCGGCACCGGCCGGATCCGCTCGACGAGGCCGGCGAGCTCAGGGAGTCCAGGGAGTCCGGGGAGCTCGGGGAGCCCGTCCGGCACGGCCTCGGGAGTCACCGACCGCTCTCGCTCACCCGGGCAGGTCCAGCGTCGCCCGCACGTCGCCGAGCCCGCGGGCGAGCACCAGCTGCCCGCCCGGCGCGAGCGCGTCCCACCGGCCGGCGGCCAGGTCCCAACGGCGCCACAACCGGGCGTCGGCGGCGACCTCGGCGCGCACGGACTCGCCGGGACCGGCCTGGACGGCCGCCCACCCGACGAGCCGGACCGGCTGGTCGTCCTCGACCGGGCGCAGGTACAGCTGGACGACCTCGCGGCTGAGCCGGGTCCCGGTGTTGGTGACCGTGACGGCGACCGTGAGCGGCTCGGCGGCCGAGGCGAGCTCGGCGCCGGCGTACTCCCAGGCGCCGTAGCCCAGCCCGTGGCCCAGCCAGAAGGCCGGCTCGGGCGCGCGGCCGGCCGCGTGCCCGCGGTAGCCGATGAACGTGCCCTCGGAGTAGGGCAGGTCGCCGTCCACCGGGGTCACCGACCAGGCCGGGGTGGCGCCGTCGGCGGCGGGGAAGGTGGTGACCAGCCGGCCGGCGGGCTCGATGTCGCCGAGCAGGGCGGCGGCCACGGCGTGCCCGCCCTCCTGGCCGGGCAGCCCGGCCCACAGCACCGCGTCCACCTCGGCCAGCCACGGCATCAGCACCGGGGTGGCCGCGTTGACGACGACGACCGTCCGCCGGGCCGCGGCGGCGACCGCGCTCACCAGCGCGTCCTGCTCGCCGGGCAGCCGCAGCGTCGACTTGTCGACGGCCTCGGTCTCCTGCTCCTCGGTCAGCCCGACGACGACCACGGCCACGTCCGCGTCGGCCGCGGCCCGGACCGCCTCGTCGATCACCTCGCCGGAGTCCCGCGGTGCCGGCCGGGCGACGAGGGCGAACATGCCGGCGCCAGCCATCGGCCCGCCGTCGGGGTCCCGCGACAGCTCGACGACCGCCTCGACCAGCACCCCGTCCCCGCCGGGGTCGACGCGGCGGACCGCCGTCGGCGGCGCGATCATCTCCTCGCCCATCCCGGCACCGGACACCGCGAGGCGGTGCGCGGACTCCTGCCCGCCGGCCTGCAGGCGCCAGGACCCGACGCCCAGCACGCCGACCTCGACGGCGGCACCGGCCTCGACTGCGGCGGCCGGGACCCGGGCCCGCAGCCGCGCCCCGGTGGCCGGGGAGTCGAAGTCGTCGTCGAAGCCGATGGCCACCGCGGCCTGCCCGCTGGCGCGATCCTGCAGCACCGACCCGTCGGCGGCGTACAGGGTCACGCCCATGCCCGGCTCGTCGGTGTCGGGGTGGACGGTGAAGCCGGCGCGAGCGGGCACCGACCGGGTGCGGACCTCGACGCCGTCGCGGACGGTGACCAGGTCCCCGAGCAGCGCGGTCAGGCCCTCGGCGACGCTGACCTGGTACGGCGGGTTCACCTGCGCCGAGCCGCCGCCCATGTCGATGGTCTCCACCGCGTGCCGCCCGATCAGCGCGACCCGCTGGTCGCGCTGCAGCGGCAGCGCGCCGTCGGGGTTGGTCAGGACGGTCATCCCCTGCGCGGCGAGCCGGGTCAACTGCTCCCGGCGGACCGCGCTGTCCGGCGCCGGCAGGTCGCTCGGGTACGCGCGAAGCTCGCCCAGGGCGCCGACCCGGTCGGCCAGCACGAGCAGTCGGGCCACGTGGTCCTCGACCACCGACTCGGGCACCTCGCCGGACCGGACCGCCGCCACCAGCGCGTCGCCCCACGGGCCGTTCGGGCCGGGCATCACCAGGTCCAGGCCGCCGTTGGCCGCCGGGCCGGCGGTCCTGGTGGCGAACCAGTCGGACATCAGCAGGCCGTCCCAGCCCCACTCGCCCTTGAGGATCCCGTTGACGACGTGGTCCTGCTCGGTGGCAGCGACGCCGTTCACGTCGTTGTACGCGGCCATCACCGTCCACGGGTGCGCCTCGTCCACCGCGATCTCGAACGGCAGCAGGTACAGCTCGCGCAGCGTCGCCTCGTCCACCACGGAGTTCACGGTGTGCCGCTCGGTCTCGGACTCGTTGGCGACCAGGTGCTTGAGGCATGCGCCGACCCCGGCGTCCTGCATCCCACGCACGTAGGCAGCCGCCAGGCGGCCGGACAGCAGCGGGTCCTCGGAGTAGGCCTCGAACAGCCGGCCGCCCAGCGGGGACCGGTGCAGGTTGATCGTCGGGCCCAGGACGACGTGGATCTGCTGGGCCAGCGCCTCCTCGGCCAGCAGGCGGCCGACCTCCTCGGTGGTCTCGGTGCTCCAGGCCGAGGCCAGCAGGGTCGCGTTCGGGAACAGCGCCACCGTCCGGCCGCCGGCGAACTTCAGCCCGCGCACCCCGGTGGGGCCGTCGGACAGCCGCACCTCCCCGAGCCCGATGGACGGCTCGGGAGCGCAGGTGAAGGTGGTGGCACCGGTGAGCAGCCGCACCTTCGCCGCCAGGTCCAGGGACCCGACCAGCTCCGCGGGCGTGCTCACGTCAGGGCCCCGGCCCGCGGGGTGTCCTCGAGCTCGGGATCGCCGCCGGACACCGCGATGCCCCGGCGCTTGGACACGAACACGGCGGCCACGATCCCGGCGAGGGCGACCAGGGCGATCAGCACTCGGATGCCGGTGTTCGCGTCCTCGCCGATCGACAGCTGGACCACCGACGGCGCGATCAGCACCGCCACCAGGTTCATCACCTTGATCAGCGGGTTGATCGACGGCCCCGCGGTGTCCTTGAACGGGTCACCGACGGTGTCGCCGATGACGGTCGCCGCGTGCGGGTCCGAGCCCTTGCCGCCGTAGGTGCCGTCCTCGACGATCTTCTTCGCGTTGTCCCACGCCCCACCGGAGTTGGACAGGAACACGGCCATCAGCACGCCGGTGCCGATCGCACCGGCCAGGTAGCCGGCCAGCGCTCCGGTGCCCAGCCCGAAACCGACGGCGATGGGGGCCAGGGCGGCGAGCAGGCCGGGGGTCGCCAGCTCGCGCAGCGAGTCCCGGGTGCAGATGTCGACGACGCGGCCGTACTCCGGGGTCTCGGTGCGGTCCATGATCCCGGGGTGCTCGCGGAACTGGCGGCGCACCTCGTAGACGATCGCCCCGGCGGCGCGGGTGACCGCGTCGATCGCCAGGCCGGAGAACAGGAACACGACCGACGCCCCGACGATCAGCCCGACCAGGGTGGACGGGGTGACGATCTCGTAGCTGAACCGGGCCTGCAGCGCCAGCGACGGCTCCGCGGTCAGGTTCCGGGCGGCGTCGCCGAGAGCGGTGTTCACCGCATCGGTGTAGGAGCCGAACAGCGCGGTCGCGGCCAGGACGGCGGTGGCGATCGCGATGCCCTTGGTGATCGCCTTGGTGGTGTTGCCGACGGCGTCGAGCTCGGTGAGGATCAGCGCGCCCTCCTCGCCGACGTCGCCGCTCATCTCCGCGATGCCCTGCGCGTTGTCGCTGACCGGGCCGAAGGTGTCCATCGCGACGATGACGCCGACGGTGGTGAGCAGGCCGGTGCCGGCCAGCGCGACCAGGAACAGCGACAGCGTCACCGACCCCGCGCCGAGCAGGAACACCCCGTAGACGGCGGCCCCGATGACCAGCGCGGTGTAGACGGCCGACTCCAGGCCGAGGGAGATCCCGGACAGGATCACCGTCGCGGCGCCGGTCAGCGAGGTGCGCGCCACGTCCTTCGTCGGCCGGGCGGTGGTGCCGGTGAAGTACCCGGTGAGCGCCAGGATGACCCCGGCCAGCACGACGCCGACCACGACCGCCGCGGCGGCGATCACCCGGGGGTCGCGGTCCACCCCGTTGTCCACGCCGAGCTCGGCGAACGTCGACGGCAGGTACAGGAACGACGCGATGATGCACAGCACAGCGGACACGACCGCGGACAGGTAGAAGCTGCGGTTGATCGTCGTCAGGCCGCCCTCGCCGGCGCGGGCGCGGGTCAGCAGGATGCCCAGCACGGCGGTGATCGCACCGAGCGCCGGGATGATCAGCGGGAACACCAGCCCGGAGTCGCCGAACGCGGACTGGCCCAGGATCAGCGCGGCGACCAGCGTCACGGCGTAGGACTCGAACAGGTCCGCGGCCATGCCGGCGCAGTCCCCGACGTTGTCGCCCACGTTGTCGGCGATCGTCGCGGCGTTGCGCGGGTCGTCCTCGGGGATGCCCTGCTCGACCTTGCCGACCAGGTCGGCGCCGACGTCGGCGGCCTTGGTGAAGATGCCGCCGCCGACGCGCATGAACATCGCGACCAGCGCGGCGCCGAACCCGAAGCCCTCCAGCACGTTGGGCGCGTCGCGCTGGTAGATCAGCACCACGACCGACGCGCCGAGCAGCCCCAGCCCGACGGTGAGCATGCCGACGGTGCCGCCGGTGCGGAACGCCACCTGCATCGCGTCCTCGCGGCCGGTGGTGTTGGCGGCGGCGGCGACGCGCACGTTCGCGCGGACCGCCAGGCTCATCCCGAGGTAGCCGATCGCCGCCGAGAAGACGGCGCCGACGACGAAGAACAGCGACCGGCCGACGCGCACCCCCGCGTCACCGGGCAGGACGAACAACAACGCGAACACGGCGGCCAGGAAGACGATCAGCGTCCGGAACTGCCGGCGCAGGTAGGCCGCGGCCCCCTCGGCGACCGCCCGGCCGATCTCCTGCATGGCGGGGGTGCCGTCCGGCGCGGCGAGCACCTGCTGCCGGAACCGGAAGCTGGCCCCGAGACCGAGCAGCGCGATGGCCAGCACGATCCAGAGGTAGGCGTTGTTGGCGCCCGAGAGCGTCCCTGACATCGATGTCCTCCCGTCGTTGGGATGCCCGTCGATCTGGCGCAGGCCCCCGGTGCGTGCGGAGCCCCGTTGCGGCGCGACCGTGGGGAACGGAGCGCTGGTCCTGGGGCGGGCGCACCCACGCAGCCGAAGCCGGCGGCGGGGAGCGGGCGACACTGTATCGGCGCGGTGACCCCGCGCATCGGCACCGCCCGCCGGCCGGGTCGGCGGGCAGCGGGCCGGGTCGGTACCGGCTGCGGGCCGGGTTTGCGCGGAGACTTGGCCGGTGACCCTGACCGCCCCGCCGCCGGCCCTCGCGCCGGCTGCCGCCGGGGGTGCGGCGGTGCTGCGGTCGCTGGCACGTGGCCCGCGGGCCGACTGCCTGGTCGGGGTGCGCACCGTCCCCGCCCGCGCCGGGGTGTCCGCTCCGTGGCCGGCGTGGGTGCCGCCCGTGCTGGTGGACAGGCTGGCCGCCCGCGGGATCGATGCGCCCTGGCTCCACCAGGCCGCCGCTGCCGACGCCGCGCACGCCGGCGAGCACGTCGTGCTGGCGACCGGGACCGGCTCCGGCAAGTCGCTGGCGTACCTGCTGCCCGCGGTGACCGCGGCCCTGGACCCGGCCGCGGCCCGGACCCGCCCGGCGC
>CAXTBU010000034.1:0-18136 GCA_964242885.1 uncultured Actinomycetales bacterium
TCACCGAGGGCGAGACCCGGGGACTGCTGCAGGACCGGGTCGTGGTCGTCACCGGAGCCGGCAGCGGGCTCGGCGCCGAGTCGGCGAAACTGTTCGGGCGTCTTTCGTCACCGGAACGGTCCTCACTGTCGACGGTGGCATACCGCTGAGCAACCGTTCGCGGTGCACCACGAGCAGGGCCGGTCCGCCCGCTGACCCGTCTGTCCACCCGCTTGGTCGCCCCCAGCGTCTCGCAGCCGGCCTTGACGAGGGCGCAGCCAGCCTCGACGAGGGCACCCGGTCACGAGGTCGCGATCACGGGGTGAGGACGGTGAGGGCGAAGGGTCCGGTGGTGTCGGCGGCGTACTGGAGGGCCCGGTCCGGGTGATCGAGGTCGAAGGCGGTGACGTCGAACTGGGCTGGAGCCGGCTGCCGTCGGGCTCCAGGTGGGACGTCGGCGGCGCACTCCCGGTCTGCGGCGCGAGGAGGTGGCCGAGCTCGCCGGCATCGGCGTGGACTGGTACGTGCGGATGGAGCAGGGCCGCAGCGTGCGCCCCTCGCGGGCCACCCTCGCGGCACTGGCCACCGCCCTGCGCCTGGACGCCGTCGAGGCCGCGCACCTGCAGGTCCTGGCCGGTTCCCCCGGGCACGACGCCTTCGCCCGGGAGGCCGTCCCGAGCGCGACCCGGCGGCTGGTGCACGGTCTCGGTCAGCCCGCGTACCTGACCGGACGCAGGTGGGACGTGTTGGCGTGGAACACCGCAGCGGTCGACCTGCTCACCGACTTCGGTCGCGCCCGGCAGGAAGACCGCAACATCCTCGTGTACCTAGGCACCGCCGCACCTGACGACCACCGAGAACATCGGCGGCTCCGGCGCGTGGGACCCGACCGGCTACCGCGAGGCCTACCGGGCGATCTGGGGGCGCTGACCCGGCCGGTGGCCACCCGCCAACCGGGTGTCCGCCGGCCCGGTGTCCGCCGGCCGGGTGACCGCCAGGCTCAGGCTCCCGGGGCCCCGGTGGGGGAGGTGTACCAGCCGACCCGCTGGGAGTGGGACCAGGCGCCGCACGGGCTGCCGTAGCGGTCGGCGATGTACCGCAGGCCCCAGGTGATCTGGGTCTGGTGACTGGTCCGCCAGTTCGGGCCGGCGCTGGCCATCTTCGAGCCGGGCAGCGCCTGCGGGATGCCGTACGCGCTCGAGCTGGGGTTGTCCGCCCGCGGGTTCCAGTTGCTCTCCCGGGTCCACAGCCGGTCCAGGCACGGCCACTGCGCGCTGTTCCAGCCGTACCGGGCGAGCTGGCCGCGGGCGTAGCCCTTCGGCGTGGTCGACACCGGGGCGGCGGCCTTCGCCTGCGCGCCCACCGTCCAGATCCACCCGGCGGACGTACGGATCGCCGCCTTGCCGGTGCTCGCCACCACCAGCTGCGGCTTGCTGCCGCGGCCGACCGGCGAGGCCCACAGGATGCGGCCCGTCCGCGCGCGGACGACCAGCTGGCCGTTCGCCTTGAGCGCCGCGTACGCGCCGCTGTTGCCGCGGGTCCCGCTGGACCAGCGGGGCCTGGTGTTCGACGCGTACAGCACGAGGTTGCCGTCGGTCTGCATCCGCAGCTGCGTGGTGCCGTTGGCCAGCCGCGAGCCCGCCACCAGCCGAGGTCCCGGCGACAGCACGGACGCCGCAGCGGCGACGCGGGCCGGCGTTGCCGCCTGACCGGACGCGGGCGTGGCAGCGGCCGGCAGCGCAGGCGCGAGTGCCGCCACGGAGGCCAGCACCGCGGTGGCCGCGGCGGTTCCACCCCAGCTCAGGCCGGGTGCGGTCGAGCTGCGGGCAGGACGGGACGGGCGGAGCACACGGAACACGGGGATCCCTCGGTTGCGGGTCGGCCAACCGTCCGACCCGGACCGGACGAACCGGGTCGGGCGCGGTGGCCGCGGATACCGGGTGGGGAAAGTCCCGGCGCCACTCGGCGTGTCGAACGCCTGAAGGCAGCGCGAAGGTAACAAGCTGGTGTCGGGAACGTCTCGATTGCACCGTCAACAGTTCGGGTAGCCGAACGCTGGACGGGTGGCGCGAACGTCTCGCGGGTCCGGGTGGGTGGCGCTGCGGGAACACTGGCCGGGTGACCGAGACCTCGACGGCGCCCCGGAGCCGACCCGTCCGGGTGCTGGTCACCGGGTGGTCAGGCGTCCTGCACGGCGAGGCGACGGCCGGTGACGTGCTCAGCATGGCAGCGGTCAGCGACGCGCTGACCACCGTCGGGGTGGCCTGCCGCACGGGGTGGAGCGCGGTGATGTGCCCGCCCGGTGGGCTGCGCCTGGACGACGCCGACCCGGCCGACTTCACCCACCTCGTGTGGGCCTGCGGGCCGCTGTCGGGTAAGCCCGTCGTGCAGACGGCCGCGCGGTTCGCCCGGTGCCGCCGGATCGCTGTCGGCGTCTCCGTGCTGGACCCGGCCGACCCGGCGGTCGCGGCGTTCGACACGGTCCTGGCCCGGGACACCGCCGGCGCCGGCGGCCTGCCGGACCTGGCCGCCCGGCCACCGGTCGGACCGGTGCCGGTGGTGGCGGTGTTCCTCACCGCCGGACAGCAGGAGTACGGCGCCCGGCGCCGCCACGACCAGGTCAGCGCGGCGATCGGGGACTGGCTGGGGTCCCGGGACCTGGCGCGGCTGGAGCTGGACACCCGGTTGGACCCCCGCGACTGGCGGCTCGCGGCCACGCCCGGGCAGGTCGAATCGGTGGTCCGCCGCGTCGACGCGGTGGTCACCACCCGGCTGCACGGCCTGGTGCTCGCGCTGAAGAACGGCGTGCCGGCCGTCGCCGTGGACCCGGTGTCCGGCGGAGCGAAGGTGACCGCGCAGGCACGGGCCTGGGACTGGCCCGTGCTGGCCGCCGAGGCACTCACGCCGACCGCGCTGGACGCGGCACTGGACGCGGCCCTGTCCGACGCCGGTCGCGCCGCGGCCGGCCGGGCGGCCGGGTCGGCGGCGTCGGCCGGTCAGAGCCAGCTCGACGCCCTGCTCGCGGCCCTCGCCTGACGTCCGGGACCGGTCCGGCCCCCGTCCGGCCCCGGTCCGGGGCAGGGCCGGGGCAGGTCCGGGGTCCCGGCGAGTCAGGCCAGGAAGGGCACCAGCAGCTCGTCGAGCTCGTCGGCGTGGACCAGGGGCATCCCGTGGTGGGAGACGCCGGGCAGCACCTCGACCGACGCCCGGGGCAGTCGCCGCCGCGCCTGCTCCGCGACCCGCGCCGGGTCGTGCGCCCGGCTTCCGCCGGCCAGCACGACGAGGGCGGGCGGCCGCAGTCCGGCCAGCGCGGCCGGCGACGGTCGCCGCGGGCGCACGATCGCGGTCGGGCCGACCACGGTGCCGGTCGCGTACACCGCCTGCCACGGCTGCGGCGGCGGGTTGCCGGCGGTCTCCCAGTCCAGGAAGGCCACGGCGCGCGCCGCGGTGGGCCGGACCAGCAGTGGCATCGCGTGCGCCAGGTAGGCCGGAGCGAGCCCGGCGAACACCTGCGTGGGGTCGAGCAGCGCCAGGCGCCCGATGCGGTCCGGCAGCGCGAGCGCGCAGGTGAGCGCCACCCACCCGCCGTAGGAGTGGCCGACCAGGCCGACCGAGGTCGCGTCCAGGCCGTCGAGCAGCGCCGCGGACCAGGCGGCGAGGTCGGCCGGGCGCCGCGGGCGACGCCGGCCGGTCGTGCTGCGCCCGACGTCGCCGATGGTGTCGACGGCGTAGACCCGGTGCGCCGACGCCAGCGCGGCGGCCGTTCCCGACCAGACGGCCGCGGTCGCCCCGCCCCCGGGGAGCAGGACGACCGCCGGCGCTGCCGGGTCGCCGACCGCCAGCACGTGTGTCGTCCCGAACGGTGTCGGCACGCGCAGGGCGGTGGGCGGCACCGGCCACGCGGCGACCGCGGCGTCGTAGGCCGCCGTGAAGGCGGCGGTGTCGGCGGGCCGGGCCGAGGGCATGCGGTTCCTCAGCCGACCTGGACGCCGACGCCGCCCCCGGGGGCCCGGACGTCGGCGGTCACCGCGTCGGCGGCGTCGGCGATCGGCACCTCGCGCCGGTCCCCGCTGGAGCGGTCGCGGATCTCGACAACGCCCGTGGCCAGGCCGCGGCCGACGACCACCACCGTCGGCACCCCGAGCAGCTCCGCGTCGGCGAACTTCACGCCGGGCGACACCCGGCGCCGGTCGTCGACGAGCACTGAGACGCCGCGCCCCTCCAGCTCCCGCACCAGGCCCTCGGCGGCGGGGAACACCGCGTCGTCCCTACCGGTCGCGACGACGTGGACGTCGGCCGGGGACACCGAACGCGGCCACACCAGCCCGTGCTCGTCGTGGTGGGTCTCCGCGATCGCGGCGACCGCCCGGGTGACGCCCAGGCCGTAGGAGCCCATCGTCACCGTCACCTGCTTGCCGTTCTGGTCCAGCACCTGCAGGCCGAGCGCGTCGGCGAACTTGCGGCCGAGCGCGAAGATGTGGCCGACCTCGATCCCGCGGGCGGCCTCCAGCGGACCGGAGCCGTCGGGTGCCGGGTCACCGGGACGGACCTCGGCGGCCTCGACGGTGCCGTCCGGGGTGAAGTCCCGGCCGGCGACCAGCCCGATCACGTGACGACCGCTCTCGTTCGCCCCGGTCACCCACGCGGTGCCGGTGACGACGCGCGGGTCGACCAGGTACCGGATGCCCGACGGCGACTCGGACCCCAGTGCCTGCGGGCCGATGTAGCCGCGGACGAGCGCCGGCGTGCGCGTGAAGTCCTCCTCGGTGAACGGCTCGACGGTGTCCGGGTAGAGCACCGCTTCCAGCCGCTTGACGTCGACGTCGCGGTCGCCGGGGATCCCGACGACCAGCGGCGCGCTCGCGCCCTCCGGGGTCCGGACGGTCACCACGACGTTCTTCAGCGTGTCGGCGGCGGTCCACGCCCGGCCGTCGTCGCGCGGGAAGCGCTGCTCCAACAGGTCGACCAGGGACGCGATCGTCGCGGTGGCGGGGGTGTCCTCGGCGTGCGCGGCGGGCAGCCCGTCCACCGGCAGCGGGTCGGGCACGACGGTCGTCACCGCCTCGACGTTCGCCGCGTAGCCGCCGGCGCTGCGGACGTAGGTGTCCTCCCCGACCGGCGTCGGGCACAGGAACTCCTCGCTGCGCGAGCCGCCCATCGACCCCGACATCGCCGACACCACGACGGTGTCGATGTCCAGGCGGGCGAACGCGGCGATGTAGGCACCGCGGTGCCGGTCGTAGGACGCGTCCAGCCCGGCGTCGTCGACGTCGAAGGAGTAGCTGTCCTTCATGACGAACTCCCGGCCGCGCAGCAGCCCGGCGCGCGGCCGGGCCTCGTCGCGGTACTTGTTCTGCACCTGGTAGAGCGCCAGCGGCAGGTCCTTGTAGGAGCTCACCAGGTCCTTCGCGGCGAGGGTGAACATCTCCTCGTGCGTCGGGCCGAGCAGGTAGTCGTTGCCGCGGCGGTCCTGCAGCGTGAAGATCAGGTCGCCGTACTCGGTCCACCGGTTGGTGGCCTCGTAGGGCTCGCGGGGCAGCAGCGCCGGGAACTGCAGCTCCTGCGCGCCGATCCGGTCCATCTCCTCGCGGACGATCGCCTCGACCCGGCGCAGGACGCGGATGCCGAGCGGCAGCCAGCTGAAGATGCCGGGCGCGACGCGGCGGACGTACCCGCCGCGGATCAGCAGGCGGTGTCCCGGCAGCTCCGCGTCGACCGGGTCCTCCCGCAGGGTCCGCAGGAACAGGGTCGACATCCGCAGGGCCACCGCGGGCACTCCTCTCGTCCACCGCGACCGCGGTGATCCCTCGCGGCGGGGACTCCGTCCGGTGCCCGCCGGGTCCGATCGTCCCACCCGGGCCGGCGCCACCCCGCCGGGTTCCCGGTGCCGCCCGGTCGGGTTCCGGGTGGGCCCCCCGTTCCGGGTGCGCCCCCTGTTCCGGATGCGTGCGGCCGCGACGCACGGGACCGTCGAGGCATGGCATCGGCGTCGTCCCCGGACCGGTACACCGACCCGGACCTGCGGGACCGGATCAAGGCGGAGGTCACCGCCGGCGACCGCGGCGGCAAGCCCGGCCAGTGGTCGGCGCGCAAGGCCCAGCTGGTCGCCGCGGAGTACAAGCGGGCCGGCGGCGGGTACACCACCGACAAGGAGCACGAGTCCGCGGCGGCCGAGCACCTGGACGCCTGGACCGAGGAGGACTGGCAGACCTCCGACGGCTCCGCGGACGCCGAGCACGGCCACCGCCGCTACCTGCCGGCGCAGGCATGGGACGAGCTGTCGGAGCAGGAGAAGAAGGACACCGACGACGCCAAGGCCGCCGCCGACGACCGCGGGGAGCAGTTCGCGGCCAACCCGCCGGCCGCCGCGGAGGCCGGCCGGCGCGCCCGGGAGGACAGCGGCGACAGGGCCGCCGACTGACGGCGACACCTGCGGCCCTACCGCCGGGTGAACGCGCCGATCACCGAGCGGACGGACTTCAGCACCGCGGCCGGGTCGGTCTGGCGGGGTCGCAGCGGCGGCGTGCCCGAGCCGGAACCCTCGACCACCCCGTCGAGCGCCTCGAGCAGGGTCGCCCGGGCGTCGTGGGTGGGGCGCCAGCCGAGCTCGTCGCGGGCGCGGCTGCTGTCCATCAGCGGGGTCTGCGAGGCGATGTCCACCCAGCCCGGGTCGGTCGGCTGGATGCGGGCCTGCCAGGTCACGTCGGCCAGCACGCGGACCGGCGACAGGGGGATCTTCACGCGGCGCACCCCGAGCGCGGCGGCGATCGTCGGCGGGTCCAGCACCGGCTCGGCGGCCCCGTTGTAGGCCCCGCGAGCCCGCGGGTCGACCGCGGCGCGCGCGAACAGGTCGGCGATGTCGGCGGCGTGCACCACCTGCGTGGTGAACGCGTCCGGCAGCGGTAGCACGCCGACCGCGGTGAGCAGGCGGCGGTTGACCAGCCGGTGCGGGACCAGCCGGCCGAGGAAGTAGCGGGCCTGCTCGGTGGACGCGCTGCGCTGCAGCACCAGGGCGGGACGGATCTGCACGACCCGGACCTCGGGGTGCTCGGCGGTGAAGGCCTCGACCATCCGCTCGGCCCGGGCCTTGTGCCGGCTGTAGGCGGAGGTCGCGATGCCGAGTGTCGGCGCGCTCTCGGTCACCGCGGGCGTCTTCGGCAGCGGCGAGTAGGCCCCGACCGAGCTGGCGTGCACCAGCGCACCGACCCCCGCGGACACGACCGCGTCGAGCACCGCCTGGGTGCCGCCGATGTTCACCCGCTCCATCACCTCGGGCTCGCGCGACGGCTGCAGCAGCCAGGCCAGGTGGACGACCGCGTCGACGCCGGCCAGCGACGCCGCGAGGCGGGTCCCGGCGTCCGCAGCGCCGAGGTCGACCCTGACGTAGCGGACCCGGGCCCGGGCGGGGACGGCCGGCAACCGGCTGGCGATCCCCACCACCTCGGTCACCGACGGCTCGGCCAGCAGCCGGTCCACCAACCGCGTCCCGACGTTCCCTGTCGCCCCCGTGATCGCTATCCGCATCCGGACGACGCTATCGGCCGGGTCGGCGGTCCACCTGTCGGGGAGTGGTCAGGCAGCCACTCGCCGCTGTGATCGCCCGCGCCGGCGGGCGGCCAGCGCGGCCCACCCGACCGTGACCACGCCGATCCCCAGCGCAACGAGGCCGACATCGCGGGACATGTCCCGCAGCGACCCGCTGACCGCCTCGGCCACGGCCCGGGCGAGCACGCCCTCGTCGGCACCGACGCCGAGGCGGTCGACCAACGCCGCCGGCCCGGCCCGCCCGGCCAGCCACACCAGCGCGGCCACGGCAGCGGTTCCGAGGGCGGCGGTCGCCAGCGTGGCCCGCCACCACGGCGACACCGCCACGGCCAGCAGGAACAGCACGCCGGCCAGCACGGGCAGCCAGCCGGACGCGTCGTCGGCGGTCCGCAGCGCGCCGGCGACCCGACCCGCGTCGGCGCCGAGGGGGATCCGCACCGACCCGGTCAGGGCGGGGATCCCGCCGGGGACCTGCTGACCGGCGGCCAACCGGGCCAGCACGGCGTCCAGCACCGGGCGGAGCTGGAAGGTCACCGCGGTCGGGGTGCCACCGGACCGGACCTGGGCGACGGCCTGCCCGTGGGCGGCTGTGGTGACGGTCGTCCAGAGCGCCGGGAACTGCGGGCCGGCGACGACCTGGGCCGCCGCGGGGTTGACCAGCGGCGCGGGGGAGCCCGGCTCGTCCGGCGCCGGCCCGCCCAGGTAGGCGTCGATCGCCCGGGTCGTGCTGTCGGCGACCGCCCCCTGCACGGCCCGCTCCCCGGCGAGGGGGGCGACGGCGGCGCTGAACCGGGGCGTGTCCAGGACGTCGCGGTGCACCCACACCGACACCAGCGAGGGCCCGACGGCCACCAGGCCGGCCAGGAACAGCAGGGTCGCGGTGAGGTGCCGCAGTGCGCGCATGACGGGAGCCAGCCTGCCGCACCGCGCGCCCGACGTTGGCCGGCGCGTCACCGGGTACCCACCGCGCCGCCCAGCTCGTGTGCACTGGCGTACTCCGAACGCCCCTCCGGACGGCTGGGCGGCGGTGGCAAACGATTGACGTGTACTGGAGTGCACACCAACCGGACGGGCGAGGGGATCAGGCGTGGCGCTGCGGGTGCTGTTCATCGGGGGCACGGGGATCATCAGCGCCGCGTGCGCGCAGGCCGCGGTCGACGCGGGCCTGGACCTGACCGTCCTGACCCGCGGCAAGACCGGGATCCGGCCGTTGCCGGGCGGAGTCACCCGGCTCACCGGCGACGTGAACGCGTGCGCGGACGGGGCGGCGGTGCGCGAGCTGCTCGGCGGTGCGACGTTCGACGCGGTCGTCGACTTCGTCGCGTTCACCCCGGACCAGGTGCAGCGGGACGTCGACGCGTTCGCCGGGCACGTCGGCCAGTACGTGTTCATCAGCTCCGCGTCGGCCTACCAGACCCCGCCGCAGCGCTGGCCGATCACCGAGGCGAGCCCGCTGCGGAACCCGTTCTGGCAGTACAGCCGGGACAAGATCGCGTGCGAGCAGCTGCTCGTCGACGCCTACCGGGAGACCGGGTTCCCGGCGACGATCATCCGGCCGTCACACACCTACGACGCGACGACGATCCCGTTGACCGGCGGCTGGACCGAGGTGGAGCGGATGCGCCGTGGTGCGCCGATCGTGGTCCACGGCGACGGGACGTCACTGTGGACGCTGACCCACGCCCGCGACCTGGCGGTCGCCCTGGTCGGGATGCTCGGCCGGGACACCCTCGACGGGCAGGCCGTGCACATCACCAGCGACGAGGCGCTGCCGTGGGACGCCGTCGCCCGCGCGCTGGCCACCGCCGCCGGCGCTCCGGAGCCCCGGATCGTGCACGTCCCGAGCGACGCGATCGCCGCCGAGCACCCCGCCTGGGGCCCCGGCCTGCTCGGGGACAAGGCCCACAGCCTGGTGTTCGACAACTCCCTGGTGAAGCGCCTGGTGCCCGGCTGGTCCGCGCCGACGCCCTGGGCGGCGGGCGCCCGGGAGATCGTCGCGTGGCACGACGCCGACCCGGGCCGCCGACAGGTCGACACCGAGGCCGACGCGGTGCTGGACCGCCTGGTCGAGCGCTTCGGCTAGGCCTGCCGGGCCAGCTCGGCGGGGTGCCGCCCCCGGTCGACCGACCGCTGCTGCTGGCTGTGGCCGAGTCGGTAGGAGACCGCGAACAGCGCCATCAGGCTCACCACGGCGACGACGCCTGCGCCGGCGAGCGTGCCGCTGACGTCCCAGAACGTGTGCAGCACGACGGCAGCCACGTAGGCCAGGACGAACAGGCCCACGGATCGGGCGCGCCAGCCGCGGTAGCGCGCCCACCAGAACGCGGACACGGTCAGCCCGGTCCACGCCAGGTGTGCGGCCGGGCTGAGCAGACCACGCAGCAGCAGGATGCCGATCACCGGGTCCAGCTGGCCGTCGGACCGCACCAGCTCGACGAACGCGTAGCCCATGGTCTCCAGGGCGGCGAAGCCGGCGCCGGTCGCGACGCCGATCACCAGTCCGTCGGACGGCTCCCGCCACCGGTGTGCGAACAGCAGCGCGACCGCGACCGGGACGACCAGCTTGGCGCCCTCCTCGATCACCCCGACGAAGATGATCGACGCCGTGCCCAGCCGTTGCGCGGCGTCGTACTCCAGGGTCCCGGCGACCACGATGCCCACCACGCCGCCGATCAGCGCCGTCACCGCGACGACCCCGCCGGAGACGTCGAAGGCCATCCGGCGCCCGGACACGAACACCACGAAGGCGGCCGGCACGACTGCGGCCCCCAGCAGGATCAGAGCGGGGACGAGGTTCGGGTTGCTCGTCGACTCCAGGGCGCGGAGCACCGCGAGGAACAGGCCGACGCCACCCACCAGCACGGGCAGCCAGGTCCAGCGGGTTCGGGTGCGCACGGCGGGAAACTACGCCAGCCCGGACCGGGTGGCTCGGTGAGACGGCGGACGGTGGACGGCCGGATGCCGCCACACCTAGGTGAGCTGCCCGCGGACCAGGACCAGCCAGGGCGCGACGGTGACACGCAGGTAGTGCGCGACGACGGTGGGGTCGTCCTCGCTGGCGCGGCGGACCGCCTCGGCCGTGTCCAGCCCGCGCACCACCGCCCGCATCCCCCGGTCCGACGACGGGAGCAGACCGGCGGCGACCAGGGCCCCGTCGGCGAGCAGGCCGTCCAGGAACGCCGCGTGCCCGGCGAACCAGTCCTGCTCCCAGGGCAGCGAGCCGGGCATCGCGGCCGGCCCCGGTTCGTAGCTCAGCAGGTGCCAGACCTGGGGGGGCCCGCCCGCGTCGACCTCCTCGGCGAGCGCGGCGAGCACCCTCGGCCAGCCGTCGTCGTACTCGGCGGCCGCCTGCGCTCCGTCCTCCCACCGGTCCCAGCCCCGGTGGACGACCTCGACCAGCGTCGCGTCGGCCGCCAGGGGCGTCAGCCGGAACTCGACCTCGGTGGCCTCTGCCCGGTCGGTTCCCGGGTGCCAGGCCAGCAGCAGCCCGTGCGGCGGCTCCCGGCGGGTCACCTCGCCCCACACGTGGTCGGCGCCGCCGCGGGTCTCCACGAGGCGGTCCCCGTCGAACCGGAGCTCCGCGCCGACGTCACCGGTCACCGACAGCACGTCCAGCGGCCACCACGCCCCGATGCCGTCGACCAGCGCGTCCCAGACCGCATCGGGGCCGGCGGTCACCACGATCCGCCGACGGACCGGGGGGACCGCCGGCGGATCGGCGGCGCGACCGGGTGTCGGGGTCAGCGGATGCGCCGGTCTCAGGCGGTGGGGGAGGTGCCGGTCGCGCGCAGGGCCTCGCACGCCTCGACCACGCGGGCGGCCATGCCGTTCTCCGCCTGCTTGCCCCAGGCGCGTGGGTCGTACCTCTTCTTCTCGCCGACCTCGCCGTCCACCTTCAGCACGCCGGCGTAGTTCTCGAACATCCAGCCGGCGACCGGGCGGGTGAACGCGTACTGCGCATCGGTGTCGATGTTCATCTTGACGACGCCGTAGTCGAGCGTCTCCCGGATGTCGTCCAGCGTGGAGCCGGAGCCGCCGTGGAAGACCAGCTGGAACGGCTTGGACCCGTCCGGCAGGCCGAGCTTGCGCGCCGCGACCTGCTGGCCGGTCCTCAGCACGTCCGGGCGCAGGTGCACGTTGCCCGGCTTGTACACGCCGTGCACGTTGCCGAAGGTCGCCGCCAGCAGGTAGCGCCCCTTCTCCCCCGTGCCCAGGGCGTCGATCGTCTCCTCGAAGTCGCCGGCCGCGGTGTAGAGCTTGTCCCCGCCGGCACCGCTGACGCCGTCCTCCTCGCCGCCGACGACGCCGATCTCGACCTCCAGGACGATCCGGGCGGCGGCGGCCAGGGCGAGCAGCTCCGCGGCGATGGACAGGTTCTCGCCGAGCTCGACGGCGGAGCCGTCCCACATGTGCGACTGGAACAGCGGCAGCCCGCCCTCGGCCACCCGCTTGCCGGAGATCTGCAGCAGCGGCCGGACGTAGGTGTCCAGCTTGTCCTTCGGGCAGTGGTCGGTGTGCAGCGCGATCGTCACCGGCAGGTCGGCGGCGACGACGTGGGCGTACTCGGCCAGCGCGGTCGCACCCGCCACCATGTTCTTCACCTTCTGCCCGGACGCGTACTCCGCGCCGCCGGTGGAGATCTGCACGATGCCGTCGCTGCCCGCGTCGACGAACCCCTGCAGTGCCGCGTTCAGCGTCTGGCTCGAGGTGACGTTGATCGCCGGGTAGGCGAAGCGCCCGTCCCGCGCGCGGTCGAGCATCTCGGCGTACGCCTCGGGCGTCGCGATGGGCATGCGGGGACCTCTCTGTCCGGGTGGTGTCGGTGCTCCCATCCTGTCGCGCCCGGCCCGGTCTGTCCCCCTTCTGACCGGGACCGGTCGCCGTTGCCGACCGGGACCGGTCGACTCTGCCGCCCGGAGCTGGTCGACTCTGCCGCCCGGAGCCTGTTGGCGGCTGGCCTACCGTCTGACCACCTGGCGACGACGGCCGTCGACGGGCCCGACGAGGAGGTCCCCCGTGACCCGCGTGTTCGACGACCCCGCCGGTTTCAAGGACGACTGGCTGGCCGGCTACACCGCCGCCTACGCGCGCTACGTCGACGCGGTCCCCGGCGCGTCGGGGGTGATGCTGGCCGGCGGCGCCCGCGGGGACAAGGTCGGTGTCGTGCTCGGCGGCGGCTGCGGCCACTACCCGGCGTTCGCGGGGCTCGTCGGCCCGGGCCTGGCCGACGGCGCCGTGGTCGGCGACATCTTCACCTCGCCGTCCACCGAGCAGGCCTACCGGGTCGGCCGGCACCTGGACGGCGGAGCCGGCGTGGTGTTCGCGTTCGGCAACTACGCCGGGGACACGATGAACTTCGGCGTCGCGCGGAACAGGCTGCGCGCCGACGGCATCGACGCGCGGATCGTCCTGGTGAGCGACGACGTCGCCTCCGCGCCCGCCGAGCTGGCGTCCACCCGGCGCGGCATCGCCGGTGGGCTGTTCGTCTTCAAGGCGCTCGGCGCAGCGTCCGCCCGCGGGGACTCGATCGACGACGTCGAGCGGCTCGGCAGGCTGGCCAACGACCGGACGCGGACCCTCGGCGTCGCGTTCGCCGGCTGCACGTTCCCCGGTGCGGCCGAACCGCTGTTCACCGTCCCGGCCGGCAAGGTCGAGCTGGGGCTGGGGATCCACGGCGAGAGCGGTGTCCGCACAATTGACGAGCTGTCCGCCGAGCAGCTGGCGGCCACGCTCGTGCAGCCGTTGCTGGACGAGCGGCCGGACGGCGCGGGCGACCGGGCCGCGGTCGTGCTCAACGGCCTCGGCGACACCAAGTACGAGGAGATGTTCGTCCTGTACCGGCACGTCGCCCGGCTGCTGGCGGACGCAGGGGTGGAAGCGGTGCTCCCGGAGGTCGGGGAGTTCGTCACCAGCCTCGACATGGCGGGCACCTCGCTGTCGCTGTGCTGGCTCGACGACGAGCTGGACGAGCTGTGGGCATCTGCTGCCGACACCCCGACGTTCAAGCGGGGCAACGCATCCGACCTGCGGACCTGGGTCGCCCGGCCGGTGCCCGAGGACGCCATCCGGGTGCCGGGGGCGGATGCGGGGGACGCCAGTGAGCAGTCCCGACAGGCGGCCGACACGGTGAGAGCGGTGATCTCGGCGATGCTCCGGGTGGTCGTCGACAACGCCGACGAGCTCGGCCGGATCGACGCGGTGGCCGGTGACGGGGACCACGGGACCGGGATGACGCGCGGGCTCCGCGCGGCCGACGCCGCCGCCGCCGACGCGTCCGGCGGGACCGGTTCGGTCCTCGGGGCGGCCGGGCGGGCGTGGGCGGACAGGGCCGGCGGCACCAGCGGCGTCCTGTGGGGCCTGTTCCTGGAGACCGCCGGTCAGCGCCTCGGCGACACCGACCGGCCGACCGCGGCCGGCGTCGCGGAGGCGGTCGCCGCCGGGCTGCACGAGATGTCCGCGATCGGCGGCGCGAAGGCCGGGGACAAGACGCTGCTGGACGCGCTGATCCCGTTCAGCGACACGCTCACCCAGCGGACCGGCACGGGCGAACCGCTCGCGCAGGCGTGGACGGCGGCCGCCGACGTCGCGACCCGGGCCGCCCGGGACACCGCGGACCTGGTCCCGAAGGTCGGCCGGGCGCGGCCGCTCGCGGACAAGAGCCGTGGCACCCCGGACGCCGGCGCCACGTCGCTGGCGATGCTGGCGGTCGCGGTCGGTGCGGTGCTGCGCGGCGACGACGCGTGACCCCGGGCGCCGGCCCCGCGGGGGCCGCCGGCCCCGGGAGCCGGACGCTGGTCGGCGTCGACATCGGGACCTCGCTGACCAAGGCCGCCCTGTTCGGCGACGCCGGCGAGCTGCTCGGCTCGGCCGAGGAGCCGACCGTCCTGGCGCACTCGGCCGGTGGCCGCGTGGAGCAGGACCTCGAGGACGTCGTGCACAGCGTCGGGGTGGTCGTCCGCGGGGTGCTGGCGCTGCTCGGCCCGGATGCCGCGCCGCCGGCGGTGGTCGCGGTCACCGGGCAGGGCGACGGCTGCTGGCTGGTCGACGCGGACGGCCGCGCCGTGCGCCCCGCCGTCAGCTGGATGGACGGGCGCGCCGGGCGGCTGACCACCCGGTGGGCGCGCGACGGGGTGCTGGACGGCGTCTACCGGGCCACCGGGAACGTGCTGTTCCCCGGGTCGCTGGCCGGCATCCTGGCCGCGCTCGACCGTGAGGAGCCGGCCGTCCTGGACGCGGCGGCCACGGCGCACACCTGCGTCGGGGCGGTCTTCCAGCGGCTGACCGGGGTACGCGCCACCGACCCGTCCGATGCCTCGCTGCCGTTCGGCGACCCCGCCGGGGGGTACTCCGCGACGGCGCTGGAGTTGACCGGCCTGTCCGGGCGGCGGCGCCTGCTGCCCGACGTCGTGACGCCGGTCCCGCTGGCCGGCCTGTCCGCGGCGGGTGCGGCGCTGACCGGGCTGCCCGCGGGGACGCCGGTCAGCGCGGGGCCGTTCGACCTGCCGGCGTGCGCCCTCGGTGCCGGGATCAGCGAGCTCGGCGACGGGCTGCTGACGGTCGGCACCACGCTGGCCTGCCAGGTCCTGCTCGACTCCGTGGACACCGCCGGCGAGCCGGCCGGGATGCACCTGGCCACGCCGACCCCGGGCCGGTGGCTGCGCGCGCTGCCGGCGATGGTCGGCACCGCCTCGCTGGACTGGGTGCTGGACACCGTCGGGCTCCGGCACGACGCGGTCGGCGGTGCGCTGCGGGCCACCCGGCCCGGCGCCGGCGGGGTCGAGGTGCTGCCCTACTTCGCGCCGTCCGGTGAGCGGGCGCCGTTCGTCGACGCCCGCGCCCGTGGACAGCTGACCGGGCTCTCGCTGACCACCCGGCGCGAGGACCTGGTCCGAGCGGTGTGCGAGGGCATCGCGTTCGCGGCCCGGGACTGCTTCGAGACGGCCGGGCTGACCGGCGACCTGTTCGTCTGCGGCGGCGGCACCCGGTCCCGGGAGTGGCTGCAGGTGTTCGCCGACGTCCTGGGCCGGCCGGTCCGACTCACCCGGGCGGCGGGCATCGGCGCCCGCGGCGCGGTCCTGGCGCACCTGCGCGCGACCGGGCAGCACCCGGCGCCGGCGGACTGGACCGACACCGCGGACACCGTCGAGCCCGCCGGCACGCTGCGGGACACCTACGAGGAGCTGTTCACCCGGTACCGGGCCCACCGCGTCGCCGCCCAACCGCTGTGGCGGGACTTGTGACCGAGGATGGTCACCGGACGGACGACCGGAACAGAGGAGGACGCATGACGCTGTCAGCACCACTGCGGATCGTCGTCGGGGCGGACGAGGCCGGCTACGACCTCAAGGAGGCCGTGAAGGCGTTCCTCGAGGGCGACGACCGGGTCAAGGAGGTCGTCGACATCGGCGTCCACGCGGCCGACGACACGACGCCCTACCCGAGCGTCGGGTTCGAGGCCGGGCGCCGGATCGCGGCCGGGGACGCCGACCGGGCACTGCTGGTGTGCGGCACCGGCATCGGGGTGGCGATCGCGGCCAACAAGGTCGAGGGGATCCGGGCGACGGTCGCGCACGACCCGTTCTCGGTCGAGCGGGCCGTGCTGAGCAACAACGCGCAGGTGCTGACCTTCGGCGGCCGGATCATCGCCAAGCACCTCGCGCTGAAGCTGACCGAGGAGTGGCTGCGGCACGAGTTCGACCCGACCTCGGCGTCCGCGTCGAAGGTGCAGGAGATCAGCGACTACGAGACCAGCTGCTGACGGCACGCTCCCGCCCGGGCCCCGCGGCCCGGGCCCCGCGGTCCGGGCCCCGCGGTCCGGGCCCCGCGGTCCGGGCCGGGGCTCACTCGTCGACGCGCAGCCCGGCGGCGGCGGCGAACAGCGGGGCGAGGTCGAGCACCTGTGCGGCGGTGACCGTCGCTCCGCGCAGCGACTCGACGCCCTCGACCGCCGCCAGGTCGGCGCCGCGCAGGTCCGCGTCGGCCAGCCGCGCGCCGCGGATCACCAGCGACCGGATGGACGTGCCCGGGAACGCGACCCGGGTCAGCTCGGCATCGCCCAGGTCGAGCTCGTCGACCGTGCAGTCGGTGAACACGACGTCGGTCAGGGAAGCGCCGCGGAGGTTGACGAAGCCGAGTCGGCAGGCGGTGAACGCGACGTTGTCCAGGACGCTGTCGTAGAGCTCGGCCGCGCCGACCCGGCTGGCGCGGACGGCCACCTCCCGCCAGCTCGCGGCCACCAGCCGCACCGCGGTCCCGTCCAGCCCGGACAGCTCCACCGCGACGAACCGGCACCCGGTCAGGTCCGCCTCGGACACGGCGGCGGTCGTGACCGAGCACTCGCTGAGCGACAGGCCGGTCAGCGACCGGCCGGCCAGGTCCAGGTCGGGAAACCGGGCTGCGGCCACGGCGGCGTCCGGCGCCAGCTCGCCGGCGTCGCTGTCGGTCAGCTCCGGCAGGTCGACCGGCCGCAGCCGCGGCGCGACGGTGCCGGTCTCGGCGGGGCCGGTGACGCCGCCCCGGCGCCCGGCCCGGCCGGCGTTCCGCCTCGTCGCCATCCGTGTCCCCTCGTCCCGCCGGCTGCCCGGCCGGCATCGGGTGGACGGTAGGCCAGCCGGCGAGCGGAACGGCGCTGCGCTGCCGGCACCGATCGGAACGGGCACCGGCGGCCCCGCGCGCGACTGTCCGCCCTACGGTGCTGACGTGTCGATCTCCGGGGTCGCGGACCTCATCGAGGCGGTGACGGCCGGCGCGCCGCGGCCGCTGCGGGCCACCCTGCTCACCCAGTGGTGGCGGGACGCGACCTTCCTGCACTGGCCGGTCGACCCGGACGTCGTCGCTGCCCGGATGCCCCCCGGTGTCCGGCCGGACGTGTTCGACGGCACGAGCTGGATCGGGCTGATCGGGTTCCGGATGGTCGGGCTGGGCTTCGGTCCGTTCGGCGGCGTGCCGTTCTTCGGCTCGTTCCTGGAGACAAACGTCCGGCTCTACTCCGTCGACCGGCTCGGCCGGCGCGGGGTCGTCTTCCTGACCCTGGACGCGACGCGGCTGGTGCCGCTGCTGGCCTCCCGGGTCTGGCCGCGGGTGCCGTACGCGTGGTCGGCGATGCGGCTGGACCGCGACGGCCGCCCCGCCGCCGGAGTACAGCCGCTGCGTGCCGGGGAGCGACTCGCCTACGCCGCGCGCCGCCGCTGGCCGGCACCGTGCGGGGCGACCACCAGGTTCACGGTCGAGGTGGGTGAGCCGGTGCCGGAGGCGTCGCCGCTGGAGTCGTTCCTCACCGCGCGCTGGGGGCTGCACACCCGGACCGCCACCGGCCGGACCCGCTACCTGCCCAACGACCACCCGACCTGGCCGCTGCGCCGGGCCCGGCTGGTCGACCTCGACGACGGGCTGATCGCGGCCACCGGCCTGCCGCAGCCGGTCGGGCCACCGGCCAGCGTGCTGGTCAGCGACGGGGTATCCGTGCGGTTCGGCCCGCCGCTGCCCCGAGCGCCCGTCGCCGTCTGACGTCCCGTCTGCTGGGCGGCGGGCTCAGTCCACCGGCGGGGTCAGTCGATTGGCGGGCTCAGTCCGGCGACGGGCTCAGTCCGGCGGCGGGCCGGCGTGCTGGCGG
>CAXTBU010000034.1:18236-20486 GCA_964242885.1 uncultured Actinomycetales bacterium
GGCGGGCTCAGTCCGGCGACGGGCTCAGTCCGGCGGCGGGCCGGCGTGCTGGCGGACCCACGCGTGCATCGCGATCGCGGCGGCTGCCCCGGCGTTGATCGACCGCGTCGACCCGTAGCTCGCGATCCCCAGCAGCCGGACGCAGGCGTCGACCGCGGGCGGGGACAGGCCGGTGCCCTCCTGGCCGAACAGCAGCACGCACCGCTCGGGCAGGTCGGCCGTCTCCAGCGGCACCGCGCCGGGCAGGTTGTCGACGCCGAGCAGCGGCAGGTCCCGGGCGGCCGCCCAGCCGGCCAGGTCCTCGACGTCCGGGTGGTGGACGACGTGCAGGTAGCGGTCGGTGACCATCGCGCCCCGCCGGTTCCACCGCCGCCGGCCGACGACGTGCACCGCGTCGACGTTGAAGGCGTTGGCCGTGCGGACCACCGAGCCGATGTTCAGGTCGTGCGCCCAGTTCTCGATGGCCACGTGCAGCGGGTGACGGCGGGTGTCCAGGTCGGCCACCACCGCCTCGACGGTCCAGTACCGGTAGCGGTCGGCGACGTTGCGCCGGTCGCCGCCGGCCAGCAGCTCCGGGTCGTACCGCGGGTCGTCCGGCCACGGGCCCACCCACGGCCCGACCCCGACCGCCCGCTCGCCGTCGGTGTCCCCGGGTGGATCGGAGTCGGGCGTCACAGCCACCCCTCCCACCGCACGTGCCGCCATCCGAACCGAACACTTCCGTACACCGGGCACGCCGTCCCGGCGCATCGTGCCTGGTGGACGTGGTCGATTCCGGCGGCCCGTGTACGTAAGTGTCCGGTGAGCTGTCCACGACGCAGGCGCTTGCCCCGGGTCATCCTCACGTGCGGCCCTAGGCTCGCGGCCATGACCAACCCGGCGGCCCTGCTCGCGGCCACCCCGATCCCGGCCATCGGCCCGTCGTGGCTCAACCCGGAGACCATGCTGGAGGGCTTCGGGTCCTACGCGCTCATCGGCATCGCCTTGGTGATCATCGCCGAGACCGGCCTGCTCGTCGGGTTCTTCCTGCCCGGGGACTCCCTGCTGTTCACGGCGGGCCTGCTGACCAGTGACGGGATCATCCGCCAGCCGATCTGGGTGGTCGCCTCGGTCACCGCCGTGGCCGCCTTCGCCGGTGACCAGCTCGGCTACTGGATCGGGCACCGGGCGGGACCGGCGCTGTTCGACCGGCCCGACTCGCGGCTGTTCCGGCGGGACTTCGTCGACAAGACCCATGCGTTCTTCGAGCACTACGGGGCGCGGGCGATCATCCTGGCCCGCTTCGTCCCGGTCGTCCGCACGTTCATGCCGGTGACCGCCGGCATCTCCCGGATGGACTACCGCCGGTTCGTCGCAGTCGACGCGATCGGTGCGCTGGTGTGGGGGTCCGGGGTCACGGTGGCCGGCTACTTCCTCGGCCAGGTGTCGTTCCTGCGGGACCACATCGAGCTGCTGCTGCTGACGATCGTCATCGTGTCCGTGCTCCCGCCGGGCATCGAGATCGTCCGGCACTGGCTGAAGTCCCGTCGAGCTCCGGTCGCTCCGGCCGTCGCCGCTCCGGTGCCCGAGCCGGAGCAGGTCGGCACCCCCGGCACCGACGCCCGCTGACCGACGCCGGCTGACCGATGCCCGCTGACGGACGCCGGCTGACCGGTGACCGGGGCGGTGACCGGGCCGGTGGGCAGGGTGCGCCGTCAGAGGCCGAGCTCGGCCAGCCCGTAGACGAATCGGTACTCCAGGCCCGCGTCGGCGAACGCCTGCGCCGCACCGGTCGCCCGGTCCGCGATCGTCGCCACCGCGACCACCTCTGCGCCGGCAGCCCGGGCCGCCTCGGCCGCGGCCAGTGGCGACCCGCCGGTGGTCGAGGTGTCCTCCACCACCAGCACCCGCCGGCCCGCGATGTCCGGGCCCTCGATCCGGCGCTGCAGCCCGTGGGCCTTGGCGGCCTTGCGGACGACGAACGCGTCCAGCGGCGGCAACCCGCGAGCGGCCGCGGCGTGCAGCATCGCCGTCGCCACCGGGTCCGCGCCCATCGTCAGGCCGCCGACCGCGTCGATGCCTGGCCCGGCGAGCAGGTCCGCGACCAGGTCGAGCATCACCGCGCCGACCAGCGGGGCCGCTCCGCCGGACAGGGTGACCCGGCGCAGGTCCAGGTAGGAGTCGGCCTCCAGGCCGGAGCTCAGCGTGACCCGGCCGCGGACCACCGCGTCGGCGCGGATCAGGCCGAGCAGCCGGTCCCGGACGTCGACC
>CAXTBU010000034.1:20586-31713 GCA_964242885.1 uncultured Actinomycetales bacterium
GATGCCCTCGCTCATCAGCGCTCCTGTCGGGCGTAACGGCGGATCAGCGCCCGGGGAGCCAGCCGCAGCCCGCCGGTGACCACCTTGTACAGCGGCCCGGGGATGGACACGACCTTGCCCGCGGCGAGGTCGGCCAGCCCCTCGCGGACGACCCGTTCGGCGGTCAGCCAGCTGCGGCGGGGGTACACCGAGGCGTCGATGCCGCCGCGCTCGTGGAACTCGGTGCGGACGAACCCGGGGCACAGCGCCATCGCCCTGACCCCGGAGCCGTCCAGCTGGGCGGCGAGCCCCTCGGTGAAGTTGGTGAGGAACGCCTTCATCGCCCCGTAGGTCCCGCGCGGCAGGAAGCTGGCGACGCTGGACACGTTGAGCACCGCTCCGGAGCCGCGGGCGATCATCGGCGGCACGGCCGCGCGGGTGAGCACCAGCGGCGCCCGGACCAGCACGTCGAGCATGTGCAGGTCCTCGGCGACGTCGCGGTCCAGGAAGCTGCCGGCCAGGCCGAACCCGGCGTTGTTGACCAGCAGGTCGACCGGGCGGTCGGGGTCGGCGAGCCGGTCCGCGACGCCGGTGAGTGCCACCGGGTCGCCGAGGTCGGCGGCGATCGTCTCGACGGACACCCCGTGCCCGGCGCGCAGGCGGGTGGCGAGGTCGGCGAGCCGGTCCGCGGACCGGGCGACCAGGACCAGGTCGGAACCGGCGGCGGCCAGCTGCCGGGCGAACTCGGCGCCGATGCCGGCGGTGGGTCCGGTGACGAGGGCGGTGGGCACGCGGCTCAGACCGTGCCGACGGAGGCGCCCGCGGTGTCGGCGCTGCCGTTGGTCTCCGGGTCGGCCTCGTGCCGCTGGCCCGGGGTGTCCCCAGCCGGCTCGCCGGTCGCCCCGGCCGCGTCGCCGGCTGTGTTGCCGGATCCGGCGTCGCCGGCGGGCACGGACTGGACCACCTCGAACTCCAGCAGGCTCGACCCGGTGGCGACCGGCCGCGCTCGCTCGCCGGAGTGCGCCGCCCGGCCGCTGCCGGCGCTCCACGCCTGGAACGCCTCGTCGGTCTCCCACCGGGTGTAGACGAAGTAGCGCTCGTCACCGGCGACCGGGCGGAGCAGCTCGAAGCCGAGGAAGCCGGGCGTCCCCTCGACCGCGCCGAGCCGCGCGCCGAAGCGCCGCTCCAGCTCCGGGCCGCCGCCGTCGGGGACCTCGATCGCGTTGATCTTCACCACGGACATGGTCCGACCCTAGGGGTGGCTCCACCGGTGCCGGGCGCTGGACAGCGGCCGGGCTGTGGCCACCGGGGCGCAGATGCATGACGCTGAACGGCATGACCCAGCGCACGGTTCGGCATCCAGGTTCCCGGCTGACCGGGGCGGTGGTCGGTGCGGCGGTCCTGCTGGCCGGCGCTGCCTGCACCGGCCTGGACGGCGAGCCGTCCGGCGGCGCCTCGTCGACGGCATCGGTCCCGCCCGCGGTGGCGTCGTTCACCCCGACCCCGGAGTCGGCGAGCCCGCTCGCCGGCAGCCCGTCGGCCGCCCCGCCGATCGGCGGCACCGCCACCACCGCCCCGCCGCTGGCCGGCACCGGTCCAGCGGTGGCCCTGCAGTCGGCCTACCAGCAGGTCATCAGCCAGGTGCTGCCGTCCGTCGTGGAGATCGACACCGCTGACGGTCTGGGGTCCGGCGTCGTGTTCGACACCGCCGGGAACATCGTCACCAACAACCACGTCGTCGGGGCGGCCCGGGAGTTCCGGGTCCGGTTCCCCAACTCCGCCGAGTCCGTGCCGGCCACCCTGGTCGGCACCTACCCCCCGGACGACCTCGCGGTGATCCGGGTCAGCGGGGTCCGCGACCTGCGCCCGGCGCAGTTCGCCGCTGCCAACAGCGTGCAGGTCGGGGCGGTCGTGCTGGCGATGGGCAACCCGCTGGGGCTGTCCGCCAGCGTCACCGACGGGATCGTCTCCGCTCTCGGCCGGACGGTGACCGAACCGGCGGGCGAGGGGACCCCCGCCGCGACCCTGCCGGACACCATCCAGACGTCGGCGGCGATCAACCCGGGCAACAGCGGCGGAGCCCTGGTGGACCTGTCCGGCCGGGTGGTGGGGATCCCGACCCTCGCCGCCAACCAGCAGCAGGGCGGCGCAGCCCCGGGCATCGGGTTCGCGGTGTCGGCCAACCGGGTCCGCCTGGTGGTGCCCCAGCTGATCGCCGACGGGAAGGTGACCCGGTCCGGCCGCGCGGCGCTCGGGGTCAGCGCGAGTTCGGTGACCGGCCGGAACGGGCAGTCGGGCGGCGTCGGCGTCCGCTCGGTGACGGCGGGCGGCGCCGCGGAGAGGGCGGGCATCCGCGCCGGGGACGTGCTCGTCGGCGTGGCGAACCGCCCGGTGACCGGGACCGGTGACCTGGCCACCGTCCTGGCCGGGCTGGACGTCGGCCAGACCGTGCCGGTGGCGTTCGTCCGGGACGGCCAGCAGCAGACCGTGCAGGTGACCCTCGGCCAACTGGGCGGCTGACCGACCCCGCCAGCCCATCACCTGTCCGGGGCCGCCCGCCGGTGGACGCGGCCGCGGGCCTGGAGCAGGACCGTGGCCAGGACTGCGGCCAGCAGGCTCCCGGCGAGGACGCCGACCTTCACGTGCTCGTCGCGCTCACTGCCCGGGCCGTAGGCGAGCTCGCCGAGCAGCAGGGACACCGTGAACCCGATCCCGGCGAGCACCGACAGCCCCAGCACGTCCAGCCAGGCCAGGCTGGGGTCCAGCCGCGCGCGGGTGAACCGGGCGACCAGCGCGGTCGCGCCGAAGACGCCGACCGTCTTGCCGACGACCAGGCCCACCACGACGCCCACCGCGACCGGGTCGGTGAGCGCGGTCCGCAGTCCGGATGCGCCGCCCACGGCGACGCCCGCGGACAGGAACGCGAACACCGGAACGGCGACCCCGGCCGACAGCGGGCGGAGACGGTGCTCGAAGTGTTCGGCCAGCCCCGGCCCCGCGTCCGGCCCGCCGGCGCGCTCGCTCCGGACGACCGGGACGGCGAAGCCGAGCAGCACCCCGGCCACCGTTGCGTGCACCCCCGAGGCGTGGACCAGCGCCCACGTCGCCGCCGCGAGTGGCAGCAGCAGCCACCACGACCGGATCCGGCGCTGGACCGCGACCGTGAACGCGGCCAGCGGCAGCGCGGCAAGCACCAGCGGCAGCACGGACAGCTCAGCGGTGAAGAACAGCGCGATGACCAGGATGGCGAGCAGGTCGTCGACGACGGCCAGCGTCAGCAGGAACGTCCGCAGCGCCGGCGGCAGCGACCGGCCGATCACCGCCAGCACCGCGAGGGCGAACGCGATGTCGGTGGCCGTCGGCACGGCCCACCCGGCCAGCGCGCCGTCACCGGTGCGCAGGTTGACCAAGACGAACAGCAGCGCCGGCACGACCATCCCGCCGACCGCCGCGGTCACCGGCAGGGCCGCCCGGCGCAGGTCGCGCAGGTCCCCGGCGACGAACTCCCGCTTGAGCTCCAGCCCGGCGACGAAGAAGAAGATCGCCAGCAGTCCGTCCGCGGCCCACTCGCCGAAACTGAGGTCCAGGTGCAGGGCGGCCGGGCCGACGACGGTGTCGCGCAGGGCCGCGTACGCGCCGCCCCACGGCGAGTTCGCCCACGCCAGCGCGACGACCGTGGCCACCAGGAGCAGTGCTCCGCCGACGGTCTCCTTGCGCAGCACCTCGGCGAGCCGTCCGAGCTCCGGGGTCGGGAGCGAGCTGAACAGTCCGGGCACCGGCGTGTCGGCACGGCGGCGATCGGGCGGGGTCACGGCGTCTCCTGCGGTCGGGTCAGACCTTGTCGACCAGACTTCCCGGCGCACCGGCGCCAACCGTAGGCGAGGTCCGGTGGCGCGCGGACGTCCACGTCAACGACGCGTCCTCCGCGCGGTGGCCGACGCCGCCGGAGGGCTCGACTCGGCACGCCTCCGCGGCTGACCTACACCGGCCAGCCCTCGCCCCGCCAGGCCGCGTCCCAGAACATCCACTCGTAGCGGCTGGCGGTGACGAACGCGGCCAGCATCCGGTGGCGCACCTGCGGCCCCGACTCCTGCGCCAGCCGGTCGGTGATCTCCCGGACCTGCCCGGTGGCCTCGGTGAAGGCGGGATCGCCGTAGGTGGCGATCCAGTCGCCGTAGGGGTGCCGGCTCAGGTCTCCGGCCTGCTCGCTGAACCGGCGGCCGACGTCGTCGTAGATCCAGAAGCAGGGCAGCAGGCCCGCGACCAGGACCGGGTAGGAGCCCTGTGCGGACAGCGACCAGAGGTAGGAGGTGTAGCCCAGGCAGGTCGGCGACGGCTCGGCGGGCTGGGCGCCGGCCAGGTGGCTCTGGTGCAGCGCCCGCTCGACAGCGACCGACTCGTGGGCGCGTTCGGCCCAGAAGGCGGTCTCGTCAGCGTCGGTCGCCTGCATGGCGCAGCCGGCGAGGACGCGGCCGTAGGCGGCGAGGTACTGGGCGTCCTGGGCCAGGTACCCCACGAACACCCCGCGGTCCAGCGTGCCGTCGTGCAGACCGGTGAGCAGGGGGTGGCCGTCGATGGCCCGCCGGACAGCCGCGATGGCCGCCCAGGCGTCGTCGGTGAAGGTCATCGGGTGCTCCACAGGCGGGAGAGGTGGTGGACCGGTCCGTTGCCGTGCCCCACGCGCAGCTCGCCGCCGGCGGCGATCGCACCGGTCAGGTAGTCCTTGGCCGCGCCGACCGCGGCGGGCCAGGAGTCGCGCTGCGGACGCAGCGCCGCCAGGGCCGAGGACAGGGTGCAGCCGGTGCCGTGGGTGTTGCGGGTGGACACCCGCGGGGCGCTGAACCGGCGCTCGCCCTCCGGCCCGGCGTACACGTCCACGGCGTCGGCGCCGGTCAGGTGCCCGCCCTTGAGCAGGACGCGGACCGCACCCGCGTCGAGCAGCGCGGCGGCCTGCCGCGCCATGGTTGACACGTCGTCGGCGACGGCGGTGTCCAGCAGCACGGCGGCCTCGGCGGTGTTGGGCGTGATGATCGAGGCCAGCGGCAGCAGGCGCCGCACCGCCTCCACCGCGTCGTCGGCGAGCAGGCGGTCGCCGCTGGTGGCGACCATCACCGGGTCCAGCACGACCATCGGGCACGGCGAGGACTCGAGGAACCGCTGCACGGCCTCGGCCACGTCCGCGGTGGCGAGCATCCCGATCTTCACCGCGTCCAGGTCGACATCGGCGACCAGGGTGTCCAGCTGCTCGGTGACGAATCCGGCGGGCACCGGGTGCGTGCCGGTGACGCCCTGGGTGTTCTGCGCGGTCAGGGCGGTGAGCACCGCGCACCCGTAGGCCCCGAGCGCGCTGAACGTCTTGAGGTCCGCCTGGATGCCGGCGCCGCCGGACGGGTCGCTGCCGGCGATGGTCAGCGCCACGGGCGGGGCGGCAGGCGGGGCAGTGTGCGGTGCTCTCACCGGAAGGTCCTCGCGGCCGGCAACGGGTGTCCGGCCCAGGCGGCCCGCAACAGGCGGGTCGCGGCGCCCACGTCGGGTCGGCCGCAGATCGCACTCACCACGGCGATCCCGGCGGCCCCGGCCGCCCGTACCTGGCCGGCGCGGGCGGCGTCGATGCCGCCGATCGCGACGCAGGGCCACGGGCTGGCGGCGACGACCTCGCGCACCCGCGCCAGGCCCCCCGGAACGGCGGCGTCGGGTTTGGTGGTCTGTGCCCACACCGGCCCGACCCCGAGGTAGTCCAGGACGCCGGTCCCGACCTGCCGGGCCGCGGCCACGTGTTCGACGGTCTGCACGGACAGGCCCAGGAGGGCGTCCGGTCCCAGCAGCCGCCGTGCCCGCAGCGGGTCGGTGTCGCCCTGGCCGACGTGTGCGCCGTCCGCACCGATCACAGCGACGAGGTCGACCCGGTCGTTGACCAGCAACGGCACGCCGGTGCCGCACAGCACGCCGGCCAGTGCCCGACCGAGGGCGACGAGCTGGTCGTCGTCGGCGGTGGGGTCGCGCAGCTGCACCGCCGTCACCCCGGCGGCCACCGCGGCGGCGACGGTCGCGGCCACCCCGGCTGGCTCGCACAGGGCGGTGTCGGTGACCAGGTACAGCGAGAGGTCCACGCCGGTCCGGGTCACCTCAGGACAGCTCGACGCGCGCCGCGAGGTCGTCCGGCGCGAGGCCGGCGAGCGCGTCGAGCAGCGCCACGGCGAACGACCCGGGGCCGGTGGCCGCCTGCGCGGCGTCTTCGGCGGCGACGGTCAGGGTCGCGGTCGCCGCGGCGGCGGCGAGCAGGGGGTCGTCGACGACGGCGGCGAAGCCGGCCATCATCGCGCCGAGCGCACACCCGACCCCGGTCACCTGGGTGAGCCACGGGTGGCCGTTGGCGACCCGGACCAGGCGCTCGCCGTCCGTCAGGTGGTCCACCGGGCCGCTGACGGCGACGACGATGCCGTGCTCGGCGGCCAGCTGCCCGGCGACGTCCACGGCGGCCTCCGGTGCGTCGGTGGAGTCCACGCCGCGTCCACCGGCCCCGCCGGCCAGCGCGATGACCTCCGAGGCGTTGCCCCGCAGGATCGTCGGGCTGAACTCGGCCAGCAGGTGAGTCGCGATGCCGGTGCGCCACGCCATCACGCCCGCGGCCACCGGGTCCAGCACCCACGGGCGGCCGGCGCTGTTCGCGGCGCGCGCCGCCTGCTCCATCCCGGCGACCGTGTCGTCGTAGGGGGTGCCCAGGTTCACCAGGACACCGCCGGCCACGGCGGCGAGCTGCGCGGCCTCGTGGGGGTTGTCGACCATGGCCGGGGCGGCCCCGACCGCGAGCAGGACGTTGGCCGTCCACTGCGCGACGACGATGTTGGTCAGGCACTGGACCAGCGGTGTCCGCTGACGCAGGGCCTCCAGCGTGCCGCCGATGTCGACGGCAGATATCGGAGCAGCCACGAGGGCGACGTCCCTTCGCTAGTGCTAACTAGGCAGGTTCAACGGGTGTGATCTCAGCCACCGCCTGTGCGGTGGCACCCCGCGTCGGGCGTCAACCTAGGTGCTCGGCGCGCACCGCCGAGCCGAGCAGGCCGGAGACTGGGGGCATGTGCGGCCGATTCGCCAGCTCGACCACCGACGCCGACCTGGTCAACGCCTTCGCTGTCGCCGAGACGGTCGGCGAGCAGCTCGCCCCGAGCTGGAACGTCGCGCCCACCCAGCAGGTGCGGGTGGTGCTGGACCGCACGCCGCGCGGTCAAGCCGCAGACGCACCGGCCGCGGACGCACCGGCCGCCGACGCACCGGCCGCACCGGCGGCGGCCGAGCCGGTCCGGCAGCTGCGCACCGTGCGGTGGGGGCTGGTCCCCAGCTGGGCCAAGGACATCAAGATCGGCAGCCGGCTGGTGAACGCCCGCGCCGAGACGATCACCGAGAAGCCGGCGTTCAAGGCCGCCGCGGCACGCCGCCGCTGCCTGCTGCCCGCCGACGGCTACTTCGAGTGGGAGGTCCGCGAGGGGCAGAAGGCCAAGCAGCCGTACTTCCTGCACCGCGGGAACGCGCTGCTCGCCTTCGCGGGGCTGTACGAGCTGTGGCCGGACCCGGCGCTGGACCCCGACGACCCCGCCCGGTGGGTGTGGTCGTGCACGGTGCTCACGACCACCGCGCCGGACGCGCTCGGGCACATCCACGAGCGCTCGCCGGTGCTGCTGACCCCGGAGCTGGCCGGCGACTGGCTGGACCCCTCGCTGACGGACCCCGACCGGGTGCGCGAGCTGCTCGCCGCCGTGCCGGAGCCGGCCCTGGAGCCGACCGAGGTGTCCACCGCGGTGAACAACGTCCGGAACAACGGTCCCCAGCTGGTCCGCCCGGCCGCTGCCGGAACATTCGCCGGCGGCCCTCCGGACGAGGCCGGGGCGACCGCGTGACGGGCGGGCGCACCAAGGTCGCCCTGGTCGACTCCGGGCTGGGTCTGCTCGGCTTCGCCGCCGCCCTGCTGGCCGCTCGGCCGGACCTGGACCTCGTGCTGTCGCTGGACCCCGACCACATGCCGTGGGGGTCGCGGTCGGTCGAACAGGTGACCGAGCGGGTGCTGGCCGGCGTCGACGCGGCCGTGCCGCTGCGCCCGGACGCCGTCGTCATCGCCTGCAACACCGGTTCGGTCCGCGCGCTGTCGACGGTCCGGTCCCGGCTCGAGCCGGCCGTACCGGTGATCGGCACGGTCCCGGCGATCCGGCCGGCCGCGGCAACCGGCGGGCGGGTCGCGGTGTGGGCGACGCCGAGCACGACGGGCAGTCCGTACCAGCGCGGCCTGATCGCCCGGTTCGCCTCGAGCGTCGCCGTCCAGGAGGTCGCCTGCCCCGGTTTCGCGGCCGCGGTCGAGGCCGGCGACGCCGCCGCGGTGGACGCCGCGATCGCCGCCGCGGCCGCGGCCACGCGCCCCGGGACCTCGGCCGTCGTCCTCGGGTGCACGCACTACCCGCTGGTCCGCGAGCGCATCCAGGCGGCGCTGCCGCCCGGCACCGCGGTGCTGGACTCCACCGATGCGGTCGCCCGCCAGACGCTGGTCCGCCTCGCCGACCGCGCCCCCTCCGCGGCTGACCGCGGCGCCGATGGGCCGGGCGGGGTCACCGTCCTGCTCTCCGGCCGGGCGGGCGCCCTGCCCGCCGCGGCCGCCGGGTACGCCGCCGGCCGTCGCGTGCTCCGCGGGCTGGTGGGCCCGGGCGTCGTCGAGCCCCAGGTCGGGTGACACCGACGGCGGCGGGAACCGCGGGAGGGCCCCCGACGTCTCAGGCGGGTGACCCGCCTCGCCGTTGGCCTGCTGGTGCTCGCGCTGCTGTCCGCCTGCGCACAGTCCACGACCGGGCCGCCTACGGGGCCCGTTGTCGTGCCCGCTGCAGTGCCCGCTGCAGTGCCCGCTGCAGAGGGCGGCGCAGATTGTGCCGGCGGGGAGCAGCCCGTCGCGCTTCCGCCTTCCGGCGCACCCTCGAACGTCAGCGCAACGAACGAGGTGACCGTCGACATCGCCGCGGACTGCGGGTCGGTGCGCGTGGGTCAGCGGTTGCACCTGCGGTTCATGGCGTCGGGTTCGCTGAAGGTGCCGACCATCAGCAGCTTCGAGCTCGACGGCGAGACGACCAGGGCAGGGCCGGCCTGCGCTGCACCGGACCCGCACGAGCAACCACGGCCGGGCGTCGTGGTGCAGGACGTCGAACACGTCTATCGGGCGGCCGGGCGGGATCGCATCACGGTCAGCGCCGCCACCTTCTGCTCCCGCTTCCCCGGCACCGGCGAGGCGACGATCACGATCGAGGTGAGGCCGTGAGTCCCCAGACCAACGAGATCAGCTGACCGCAGCCGTGCACGAGGCGCCGCCGACACCGGTCGACGGCCTCGCTGATCGCGGGGGCGACGGCTGCGCCGGGCGGCGGTGAGCGACGATGGCGTGGTGGCCGATGCACCGCCGGACCGCCGGGCGGGCCTCGGCACGCTGCGCCAGTTGCTGCGACCGCACCGGGCCGCGCTGGCCGCAGCCGGACTGCTGGCGCTCGCGAACGCCGGCGCGGCGCTGGCCCAGCCGCTGCTGGTGCGCCGGGTCATCGGCGACATCCAGCAGGACCAGCCGGTGCGGGCCACGGCCACGCTGCTGGTCGTCGCGCTGGTGCTGGCGGCCGCGCTGTCCGGCATCCAGAGCTACCTGCTGCAGCGCACCGGCGAGGCCGTGGTACTCGGCACCCGGACCCTGCTGGTGCGTCGCCTGCTGCGCCTGCCGGTGGCCGAACTGGACCGGCGCCGCTCCGGGGACCTGATCTCCCGGGTCGGCGCCGACACGACGCTGCTGCGCGCCGTGGTGACCTCCGGGCTGGTCAACCTGCTGTCGGGGGTCGTCATCGCGGTCGGCGCCCTGGTGGCCATGGCCGTGGTCGACCGGGCACTGCTGGGCATCACGGTGCTCGCCGTCGGGATCGGCTTCACCGGGGCGATCGCCGTGGTCCGCCGCGTCCGCCCGGCGTCGCTGGCCGCCCAGACGGCGGTCGGGACGATGACGGCCGGGGTGGAGCGCGCGCTGTCCGGGGTCCGCACGATCCGGGCCGCTGGGGCCGAGCACCGGGAGTCCGCTGCGGTCACGGTCTTCGCTGACGAGGCGTTCCAGGCCGGGCTCCGACTGGCCCGGCTGCAGGCCCTGCTGGGACCGCTGGCGTCCATCGCCGTGCAGGGCGCCTTCCTGGCCGTGCTGGGGGTGGGCGGCGCCCGGGTGGCCGCCGGCACCATCTCGGTGGCCGACCTGGTGGCGTTCGTCCTGCTGCTGTTCCTGCTCGTCCAGCCGCTGGGCCAGGGCGTCGGCGCGCTGACGACCATCCAGACCGGGCTCGGTGCCCTCTCGCGCGTCGAGGAGGTCCTCGCGCTGCCGGAGGAGACCGCGACCGACCGGGTGCACGCCACGCGCCCGATCGGCTCCGCGCCGGTCAGCGTGGAGTTCCGCGACGTCGACTTCGGCTACGCCGCCGAGGACGGCGATCCGCTCCCCGTCCTGCGCCGGGCGAGCTTCACCGCACCCGCGGGCCACCGCACCGCGCTGGTCGGCCCGTCCGGCGCGGGCAAGTCGACGGTGCTCGCACTCGTCGAGCGGTTCTACGACGTCGGTGCCGGCACGGTCCTGGTCGGCGGTTCCGACGTCCGCGACCTCGACCGCGGCGAGCTGCGCTCCCGGATGGCCTACGTCGAGCAGGACGCGCCGGCGCTGGCGGGCAGCCTGCGGGACAACCTGCTCCTCGGCGCGCCCGATGCGGGCGACGACCGGCTGTTGGCCGTGCTGGACCAGGTCAACCTCGGCGAGCTGGTGACCCGGAGCCCGGCCGGGCTGGCCGCCCAGGTGGGTGACGACGGCATCCTGCTGTCCGGCGGGCAGCGCCAGCGCCTCGCCATCGCCCGCGCACTGCTGGCCCGCCCGGCGCTGTTGTTGCTGGACGAGCCCACCGCGTCGCTGGACGCCCGCAACGAGGAGGCGCTGGCCCGGGCGGTGGCGGCGATCGGGCCGGACACCACCGTGCTGGTCATCGCGCACCGGCTGTCCACCGTGGTCGACGCGGACCGGATCGTCGTCCTGGACGGCGGCGCCGTGGTGGCCGTCGGCACCCACGACGAGCTGGTGGACAGCTCACCGCTCTACCGCGAGCTCGC
>CAXTBU010000035.1:0-1546 GCA_964242885.1 uncultured Actinomycetales bacterium
GTGGCCGTCCGCGACGCCGAGCGGGCCCGGCTCGCCGACGCCGCCGGCGCCGCCCTCGCCCCGGCCGGCGTCGGGAGCGCCGCGAGCGGTGCTCTGGACGCCGCGCTCGCCGCCTGGCTGGCCGACCCCGGTCCGCGGACCGGAGCGCTGCTCACCGCGGCACAGGGCCGGTACCGGGCCGACGCCGCCACCCCCGCCGACCTGGCCGGCCTGGCGGACCTGACCGACCTGCCCCTGGACGAGGCGCAGGTTCTGGACCGCCGGCTGCCGCACCGGAGGCGACGGCGGTGATCGTCCCGCGTCTGCTCGGCACCGACCCGGCCGCCGCCGCGACCGACGCCCAGCGGGTGCTGGCCGCCGCCGGCTGGCCCGACGGCCGGGACCCCGCGCCCGCCGTGCTCGCCGCGACCCCGCCCGCCCGCGCCAACCCGTTCGCCGGCCTGCTCTACCGGGACCTGCCGGACGCCCGCGTGCTCCCGGTCGCGGTGCCGGACGCGGCGGCGGCGGCCGCGCTCGCCACCCGGCTGCAGGACCTGACGGGCGGTTCGGTCGGCTGCGTCGTCCACCTGCACTGGCTGCACCGGGTGACCGCGACCGCCCGGGACCCCGCGGGCGCCGCAGCCGCGGTCGACGAGGTCGTCACCGCGCTGCGGACCGCCCGCACGGCCGGCGCCCGGGTGGTGTGGACCGTGCACAACCGGGCACCGCACCGCCCCCGGTTCCCCGACGCCGAGCTGGCCCTGCGCCGGGCCGCCGCCGAGCTGGCCGACGTCGTGCACGTGATGAACCCGCGCACCCCCGAGCTGATCGCGGCGAGCACCCCGCTGGACCCGGGCAGGGTCCGCTGCGTGCCGCACCCGTCGTACGCCGGCGCCTACCCGGACACCGTGACGCGGGCCCGGGCCCGGCAGCTGCTCGGCCTCCCGGCGGACGCGGTCGTGTTCGCCGCACTCGGCCGCATCCAGCCGTACAAGGGACTGGCCGTGCTCGCCGACGCCTTCGAGACCCTGGCCGCCACCGCGCCCGGGCGGTACCGACTCGTGGTGGCCGGCGCGGTCGACGGGGTCGGGCCCGGCCCGGTCCGCGCCCGACCCGGTCCGGCCGACGCGGACACCGCGGCGCTGCTGCGCCGGTTCGCCCGGTCCCGCGACGTCGTCTGCCTGCCGCTGGCGGTGCCCGACGACGAGGTCCAGGTCGTGCTGCGCGCCGCCGACGTCGCCGTCGTCGCGAACCTCGCGCCGCTGAACTCCGGCGCCGAGCTGCTGGCGCTGACCTTCGGGGTCCCCGTCGTCACCACCGGCGACGTCCCGCCCGGCGCGGACTGGGGCCTGGAGTCGCCGCCGGGCGACGCGCCGGAGCTGGCCCGTGCGCTGCGGACCGCGGTGGACCGGCTGACCGGCCCGGCCGCTCCGGTGGCCCGAGCCGCCGCGCTGGCCCGCGCCGGGGAGGTGGCACCGTCGGTGGTCGGCCCCGCCTTCGCCCGCCTCGTCCGCGAGGTGCTCGACTCCGCGCCGGCCGGCGGCGGATCCGGCCCACCCGGCCCCGG
>CAXTBU010000035.1:1646-9798 GCA_964242885.1 uncultured Actinomycetales bacterium
CGAACGGAGCACCGGTGACGGCAGCGCCCGTCGTCCTGCAGATGACGACCAACGGCACCGGGATGGGGCACCTGTCCCGGCAGGTCGCCATCGGCTCGGCGCTGGCCCCGGTCGCCGATCCCGTGCTGTTCTCGCTGTCCACCGCGATCACGCAGGTGCTCGCGGCCGGGGCGGCGGCGACCGGCGGGCGGTCGGTGCCGCGCGGGGAGTACGCACCGAGCTACCACCGCAACTGGATGCCGGTGCCAGAGTGGCACGGCTACCTGCGCGACCGCCTCGTCGCCGTGGTCCGCGAGACCGGCGCCCGCGTCGTCGGCTTCGACGGGGTCGTGCCCTACCTGGGGCTGCTGCGCGCCCGGGCGCTGCTGCCCGACGTCGCCTTCGTGTGGTTCCGCCGCGGGATGTGGCAGCCGGGGACCAACACGGCCGCCCTGCGCGCCGCGCCGTTCTTCGACGCGATCGTGGAGCCGGGCGACCTCGCCGCTGCGGCCGACCGGGGCGCGACCGCGCGGCGCACCGACGCCGTCCGGGTCGCACCGGTCACCGGGATGGGCCGGTTGCCGCAGCTGGACCGGGCGGAGGCGCTGCGCGGTCTCGGCCTGGAGCCGGGCCGGCCGGCGGTGCTGGTCAACCTCGGCGGCTGGGCGCACAAGCCGCGGCGACCGGGTGAGGGGTGGTGGTCCTCGGCCGCCGGGACCGTGGTGCAGCAGCTCCTGGCCGGCACCGACTGGCAGATCGCGCTGGTCCGCACCCCGATCCTGGTCGAGGAGGTCCGGGCCGCGCAGACCGACCGGCTGCACGTGATCGGCGACGTCTACCCGCTGGCCGCCTACCTCGACGCCTTCGAGGCCGCGGTCGCCGAGGCCGGCTACAACGGGTTCCACGAGCTGCTGCTCACCGGCGTCCCGACCCTGTTCGTCCCCAAGTCGACCCGCACCGACGACCAGGCTGCGCGCGGGCGGTGGGCGGCGGCCACCGGCGTCGGCCTGTACGCCGCCGACCGGGCCGCGGTGCCGCTGCAGCTGTCGCGGCTGCTGGACCCGAAGGTGCGCTCGGACCTGACGACGGTCGCCGAGCACCTCGCGCGGGACAACGGGGCGGCTGCGGCCGCGGACCTGGTCACCGGGCTGGTCGGCGAGGGGTTCCGACACCGGCCGGGGATGGCCGAGCGCCGCCGGGTGACAGTGCTGGAGTCCAAGGCCCGGGTCGCCCGCGTCCTCGGGCCGACGGCGACCGACCGCCTCCGCAGCCTGCGCGGCCGGGCGGCGACGGCCGCGGCGCGCGGCCCGGCGCGGCGCATCGTCGCCGACCCGGAGATCGTGACCGACCTGTCGACGGTGGACCTGCTGGCCAGCCGGCCGGTCGAGCACGTCCTGCCGGGGACGTCGGCCGCCTACCTGCGGGTGCGCGAGGAGCTGGCCCGTTCCTACTACCGGGTGCCGCCCGGGTGGCGGCAGCACGCACTGGACCGCTGACTGGCAGCACGCACTGGACCGCTGACCGCTGACCGCGGACCGCTGACCGCCGGATGCGTCGCGGGCGGGCATCCGACCGGTCGGCCTCCGGTCCACCGGCCCGGTCGCGCGCGCGGCGCGCAGGCCGCCTGCTCCCGTAAGGTCGCGCGACGTGCAGCGACGAGACCTGGCCATCGCCGACGCGTTCGAGTTGACCCCGAAGGTCCTGGGCGACGACCGCGGCGTGTTCCTCGAGTGGTACCGGTCGGCGGACCTCGAGGCTGCCGCCGGGCACCCGCTGCAGCTGGCCCAGGCGAACTGTTCGGTGTCCCGGCGCGGCTCGCTGCGCGGGATCCACTTCGCCGACGTGCCCCCGGGCCAGGCCAAGTACGTGACCTGCCTGTCCGGCGCGGTGCTGGACGTGGCCGTCGACATCCGCGTCGGGTCGCCGACCTTCGGCCGGTGGGACTCCGTCGTGCTCGACACCGCCGACCGCCGGGCGATCTACCTCGGTGAGGGCCTCGGCCACGCCTTCCTGGCGCTCACCGACGACGCGGTCGTCACCTACCTGTGCTCCACCGGGTACAACCCGACCGGGGAGCACGGGGTGGACCCGCTGGACCCCGCGATCGGCATCGCGTGGCCTGCCGACATCGAGCCGCTGCTGTCCCCCAAGGACCAGGGCGCCCCGTCGCTGGCCGAGGCGCGCGAGGCCGGGCTGCTGCCGGACTACGCGGCGTGCCGCACCTACGTCGACGCCCTCGCGGGCTGATGACCGGCCCCGTCGCCGGCCCGGCCGCCGCCCCGGTGGTGCCCACCGCCGGCCGCGTCACCGCCGGCAGGGCGCTGATCGTCGCCCACCACCACACCTCCTCGCCCGGCTGGGTCGGGCGGTACCTGGCCGACCGCGGCTACCGGCTGGAGACGGTGCTGCTCGGCACCGAACGCCCGGTGGACCTCCCGTCGCCGGACGGGTTCGACGTGGTCGTCGTCCTCGGCTCCTCGCACTCGGTCATCGAGTTCGACGACCCCGCCTCGCCCAACCGGCGCTGGATCACGGCGGAGGTCGATTGGATCGCCGCCGCGGTCACCGGTGGGGCCCGCGTGCTCGGGATCTGCTTCGGCGCCCAGGCGATGTCCAAGGCTCTCGGCGGCACGGTCACCCGGATGCCCACCACGCAGGTCGGTTGGTACGACCTGGTCCCGGCCGACGGCGCGGACCCGGTGCTCGCCGGCCCATGGCTGGAGTACCACGACGACCGCTTCACGGTCCCGGACGGCGCCCGGCTGCTGGCCGCGGACCGGTTCTGCCCGCAGGCGTTCACCATCGGCCGGTCGCTCGCGGTGCAGTTCCACCCGGAGGCGGACCTGGCGATCGTGCAGGGCTGGGTGGACCGGTTCGCCACCGACGAGGCCGCGCTCGCGGTCGGCATCGAGCGGCACGGCCTGCTCGCCCGGACGGCGACGTCGCAGGACGCGTCGGCCCAGCGCTGCCTGTACGTGATGGACGCGTTCCTGGCGCTCGGCTCCGCGGACGCCGGCGAAGCGACGGACCTGCTCGCCTCCTGACCCCCGTCGGGCGGCGTCCAGTGGCGACCCCGTCCCGCTGAGCGGGACGAAGTCGCCACTCGATCGCCCTCTCAGCCCAGGGCCCGCCGGATCTCGGCCACCACCCGGTCCGGGCGCTCGCTGACGTCGGACCAGGTGAACCGGAGCACGGTCCACCCGGCCAGCACCAGCGCGTTCTGCCGGGCCCGATCGCTCTGGAAGCGGTCCGGGTCGGTGTGCCAGGCCCAGCCGTCGACCTCGACCGCGAGCCGGTGGGCCGGGAACGCCAGGTCGACGACGTACCGCCCGACGCGGGCGTTGCGGCGGAAGCCGGTGATCCCGGCCGCCGTCAGCGCCCGGCCGAGCCGGCGTTCGGCCTCGGAGGCCGCGCCGTCGGCGGCCGCGTGGACCAGCGCCCGGGCGCGCGCGAGACCCCGACCGGGGGACGCAGCCTCGAGGACCTCGTCGAGCTGGGCCAGGCCGACCCGGCCCAGCTGGAGCGCCCGGTCGAGGACCGCCGGCCCGTCGACGGCCCCGCTCGCGAGGAACTGCACAACGGCGGTCTCGCACCGGACCGTCCGCATCCCGCCCACCAGCACGGTCGACCGCAGGAACGGGCTGGACCGGGTGACCCGCACTCCGGTCGGGGCGGTACCGCGCCAGCCCGTCCGGACGACCACCTGCGGGACGGCCGGCGGCTCGGGCAGCAGGCCGAGCCGCCACAGCGCCGCGCCGCCGGCCACCGCGGAGTCGGCGACCGCGAGGTGCGCGGCCCACACCGCCGTCGCCCGGTCCGGCCGGAGCGCGCTCACCCGGTAGGTCGCGCGGTGCAGCAGCCGCCACTCGCGGGAGGAGACCCGCCGGCCGATCGCGCTGCCCGACAGGCCGCAGGATCGGGCCTGGGCGGCGGAGACGACCGAGCCCTGCCGGTCGGCCAGCGCCAGCACGGCCCGGTCCGCATCGCTGGCCACGCCGTCAGTGCAGCCGCGCGCCCGGCGCGGCCCCGGCCCGGGCGCCCACTCGGTGGACGACGGCCACCGGGTGGGCGGATCCAGTGGCGAGTTCGTCCCGCTGAGCGGGACGAACTCGCCACTCGACGGATGGGGAGCCCGGGAGCCCGGGTCAGGCGATGGCGCGGACCACGCCCGCGTCGACCCGCAGCGCCGAACCGTTGGTCCCCGACGCGGCCGGGGTGCAGACGTAGACGACCAGGTTGGCGACCTCCTGCACCGTCGCCGGCCGGCCCAGCAGCGAGGTCGACCGGTGCTCGGCGATGAACCGCCGCCCGGCCTCGTCCACGCTGATCCCCTGCTCGCGGGCGGACTCGGCCAGCATCGCCTCGAAGCCCTCGGTCGCGGTCGGGCCGGGCAGGACCGAGTTCACGGTCAGCCCGGTGGCCGGGTAGCTCTCCGCGAGACCGCGGGCCACGGCCAGCTGGGCGGTCTTGGTGACGCCGTAGTGGACCATCTCCGGCGGGATCTGCAGCGCCGACTCGGAGCTGACGAAGACGATCCGGCCCCAGCCGCGCCCGGCCATCCGCGGGGCGTGGTGGCGGGACAGCCGCACGCCGCTCATCACGTTCGTCGCCCAGACGCCGTCCCAGTCCTCGTCGGTCAGCTCGGCGAACGGCCGGGGCACGAAGACGCCGGTGTTGTTCACCAGCACGTCGAGGTCCGGAACCGCCGCCACCAGCGAGGCGACCCCCTCGGCCGTCCCGACGTCGGCGGCGGCACCGGTCACCTCGGCACCGGGCACCGCGTCCCGGACCGCGTTGACGGCCGCGTCCACCCGGTCCGCGGTCCGCCCGTTGACGACGACCGCGGCCCCGACCTGGGCGAGGCCGACCGCGGTCGCCAGTCCGATGCCGCCGGTCGAGCCGGTGACGAGTGCGCGCCTGCCGCGCAGGTCGATGTCCATGCCCGGCCCAACCCGGCGACGGGCCGACGCCATCCCCGGGCGGGGTCGACCGATCGGTCGGTGGGGGGACCGTGCGCCGCGACCGGCCGGCGCCGGTCGCCGCGGTCGGTACGGTCGGGCCGGTCCGCCTGCACCCCAGGCTGATCCCGCGACGAAGGGCACCTGTTCGATGACCGTCTTCCACGTGGCCGTGACCGGATCCGACACCGGCGACGGCACCGCGCAGGCCCCGCTGGCGACGATCAACCGAGCCGCCGCGCTCGCCCACCCCGGCGACACCGTCCGCGTCCACGGGGGCGAGTACCGCGAGTGGGTCAGGCCCGCGCGCGGCGGGCTGAGCGACCGCCGGCGGATCACCTACGAGGTGGCCGAGGGCGAGCACGCGGTGATCAAGGGCTCGGAGCGGGTCACCGGCTGGACCGCCGAGGACGGCGGCGTGTGGCGCGCCGAGGTCCCGAACGCGCTTTTCGGCGACGTCAACCCGTTCGCCGAGGTGGTGGACGGGGACTGGCTCGTCGTGCCGCCGAACGGCGAGCGCAAGCACCTGGGCGAGGTCTACCTCGCCGGCCGCAGTCTCTACGAGGTCCCCGACCGCGCCGGCGTCACGAACCCCCCGACGCGGACCGAGGACGTCGACGGCTGGACCGGGCTCCCGCAGCCGATCGCGGACCCCGACTGGACCACGCACGTCTGGTACGCCGAGGTCGGCGAGCAGTCCACGACCATCTGGGCCAACGTCGGCGCGGCCGACCCCAACGCCGAGCTCGTCGAGATCAACGTGCGCCGCTCGGTCTTCTACCCCACCGAGCACCACCTGGACTACATCACCGTGCGCGGGTTCGAGCTGGCCCAGGCCGCCACCCCGTGGGCGCCGCCGACGGCAGACCAGCCGGGTCTGATCGGTCCGAACTGGGCCAAGGGCTGGATCATCGAGGACAACGTCATCCACGACGCGAAGTGCTCAGCGGTCTCCCTCGGCAAGGAGGCCTCCACCGGGCACAACCACTCCACCGAGCGCGGCGACAAGCCGGGCTACCAGTACCAGCTCGAGTCTGTCTTCGCCGCCCGCCAGATCGGCTGGGACCGCGAGCACATCGGCTCGCACGTGGTCCGGCGCAACACCATCTACGACTGCGGGCAGAACGGCATCGTCGGGCACCTCGGCTGTGTGTTCTCGACCATCGAGGACAACCACATCCACTCGATCGCGACCAAGCGCGAGTTCTACGGCTACGAGATCGGCGGCATCAAACTGCACGCCGCGATCGACGTGACGATCGAGCACAACCGCATCCACGACTGCACGCTCGGCACCTGGCTGGACTGGCAGACCCAGGGCACACGGGTCACCCGCAACCTCTTCTACGCGAACACGCGCGACCTGTTCATCGAGGTCAGCCACGGCCCGTACACGGTCGACCACAACGTCCTCGCGTCCCCGGTCGCGCTGGAGCTGTTCAGCCAGGGCGGCGCGTTCGTTCACAACCTCATCGGCGGTGCGGTGCACCTGCAGGCCGTCCTGGACCGGGCGACCCCCTACCACCGCCCGCACAGCACGCAGGTCGCGGGTTTCGCCGTGGTCGAGGGCGGCGACGACCGCTACTTCGGCAACGTCTTCCTCGGTGGCGACCTCGACCGCGCCTTCGCGCCCGGGAGCAGGGGCCACGGCCTGGCGAGGTTCGGGACGACCGGCTACGACGGGCTCCCCGGGAGCTTTGCGGAGTACCTGGACCGGCTCAAGCAGAACGTCGGCGACCACGAGCGGTTCCGCGGCGTCGGGCAGCCCGCCTACCTCCGCGCCAACGCCTACGTGAACGGGGCGCTCGCCTACGAGCTCGAGCAGGACCCCCGCGTCGTCGAGGGCCCGGCCTCCTTCTCCGTCGCCGACGAAGGTGAGCGGGTGTACCTGCACGCCACCGTTCCCGACTCCCTCGGCTCCGCGCTGTCCGGCGTGGTCACCGGTGCGGACCTGCCGCAGGTGCGGTTCGCCGACGCCGACTTCGAGGCGCCGGACGGGTCCCTCCTGGTCCTGGACACCGACCTGGTCGGCACCCGCAAGGACGCCGGGCAGCACCACCCGGTCGGGCCGCTGGCCAGCCTGGTTGCGGGCCGGACCCGCACCCGCCTCTGGTAGCCCCGCGCCACGCTGGTCCACCTCGCTCGATGGGCGGGGTTGTCGCGAGTGCGGACGCCCGGGACTCACGACAACCCCGCCGAACGGGCGCAGCGCTCAGCACTGCTCGCGCCCACCCGGCGGGCGCTCAGCGCCAGGCGGCGGCGAGCTGCGGGAGGACGCGGGTGAGGGTCTCGTCCCAGGCCGGGAGCAGCGGCAGACCGGCGGCGGCCCAGCGGTCGTGACCGAGCACGCTGAACGCCGGCCGCGGCGCCGGCCGGGGATAGGCATCGCTGGTGGTCTCGCGCACCCGGGCCGGGTCCAGGCCGGTGATCTCGAAGACCCGCCGGGTCAGCGCGTGCCAGGTCGTCGACCCGGTCGCGGTGGCGTGGTAGGTCCCGGCGGCCGCGTCCCCGTCCACCAGCCGCAGCACGGCGGCGGCGACGTCTCCGGTCCACGTCGGCTGACCGGCCTGGTCGGCGACCACCTGCAGGGTCTCGCGCTCACCGGCCAGGCGCAGCATCGTGCGGACGAAGTTCCCGCCGTGCTCGCCGTAGAGCCATGCGGTGCGCACCACCCAGGAGGTGTCCGGCAGCGTCGCCCGGACCGCCCACTCCCCCGCGGCCTTGGTCCGGCCGTACGCCGATGCCGGCGCCGGCAGCGCGTCCTCGGCGTAGGGCTCGGCAGCGGTCCCGGCGAAGACGTAGTCGGTGGAGATGTGCACCAGCCGGGCGCCGGCGGCCGCGCAGGCAGCGGCGAGCGCCGCCGGGGCGACCGCGTTGAGCCCGAACGCGGCGGCCTCGGCGGTCTCCGCGGCGTCGACCGCGGTCCAGCCCGCGCAGTTGACGACGACGCCACCGGGGCCGGCATGGGTGGCGACCGCCTCGGCGACGGCCTCGGGGTCGGTGACGTCGAGGTAGGCGCGGCTCAGCGCCGTGACCCGCCGGCCCCCGGCGAGCAGTGCCCCGACGACGTCGTGCCCGAGCATCCCGCCCGCACCGGTGACCAGCCAGCGCGTCTGGGCGACGGCGGCCGCCCTCGGCCGCCCAGCGGCTGGGGACGCGGCCGTCACCCCGCCGTCCCGGCGTAGACGGCCTCGGTGGCCTCCTTGGCCGGCTCC
>CAXTBU010000035.1:9898-15832 GCA_964242885.1 uncultured Actinomycetales bacterium
CCGTCACCCCGCCGTCCCGGCGTAGACGGCCTCGGTGGCCTCCTTGGCCGGCTCCCACCAGTCGCGGTTCTCGTCGTACCACCGGACCGTGTCGGCCAGGCCCGCCGCCAGGTCGGAGTACTCGGGGGTCCAGCCGAGCTCGGTGCGCAGCTTTCCGGCGTCGATCGCGTAGCGCAGGTCGTGCCCGGGCCGGTCCGGCACGAAGTCGAACCAGTCCGCCGGCTTGCCGAGCAGCCGCAGGATCGTGCGCACCACGGTGACGTTGTCCGCCTCGCCGTCCGCACCGATCAGGTAGGTGTGGCCCATCCGGCCGCGGTCCAGGATCGCGTGCAGCGCGTGGTTGTGGTCGTCGACGTGGATCCAGTCGCGGACGTTCGCGCCGGTGCCGTAGATCTTCGGCCGCACCCCGGTCAGGACGTTGGTGACCTGGCGGGGGATGAACTTCTCGACGTGCTGGTACGGCCCGTAGTTGTTGCTGCAGTTGGAGATCGTGGCGGCGACGTCGAAGGAGCGGACCCACGCCCGCACGAGCAGGTCGGCACCGGCCTTGGTGGACGAGTAGGGGCTGGACGGGTTGTACGGGGTGTCCTCGGTGAACCGCTTCGGGTCCTCCAGCGCCAGGTCGCCGAACACCTCGTCGGTGGACACGTGGTGCAGCCGGCAGCTGTGCCGGCGGACGGCCTGCAGCAGCTGGAAGACGCCCTCGTAGTTGGCGTCGATGAACGGCCGCGGGTCGCGCAGCGAGTTGTCGTTGTGCGACTCGGCGGCGAAGTTGACGACGACGTCGCTGGCCGAGACGAGCGAGTCGACCAGCTCCGGGTCCGCGATCGACCCGTGGACGAACCGGATGCGGTCGGCGACCGGGGCCAGGTTGGCCAGGTTGCCCGCGTAGGTGAGGGCGTCCAGCACCGTGACCTCGTGCTCGGGCCGCTCCGCGACCGTCTGCTGCACGAAGTTGCTCCCGATGAACCCGGCACCGCCGGTGACCAGCATCCGCATGCCCGCGACGATACGGCCGGGTCCACGCCAGGCCCCGGTCCCGGCCCGGTCACGTCCGTCCCGGGCATCCCGCCGGTACGGTCCCCGACCATGCGCGGAATCATCCTGGCCGGCGGTTCCGGCACGCGGCTGCACCCGATCACGCTGGGCGTCAGCAAGCAGCTCGTGCCCGTCTACGACAAGCCGATGATCTACTACCCGCTCTCGACGCTGATCCTGGCGGGGATCCGGGACGTGCTGGTGATCACCACCCCGCACGACGCCGACGCGTTCGCCCGACTGCTCGGGGACGGCTCCCAGTTCGGCATCTCGATCAGCTACGCCACCCAGCCGGAGCCGAACGGGCTGGCGCAGGCGTTCGTCATCGGCGCGGACTTCCTCGACGGCGGCCCGGCGGCGCTCGTGCTGGGCGACAACATCTTCTACGGCTCGGGACTCGGCTCCCAGCTGAGCCGCTTCACCGACCTGTCCGGCGGCGCGATCTTCGCCTACCGGGTCAGTGACCCGACGGCCTACGGGGTCGTCGAGTTCGACGCGGCGGGCACCGCGCTGAGCCTGGAGGAGAAGCCGGCCGCTCCCCGCAGCCCGTACGCCGTCCCCGGGCTGTACTTCTACGACGCCGACGTCGTCCCGATCGCCCGCGACCTGGCGCCGTCGGCCCGCGGTGAGTACGAGATCACCGACGTCAACCGCGTGTACCTGCAGCGCGGCACCCTCCAGGTCCAGGTGCTGCCGCGGGGCACCGCCTGGCTGGACACCGGGACGTTCGACTCGATGATGGACGCCGGGGAGTTCGTCCGGACCGTCGAGCACCGGCAGGGGATGAAGATCGGTTGTCCGGAGGAGGTCGCCTGGCGGCGCGGGTTCCTCACCGACGACGAGCTGCGCGAGCGCGCGGACAAGCTCGTGAAGTCCGGCTACGGGACCTACCTGCTCGGCCTGCTCGACATCGGCCGCTGACCCCCGGCCGCATCGGCCGCTGACCCCGGAAGCTGACCCCGGGAGCTGACGCCGGGCGGGACGCGGCGACCGGCGCGTCACTGCGCCCGGTCGGCGGCAGGGTGTGCCTGGTCCGTTACGCTCGCACAGGTTTCGGAAGCGCCGGGACGGGCTGCCCGCCGGTGCGCAGCGAGGCTCCCGGGGCCGCGGTCAGGCTGGCCGACGAGGCCCGGACGGCGCGACCGGCGGCTCCCACCCGAGCGGGACACGAGAGGTATCCGGATGGCTGCACACGGTTTCGACCACGACGTCGTCGTCATCGGTGGCGGTGGGCACGTCGGGCTGCCGCTGGCCATCGCCTTCGCCAGCCGCGGGCTGCGGACCGCGGTGTACGACGTGAGCGAGACGGCGGTGAAGCTCGTCAACGACGGGCAGCTGCCGTTCCTGGAGCCAGGTGCCCCGCCCGTGCTGGCCGCGGCCCTGGCCGACGGGAGCCTGTCGGCGACCACCGACCCCGCGGTGGTCGCCACCGCCCGCAACGTCGTCGTCGTCATCGGGACACCGGTCGACGAGCACCTCAACCCCGACCCCACCGCGATCCCGCGGGCGCTGGGCGAGGTCACGCCGCACCTGCGCGACGGTCAGCTGCTGGTCCTGCGCAGCACCGTCTACCCGGGCGTCACCGCGCTGGTCGAGCGGATGGTCGGCGGCCTCGGCGTCGACGTCGAGGTGGCCTTCTGCCCCGAGCGGATCGCCGAGGGCAAGGCGATGGAGGAGCTGTTCAGCCTCCCGCAGCTGGTCTCGGCGCGGACCGAGACCGGCCGGGCCCGGGCCGCGGAGCTGTTCGGCTCCCTCACCGACTCCGTCGTCCACCTCGAGCCGGAGGAGGCCGAGCTGGCGAAGCTGTTCACCAACACCTGGCGCTACATCAAGTTCGCGACGGCCAACCAGCTCTACATGATGGCCAACGACCGCGGCCTGGACTTCGACAAGATCCGGCACGCGCTCGGCCAGGACTACCCGCGGGCCTCGGACATGCCCGGTGCCGGGTTCGCGGCCGGGCCGTGCCTGTTCAAGGACACGATGCAGCTGGCCGCGTTCAGCGACAACCAGTTCGGCCTGGGCCACGCGGCGATGCTCGTCAACGAGGGCCTGCCGCTGTACGTCGTGTCCCGGCTGGAGAAGCGGTTCGACCTGCCCAGCATGACCGTGGGCATCCTCGGCACCGCGTTCAAGGGCGGCTCCGACGACACGCGCTCCAGCCTCGCCTACAAGCTCAAGCGGATCCTCGCCTTCCGCGCCGGCGGCGTCCTCACCACCGACCCCTACGTCACCACCGACCCGATGCTGCGCCCGCTGGACGAGGTCCTCGAGCGGTCCGACGTCCTGGTCATCGGCGCACCGCACCCGGAGTACCGCGACCTGGTGACCGACAAGCCGGTCGCCGACGTGTGGAACGTGCTGGGCGCGGGCGTGGTCATCTGATGGCGACGGCGGCCGGTGAGCCGCGGGTCTCGATCGTGATCCCGGCCTACAACGAGGGGACCGCGGTCGTCCCGGTGCTGGACCGGCTGTTCGAGGCGGTCACGCTCCCGTGCGAGGTGCTCGTCGTCGTCGACTTCCCCACCGACCCGACAGTCGACGCCGTCGAGAAGTACCGGGCCGACGAGCCGCGGCTGCGCTGGGTGCTCAACACCTACGGGCGGGGCCCGGCCAACGCGATCCGGTTCGGCATCGACGCGGCGGCCTCCCCGGTCGCCGTGGTCACGATGTCCGACGGCAGCGACGACCCCCAGCAGATCGACGAGCTGACCCGCCTCGTCGAGCGCGGGGTGGTGGTGGCCTCGGCGAGCCGGTACATGCCGGGCGGCCAGCAGGTCGGCGGGCCGCTGCTGAAGAGCGCGATGTCCCGCACGGCCGGGCGCAGCCTGTACCACCTGGCCCGGGTCGGCACCCGGGACGCGACCAACTCCTTCAAGGCCTACTCGACGGCCTTCGTCCACGAGGTCGGCATCTCCAGCCGCGCGGGCTTCGAGATCGGCATCGAGCTGACCGCGAAGGCCCGCCGCCAGCGGCGCCCGGTCGCCGAGATCCCGACGATCTGGCTGGACAGGTCGTTCGGGGTCAGCAACTTCAAGCTCCGCAAGTGGCTGCCCGAGTACCTGCGCTGGTACTGGTACGCCTTCGGCCGGGAGAGCCCGGCCCCGGCGGCACAGCCGACCCCGGCCCCCGCCCCGGCCCCCGCCCCGGCCGCGGCGGGAGACGCCACCGCGGACGACGCCCCACCCGAGCACACCCACACGTGAGGACAGCAGTGGCAGAGACAGTCCTGGTCACCGGTTCGGCCGGCTTCATCGGCGGCTACGTCGTCGAGGAACTGCTCCGGCGCGGGTACGCCGTGACCGGCATCGACAACTACTCCAAGTACGGCAGGGTCGAGAAGTCCTACGACTCCAACCCCAACTACGCCTTCTACGAGGGCGACGTCCGGGACCTGGACCTGATGACGAAGCTGGCCGGCGACGCCGACCACCTCATCGCCGGCGCTGCCCTGATCGGCGGGATCTCCTACTTCCACACCTACCCCTACGACCTGCTGGCGCAGAACGAGCAGATCATCGCGGCGACCTGCGACGCGGCCATCAAGGCCAGCAACGGCGGGATCGGCCGGCTGAAGAAGGTCACGTACCTGTCCAGCTCGATGGTCTTCGAGTCCACCCCGCACTGGCCGAGCGTGGAGGGCGACGAGCGGCTCATCCCGCCGCCGCTGAGCTCCTACGGGTTCCAGAAGCTGGCCGTGGAGTACTTCGCCCGCGCGGCGTGGGACCAGTACCAGCTGCCGTTCACGATCGTGCGCCCGTTCAACTGCGTCGGCACCGGCGAGAGCCGTGCTCTCGGCGACGTCGAGATCGACTCCGGCAACGTCAAGCTGGCGATGAGCCACGTCGTGCCGGACCTGGTGCAGAAGGTGCTCAAGGGCCAGGACCCCCTGCACGTGCTGGGCGACGGCAGCCAGGTGCGCCACTACACCTACGGCGTCGACCTGGCCCGCGGGATCGTCGAGGCGATGGCCAACCCGGCCGCGCTCAACGACGACTTCAACCTGTCCACGGCCGAGTCCACGACCGTCAGCCAGCTCGCCGAGGTCATCTGGCACAAGATCAAGGGCCCCGACGCCCCGCTGCGCATCGTCAGCGACGACCCGTTCACCTACGACGTGCAGAAGCGGATCCCCGACGTCTCCAAGGCCGAGCGGGTGCTCGGCTACCGGGCCACGACGACGCTGGACGAGATGCTCGACGAGGTCATCCCGTGGATCCGGGACGCGGTCGCCGCCGGACGGATCTGAGGTGCCTGCCCGCCTCCCGGCGACGGTCCTCGGCCTGCCGCTGGACCTGTCGCGCGCCGAGCTCACGACCATCCAGCGCCAGTGGGTCCGCAACAGCCTCGTCGCGAGCAACCTGTTCCCGGTGCGCTGGCGGGCGCCGGCGCTGCGGCGGCTGGGACTGAAGATCGGCCGGGCCACGGTCAACGACCACTGCTACTTCGGGTCGCCGCGGGTCACGATCGGCGACGGCAGCTGGATCAACACCTCGGTGTTCTTCGACGGCGGCGGCAAGATCATCGTGGGGCCGAACTGTGCGATCGGGATGCGGGTGATCCTGCTGACCACCACGCACGAACTCGGCGGGCCCGACCGGCGCCACGGGGCGAACCGGAGGCTGACGACCCGGATCGGGGCCGGCTGCTGGCTCGGGGCGGCGGTCACGGTGATGCCGGGGGTCACGATCGGGGACGGCTGCGTCATCGCCGCCGGAGCCGTGGTGACCAAGGACTGCGAGCCGCACGGCCTGTACGCCGGCGTGCCGGCGACCCGGATCCGGGACCTGCCGGCGGACGTCCCGGTGACCCGCCGCGCCGAGCCGGCGGACGTCCCGGGAACCCGCCGCGCCGAGCCGGCGGACGTCCCGGGAACCCGCCGCGCCGAGCCGGCGG
>CAXTBU010000035.1:15932-29161 GCA_964242885.1 uncultured Actinomycetales bacterium
ACCCGCCGCGCCGAGCCGGCGGACGTCCCGGGAACCCGCCGCGCCGAGCCGGCGGACCTCCCGGGAACCCGCCGCGCCGAGCCGACACAGACCCGGGAGCCGGACCCGCTGAGCTCCGCCGCGCGATGAGAGCGGCGACACCGTCGGGGCCGGCTCCGGTGCCCGCGTCCGCGTCGGCTGCCGACCCGGCCGTCGGGGCGCGGGGCGCGGGAACGTTCGGGCGCACGCGACGGGCCGCCCGCCTGCTGGTGCCGGCCACTCCGGTCGCGACGGGCGGCGCCCGGCAGCGCACCGGTGTCGCCGGGGCCGTGCTCGCCGCGACCGCGGTCGCCGTGGCACTGCTGCGCCAGCCCGGGTCCGCGCTGGACAACATCTGGGCCGAGGACGGCAGCCGGTTCCTGAGCCCGGCGTGGAGCGCGCCGCTGTGGGAGCTGCTGCCGGAACCGTTCGCCGGCTACCTGCAGTTCTACCCACGCACGTCGGCGCAGGTCGCGGCGCTCGTCGAAGTGGACGACGCCGCGGCCGCGATGGCGGTCGCCGGGGCGCTCGCCGCCGGGATCGCGGTCCTGGCGGTCGTCGTCGGGGGCGAAGGACACCTGCGGAGCCTCGTCGCCCGGGCGGGGGTCGGCCTCGCGGTCGCCCTGGTGCCGTTCGGCGGCTTCGAGATGGCAGCCAGCGTGTCCAACGCCCACTGGTACCTGGCGATCGCCACCTTCTGGCTGCTGCTGTGGACCCCCCGGACCGCCCTGGGCACGGCGGCAGCGACGGCCTGCGTGCTGTTCGCCGCCGGAAGCGACCCGTTGACCGGCCTGTTCGCGCCGCTGGCCCTCGTCCGCCTCGTCGCCGGCGGCCGCGGCAGCCGGATCGTCGTCGGAGGCTTCGCCGCCGGCCTGCTGGCCCAGCTGCCGGCGGTGCTCACCGCCGAGCTGTGGCCGCGGGAGCCGGGTGGCACCCCGGGGGTGCTCCTCGCGCTGTGGGCCCGGCGGGTGGTCGGCGTCGCGGCTGCCGGCTTCGACCCGCAGGCGATCCACGGGCCCGGGGTCGTCGCGCTGTCCGTCGCCGGGCTCGCCGTCGCCGCCGTCGTCGCGGTGGCGTTCGCGCCGGACCGCGGCCGCGCCGCCGCCTTCGTGGGCCTCGCCCTGCTCGCGTCGGTGGTGCTGTTCACCGTGCCGGTCGGGCTGCGCTGGCACGCCACGTTCGACCGCTACCCGACCCCGGGCATCCGGTACACGTTCGGCCCGTGGGTCCTGGTCGTCGCGGTCGGCGGTGCGGCCGTGGACGCGGTCGTCCGGCGCTGGCGCGCCGCCACCGCCCCGGCGTGGGTCGCCTGGCCCGCGGCGCTGCTCGTCGTCTGCCTGCCGACGCTGACGCAGGGGACCCCGCGCACGCCGTCCTACCGCGACCAGCTCCCCGCGGCACGGGCGGCGTGTGCCGCGCCGGAGCAGTCCCGGGCCGTCGTGCGCAGCGGCCCGCAGCCCCCGTGGGCGATGGCCGTCCCCTGCGACCGTCTGCGCCCGGCCCGATGAGCGCCCCGGCCGTTCCGGTGCGTGCTCCGGGCGTCCCCGGCCAGCCCGCGCGCGAGGGGGCCCGGACAGCGACGTCGGCGGACCCGGCCCCGGCCGGCCTGCGGCAGTGGCGTCGCCTGCACGTCGCCTCGCTGGTCGTCGCCGCCGCGGTGCTGGTCGTCGCCAACCGCGGCCAGTGGTTCTTCAAGGACGACTTCGAGTTCCTGACCCGCCGCACCGGCCAGCCGAACGGCGGCTCGATCTGGGAGCCGCACAACGCGCACTGGTCGACGCTGCCGGCGCTGGCGTACAAGGCGCTGTACGCGGGATTCCAGCTCACCACCTACTGGCCGTGGATCGCGCTGCTGATCGCCGTGCACCTGACCGCCGTCCACCTCGCCTGGCGGCTGTGCCTGCACGCGCAGGCCGGGCCGGCGGCGAGCACCGTCACGGCGGCGGTGCTCGGCGTGCTCGGCTCCGGTGCGGAGAACCTGCTGTGGGGCTTCCAGATCGGCTTCGACGGGGTGGTCGCCCTGGTGCTGGGGATGACGCTGGTCCTGGACCGGCCGCGGCTGACGCCCGCGCGAGGAGTCGCCGCGGTGGCGATGGCCGTGGCGGCCGTGATGAGCAGCGGCGTGTCGCTCCCCCTGCTGGTGCTGCCCGGCGTCGTGTGCCTGGTCCGGCACCGGGTGCTGCGGACGGCTGCGGTGTTCGCCGTGCCGGCGGCGGCGTACCTGAGCTGGTACCTGCTCGCGGGCGGGTCATCCACGCAGGCGCCCCGGCCGAGCGCCACCCAGTACCTGGCCTACGTGGCCGCCGGCCTGCGGGACGCGGTCGCCGACTCGACGGGCAGCCGGCTTGCCCCCGCCCTGGCCGCGGTCGCACTCGTCGGGGTGGCCGTGCTGGCCCGGCGGGACCCGTCCACCCTGCGGCTTCCCGCGGTCGTCGTCCTGGTGGGGTCGGCGCTGACCGTCCTCGCGCTGTACGCGTCGATCGGCGTCGGGCGCGCCACCCTCGGCGTCGCTCAGGCCGGGGAGAGCCGCTACGTCTACGTCGCGGCGATGACGGGTGCCCCGCTGGCGGCCGCCGTCGGCGGGGTGCTGGTGCGGTGGCGGCCCAGGGCCACCACCGTGCCGCTCGCGGCGGTCGCCCTGTTCGTGCTGCTGCACAACACGAGCGCGCTGCAGGAGCGGGCGGCGATGGAGCAGGCCCGCGAGACGACGACCCGCGAGGGCGTCGCGGCAACGCTGCGGCTGATCCGGGACGGCGAGCCGGTGCTCAACCTCCCCGCCGACCCGAACTCCGGCTACAGCGGTGCCAACGCGATCGCCGCCCTGGACCGCCGGGGCGACTTCGGCACGACGCTGCGCGAGGTGTCGCCGGCCGTGCTCGCCACCCAGCGGCTGCGCGTGCAGTTCCAGGCGGTGCGGGTCCGGCGGGTCGCCGGACCGGTGACCGCGGCGTCGGAGTTCCCGACGCCGGAGACCGCGACGCCGGCCGGGCCGGTTGCCCGGTCGCTGGCGTTCCGGCCGGCTCCGGGCAGTTCGGGGCGCCCGGCCGGCCGGTGCACGGCCGTCAGCCTCGACGGCGGCGGCCGGCCACAGGTGCTGCTGGCCACCGCCGGCGGTCCGGGCTCGGTGACGGTGACCGCCGGACACTCCGGCACGGCGGCCGTCGAGTTCCTGCCCCGACCCGGCGAGACGGTGGCCGCCGCGACGACTCCGGTGACCCTCTACCGGGACGTGCCGACGACGCTGACCTGGGTCGCCCCCGTCGGGACCCTCCGGGTGAGCTTTCCCGGCGGGGCCGCCACGACGGTCTGCCGGCCGGGCGAGAGCCCGGCCCGGTGACCTTCCCCGCTCCCGACCCGTCCGGCACCCGCCGGCCGACACCACGAGCTGACACCCGAGCGAAGGAGCACCAGACGTGGTGACGGAGGCAGGGATCCCACCCCCGACCGGCGGCCAGCAGGAGGGCGAACGACTGCGCCAGCTCTACGCCCGGCGGTTCGATCCCGACGAGGAGTTCCGCATCGCGATGTGGGGCGTGCTGTGCGAGGACTTCTTCAACCGCTACGTCGGCGCGGACGACACGGTGCTGGAGATCGCCGCCGGCCACTGCGAGTTCATCAACCAGATCCGCGGCCGCCGCCGGATCGCCCTGGACCTCAACCCGGACGTCCGGCGGCACGCGGCGCCCGGCGTCGAGGTGATCGTCGGGGACGCGACCGACGTCTCCGAGGTCGCCGACGGCAGCGTCTCGGTGGCGTTCGTCAGCAACTTCTTCGAACACGTCCCGCGGGAGGTCACGGTCGCCTGCCTGCGGGAGGTACGGCGGGTGCTGGACCCGGAGCGCGGCCGGCTGCTGGTGCTGCAGCCGAACATCCGGTTCTGCGCGAAGGACTACTGGATGTTCTTCGACCACGTGACGCCGCTGGACGACCGCAGCCTGACCGAGGCGCTGCACCTCGCCGGGTTCGGGGTCGAGGAGATGATCGTCCGGTTCCTCCCGTACACCACCAAGAGCAGGCTGCCCCGGTCGCCCGCCCTGGTCCGCGCCTACCTGCGGCTGCGCCCGGCCTGGCGGCTGTTCGGGGCGCAGAGCCTGGCGGTGGCCCGCCCGTCCTGACCCGGTCGGCGCCCGGCCCGGTCGGCGCCCGGCCCGGTCAGCGCCCGGCCGGTCAGCGCCCGGCCAGGTCCGCCTCGATGCCGCGGTCGGTGAGAGCGACGTCGAGCAGCCGGCGGGCGCGGGCGTCGAAGGAGTGCTCGGTGCGGATGCGGTCGGCCGTCCGGACCCGGTCGACCGCGGACGGGAACACCTCGTCGGGGTCCGCCGCGAGCAGCGCGTGCAGCTGCTCGGCCCGCTCGAACGTGGCCACCGAGGCGCCGAACACGTCGGTGACCCCGTCGATCCGGTCGCTGACGACGCGGGCGCCGCTGGCCACCGCGTCGAACAGCCGGTTGGACAGGAACCCGTTGACGCGCATGTCCGCCCAGTGGTCGTTGAGCACCACCCCGGCCGCGGCGTAGTGCGCGGCCAGCTCGGCGTTGGGCAGGAACGTCCCCCGCAGCACCCCGTCGGGCAGCAGTCCCGTCCAGCCCCCGCCCCACACCGCCAGGTCCGGCCGGACGGCCAGGGCCTGCTCGACGACGGGCCGCACGACCTTGCGGGAGTTGCCGACGAACAGCACCGGCTCGCCGACCGCGGACGCCGGACGGTCGGTGCCGGCCAGCCAGGCGGGCGGGGCGAACAGGTGGGGGTCGGTGCACTGCAGCAGCGGCTCGACGACCCGGCCGGACAGGGCCGTCATCTGCTCGGCCCAGGACAGGCTCGCGGCGAACACGTGGCCGTGGCGGGCGAGCTCCGCGGTGCCGACCTCGTCCGGATGGCTGATCACCCACAGCAGGTCCGCGGTCGCCGGGTCCGGCTCGCGCGCGGTCAGTCCGCGCAGCGTCAGCACGACGTCGTCCATCGGCCCTGCCGGCCGGACCGCCAGCTCACGCGGCAGCAGGACGACGTCCTGGCCGAGGCGGCGCAGCGCGTCGGCCAGCGAGCCCGCGAAGTGCCAGTCGCCCCAGAGCCGGCGGCGCTGCCCGGCGGGCGCGCCGGTCTGGATCGCCCAGCGCAGCGACGGCAGCCCGGCGGCGGGACCGTCGGCCACCGTCCGCGCCGGGCGCACGACCACCGGACGCAGCCGCCGGGTGCCCGCGGCGGCCGGCTCGCTGACCACGTGCGCCAGCTCGGTGCCGGTCGCGCGCCACGCGGCGGCGGCGGTGTCCGGCAGCCGGCCGGCCCAGCGGTCGGCGAACGTCCGCCCGTCGAACCGGGCCTGCACCGGGTCAGGCGCGTCGGGCGGCACCACCGCCCGGGCCGCCGGGACGGTGAGGACCCGGCCGCCCCGCGCCGCGACCAGGCGCAGGCTCAGGTCGACGTCGCCGTGCCGGGCGCCCAGCAGCGCGTCCAGGCCGTCGACGGCCCGCAGCTCGGCGGTCCGGGCGGCGAACAGCGGCCACCGCACGCCGGACACCTCGGCCGCCCCGGCGGCGTCCCCGGCCGGCTGGCCGGCGAGCAGGTCCACGGGCAGGTCGACGCCCGGCGTGAACACGGCACCGGCGCTCGTGACCAGCCCGTCCAGGTCCGTCCCGACAGCCCCGGTCGCGGCCACGTCGGGGTCGGCCAGCGGTCCGGTCAGCGCGTCGAGCCAGCCGAGCTCCGGCGCGGACCGGGGGTCGACGACGACGGCTGTCGCGCCGGTGGCCCGGTCCAGCGCCAGGTCCGTCGCCATCGCCAGGCCCACCGCGCCGGGAACGGCGAACACGGTCACCCGGGGGTCTCGCAGCACGACCGCGGCGAGCACCGCGGCCACCACCCGGGACCCGCTGCCGTCGGCGACGACCACCTCGACGTCGCGGCCCCCGGCCTCCGCCGGGACCGTCGCACCCAGGAACTCGGCGAGCTGGTGCGCGACCGGGCCCTCGCCGGACCCGCGCGGCGTCCGCGGCACGGTCGTCACCGGAACCAGGACCGACGTCCGCGACGCCGACACGGCCGGGTGCCCGCCCGCCGCCGCCGGTGCCGACCGCAGGTGGCGCAGCCGGACGACGGCGTCCCAGGACAGCGGCTCGGCGACGCTGATCCGGTCGGCACCGGACCGGTCCGCGGTGTACACGGCGCCCACGAAGGGCAGGTAGCCGACGCTCGCCCGGCCGGCGAGCTTGAGGACCAGGTCGTAGTCGACGGTCCGGCGCAGGTCCTCGGCGAAGCCGCCGACCTCGCGCACCAGGGCGGTGTCCGCGACGAGCACGTTGAGGTCGACGTGGTTCCCGACGAGCAGCGCCTCGACGCCGCCCTCGTAGCCGCGGTAGGTGACCCGGGCGCCGTGCTCGAGTCGCATCGCGCAGTACCCCGCGGACAGCCCGCGGACGGTCATCCCGGCGACCATCGTGGCCAGGAAGTCCGGCTGCCAGGTGTTGTCGGTGTCCAGGAACGCCAGCCACGGCGCGCGGGCGGCGGCGATGCCGGCGTTGCGGGCGCGGCTGACCCCGCCGTGCGGCAGCTGCACCACCCGGATCCGGCTGTCGAAGGCGGCCAGGCCGGCCAGCACGGCCAGGGTGTCGTCGACGGAACCGTCGTCGACGACGACCAGCTCCCACGCGGTCAGCGTCTGCGCCTGGACGGAGGCGACCGCGGCCCGCAGGACGCGGGCCCGGTTCCAGGCGGGCATCACCACCGACACCACCGGCCCCCCGGCGCCGTCGCCGGGGTCGACGCCGGCGATCGAGGCCCGCAGCGCGGCGGCCGCGGCGTCGTCGAAGGACGGGGTCTGGCGGGGGGCCGCCAGCCGTTCCCGGGCCGCGGCCGCCGAGGCGGCGGCGACCAGTGCCGCCCGGGCGGCGCCCCAGGGCACCGGTGCCTGCGGTCGGTCCTCGTGGACGGGCCCCGGCAGCGGGAGCGGGGTGGACGCGGTCGCGGTGGCGAGGAAGTGGCCCAGGGCACCCGCCGGGTGCGTCCGCGCCGCGGGGTGCCCGGCGACGTACCCCGCGGCGCCGAACAGCGGGTGCGGGTCGACCTTGGTCCGCCGGCCGCGGGACAGCAGGTGGTGGGCGAACGGGTCCAGCGTCCGGGTGCGCCAGGTCTTCGGCTCGGCCCAGGCCGGCTCGAACAGCGGGTGCGGCGACCAGCCCGCGCGCCGGCCGCTGCCCACGTAGTCGCGGACCGCCGCCAGATCGGAGTCGAAGGACCGGCCGGCCTGCAGCTCGTACCACCCGCGGTCGAACAGGCCCGACCGGGCGATCACCGCGATCGACCGGGCGGTCTGGCCGGTCTCGGCCACGCGGCGCAGGCCGCGCCGGGCCAGGACGGCGCGCTTGACCCGGGGGACGAGTGCGGACACGGCTGAGGCCTCCTGCGGATCGGGTGGGTGGCGCGGCGGCGTCAGTAGGCGAGGCCGGGCAGCAGCCGGACCAGCGGCGGCGTCGCACCGGTCGCGCTGCCCGGTTCCCCGGACCGCAGGGCGTAGGAGGCCCCGGTGCGCGCCAGGTGGTCGCGGACCCCGGCGAACCGGTCGGGGTAGGCCTGCTCGCAGCGGTCGAGCAGCGACGCCGCCCCGAGGCGGTACGGGTCGTAGCGCAGGGTGTCCAGCTTCACCACCGGCAGCCGGGCGCCGTCCAGCGCACGGTCGGCCAGCGCGGCCATCGGGTTCCACGGCTCGACGGGCATCCGGCGCAGCGCCGCCAGCCGCCTGCCCGGCGGGCGCAGCGCGGCGGCGTTGGCAGCCCACCACAGGTGGCGCCGGCGGGCGTCGCGCCGGTCCCGCTCGGTCTCGCGGAAGTAGGAGTCGGAGGCGAAGCCGGCGGCGTGCAGGGAGGCGGACAGCCCGACCTCGTAGCGGGCGATCACCTGCTTGCGGTCCGACACCGGTTCCAGCTGCGACCAGAAGCGGGTGAACGCCCGCGAGCGGACGACCCAGCTGCGGAACACCACGAAGTAGCTCTGCACGTGCAGCCCGCGGCGCAGCGTCCGCGTCATCCCCCAGAAGTCGCACGCCCGGTCCGCCATCGCGTCGAAGACGGCGGGGTAGGGGACCAGCGGCCCGACGCAGCTGTCGTTGCAGATGATCACCTGGTCGTGGTCGGCGGCACCGGCCAGCTCCAGGCCGGCCTGCCAGCTGCCGAAGTCGTATCCCGAGTTCTCCCGCTGCACCAGCCGCACCCCGGCGGGGACCCGCGTGCGGGCGTCGTCGGTGAGCTCCGCGGTCGACACCAGCAGGACGGTGTCGGCGACCTCGCGCAGCGCCGACGCCGCCCGGAGGGCGTGCGGGGCGAGCTGACCGTCGGGGTCGTAGTGGGCCATCACCGCCAGCGTCGACACGGTGCGGAACGCTAGCCGTCGGCGGCCGCTGCCGGTCGCCGACGCGGTCGCGGTGCTCGTCCCGGTCCCGCGCGGATGCCACACTCGGCGGTCATGTCCACGTCCGAGCTCGCGGAGCGGGCGCCCGCAGACGACCCGGCGGAACCGCCCGCCGTCCCTGCCGCGCTCGCGCCCCACCCGGTCTCCGGGGAGCGGGCCAGGCAGCTCGCTGCCGAGGGCGGCCTGCGTCCGGTGAACGAGCTCGCGCCGTTCGGCGACTACGTGCGCGGCATCTGGCAGCGCCGCCACTTCCTGTGGGCGCTGGCCAGCTCCCGGTTCTCCGTCGCCAACAGCCAGGACCGCCTCGGCGCCGGCTGGAACATCCTCCGGCCGCTGTTCCAGGCCGCCGTCTACACGGTGATCTTCAGCATCCTGATCACCGGGGCCAAGCCGCCGAACTACCCCGAGTACGTGACGGCCGGCGTCTTCGTCTACACGTTCCTGTCCGGCTGCCTGATCTCCGGGGCCAGCGCCGTCGTCGGTGAGCTCGGCCTGGTCCGGTCCATCAAGTTCCCGCGCGCCGTGCTGCCGCTGTCCGGCACCACGCTGAACCTGCTCGGGTTCCTGCCGGCGATCGGCGTCCTGGCGGTGCTGCTGCTGGTGGTCAGCGCGTTCCGCGGCCAGGTCGGGGAGACGCTGAGCTGGAGCTGGCTGCTGGTGGTGCCGGCCACGGCGCTGATGACGGTGTTCTCCGCCGGGGCGGCGCTGCTGTGCGCGCGGATGACGGTGATCATCCGTGACTTCTCCCAGCTGCTGCCGTTCGCGCTGCGGCTGATGTTCTACCTGTCCGGCACGATCGTGGACGTCACGCGGCTGAGCATCTCGATGGCGACCGGCGCCGACGGCCGCCCGACCGGCGAGCTCAGCCCGCTGGGCCTCGTGCTGGCCTACGAGCCGTTCCACGTCTACATGGAGCTGGTCCGCGGCGTCCTGCTCCCCGCGCAGCCGGTGACCCTGACCTACTGGGTGTGGGGCGTCGTCTGGGCGGTCCTGTCCTTCGCCGTCGGGCTGACCTTCTTCTGGCGCGGCGAACGGGACTACGGCAAGTGACCGGTCAGGTGCAGGACACCTCCGCGTCCGGGGCCACCGCGGCGGCGGCGTCCCCGGCTGTGGTGCCCGGGCCGGGTACGGCGACGGCACCACCGGCGGACCCCGGGCCGGAGGTGGCGGCCCCGCCGGTCGCGGGCAAGCCGACGATCGTCGTCGACGGGCTCAACGTCGTCTACGAGGTGCTGGCCACCGGCAAGCGCGACACCGCCTCGCGCCGGCTGCTGCAGCGGCGCACCGGGCGCCGCGGGGTCCGCGAGATCCACGCCGTGCGGGACGTCTCCTTCGTGGCCCGCGAGGGCGAGGCCATCGGTCTCATCGGGGTCAACGGGTCCGGCAAGTCCACGCTGCTGCGCGCCATCGCCGGCCTGCTGCCGGTCCGGTCCGGCCGGGTCTGGGCCGAGGCGGACCCGACCCTGCTCGGGGTGAACGCCGCTCTCATCAACGAGCTGTCCGGGGAGCGCAACGTCGTGCTCGGCGGCCTGGCGATGGGCCTGTCGCCGGCCCAGGTGGCGCAGCGGTACCAGTCGATCGTCGACTTCGCGGCGATCGGGGACTTCATCGACCTGCCGATGTCCACCTACTCGGCCGGGATGGGCGCCCGGCTCCGGTTCGCGATCGCCTCTGCGGCGGCCCACCGGATACTGCTCATCGACGAGGCGCTGGCCACCGGCGACGCGGTGTTCCAACGCAGGAGCCAGGACCGGATCGACGAGCTGCGCCGGGAGGCCGGCACCGTCTTCGTCGTCAGCCACAGCCTGCCGATCATCCGGGAGAGCTGCGAGCGCGCCCTGTGGCTGGACAGCGGGTCACTGCGGATGGACGGCCCGTCGCGGGAGGTCGTCGACGCCTACGAGGCGGCGACCCGGCGGTGACCCGGCCGTGACAGCGGCCGGCACGGCAGCGGTGGGTCGGGCAGCGCCCGTGCGGGTCCTCGTCCTGACCGTCGTGCACCACCCGCAGGACGCGCGGATCCTGCACCGGCAGATCGCCGCGATGGTCGCGGCGGGATTCGCCGTCACGTATGCGGCGCCGTTCAGCGGGTACGGCATCGCGCCGGCGGACCGGCCCCGGCAGGTGGCCACCATCGACCTCGCCCGGGCCACCGGCCGGCACCGGCTGGCGGCGCTGCGCGCGGCGCGGGCCGTCCTGGCCAGCGCGGGCCGGCACGTCGACCTGGTGCTGCTGCACGACCCCGAGCTGCTCGTCGCGGCCGCCGGGCTGGCGCTGCCCCCGGTCGTCTGGGACGTGCACGAGGACACCGCCGGCGCGGTGTCGGTCAAGCCGTGGCTGCCCCGCGCCGCCCGCCGCCCGGCCGCCGGCGCGTTCCGCGCCGCCGAGCTGCTGGCCGAGCGAAGCCACCACCTGCTGCTGGCCGAGTACGGCTACGCGGCCCGGTTCGCCCGCCCGCACCCGGTGGTGCCGAACACCACCGTCGTCCCGGCCTCCGTCCCGCCGCCGGGCGGGGACCGGGTCGTGCACCTGGGCCACCTGCGGGCCGACCGCGGGGCACCGGAGATGCTGGCGGCCGCCCGGGAGCTCCGCCGGCGGACCCGCGGCGCGGTGTCCGTGCACCTGATCGGGCCCGCGGACGCGGCGAGCACCCCGGCCGTGCAGGCGGCCGCCGACGCCGGCGACGTCGTCTGGCACGGCTTCGTGCCCAACTCCGCCGCGCTGCCGATGCTGGACGGGGCGCTGGCCGGGCTGCAGCTGTTGCGCGACCTGCCCAACCACCGGGTGTCGATCCCCACCAAGACGATGGAGTACCTGGCGCACGGGGTCCCGGTGATCGCCACGCCGCTGCCGCACGTCGCGCGCCTGCTGGCCGACTCCGGCGGCGGGGTCACCGTCCCGGCCGGTCGCCCGGAGCAGGTCGGCGCGGCCGTCGCGGAGGTGGTGCTGCGGTGGCGGGACGACCCGGCCGGGCGCCGGGCGCTCGGCGCCGCTGGTCACGCGTACGCCGTGGCGCAGCTGGACTGGTCCGTGCACGCGATCGCGTTCACCGACCTGCTGCGCCGCTGGGCCCGCGTCGACGGGTGACCGCGGGACGCCGGACGGGGCGCCCCGTCGTGCGGGACGCCCCGTTCGGGTGGTGCAGCCGGTCAGTGGTGCGGCCGGTCAGGTGGTGCGGCCGGTCAGGGCCGGGGCGGTGCTGTCAGGGCGCGTAGTAGTAGTTCGTCGGCGCGTACTTGCCGTAGGGCTTTGCCGCCTGCAGGGCCGGTGCCCAGCTGCTGCAGCCGCCCTGGTGCAGGACCGGGTTCGGCCGGCGGTAGTTGTCGGCGCCGGTGGAGAAGGTCCCGGACGCGCTGCGCTGGTTGAAGATCGGGATCGAGGACGAGTAGAACCAGTTCTGCTGGCCCGAGTTGGTCGCCGTCCCGGTCCGCCCTCTGGTCAGCGCGTTCAGGTAGACCCCGACGGTGTCGCGGCCGTTGGTCAGCTTGATCGTGGTCACCACGCTGAGGTTGCCGCGGACGATGTTGCCGCGGACCCGGCCGTGCAGCAGGACCGACTGCCCGTTGTTGTAGAAGGTGTTGTTCGCGACCTGCACCCGCTCCGGGCCCGGCGCGTCGGTCGCACCGCCGTTGCCGAGCTTGACGCCCGCGCCGTAGGGGCTGTTCCGGATGATGTTGCGGGCGATCAGCCCGCCCTGGGTGTCGCCGACGGCGTTGACGTACACCTGGTGCAGCGACCCACGGGCGCTCGCCGGCGCGTTGCCGCCGTCGTGGATGCAGTTGCCGACCAGCTGGAACTTGGCCGGGACCCGGCGGGCGCCGATCTTGGTGATGACGACGTTGGCGAACGCGTCGGTGTTGGCCGCGCCGAACACCTCGCTGTTGACGACCTTCCAGCCGACGCCGGAGTCCATCGTCAGGGTGTCGCGCTTGGCGATGTTGCCCTGCAGCCGCAGGGACCCGAACCGCCAGTAGTCGGCATCGTCGAAGACGAACTGGCCGACGAGCAGCGGCGGACGGTGGACGTCCGCGGCGATGATCGTCACCGGCCGGGTGGCGGTGCCCTTCGATGCGCGCAGGTCCGGGCGCACGACCCCGACCCCGTAGGTGCCGGGGAGGATCTTCAGCGTGTCGCCGGCGCGCAGCGCCTTCATCGCGTTCATCAACCGGACCCCGGTGTTCGCACCGGGTCCGAAGGTGTAGGTCCGCGGCGCGACGGCCGCGCGAACGGCGGCCGGGGCGTCGAGGGTCCCGACGCCGGCGGCCTGTCCGGCGGCAGCGGGCACAGCGGCAGCGGGCACAGCGGCAGCGGGGACTGCCGCCTGCGGAGCGGCAGTTGCCGGCTGCGCAACGGCGGCGGCCCCACCGAGTGCGACGGACGCGGCGACGGCGAGCGCGGCGGCGACGGCCGGCGAGCGCCGGCGGTGCGCGCTGGCACCAGCCGGGGCAGGACGACGGCGGGTAGTGGACAGGGGCATGCGGACCTCGGGTTCTGGACGCTGGAGCGGAGCCCCATCGTTCGAACACGGCACCTGTGCCCTGCCTGAGCCGTCTGCGGTTCTACCACCGCCTGTGGACGGCCTGCCGGCGCCGGCCGCCCCGCCGAACGCCCAGCGCGACGGCCCGGCGGCGGACCGTCAGTCCGCGTCGGGGGAGCCGGCGCGCGGGCCGAGGAAGCCGGTGCCCCACGCCAGGTGCATGGTCGCGAGCACACCCGGCAGCAGCAGCCGGGACCGCACCGGCAGGCCCCGCGACGACGCGGCGGCGGCGGCCGCCACGCCGGCCGCGTAGCCGAGCGGGGCGAGCAGGGCGACCC
>CAXTBU010000036.1:0-18287 GCA_964242885.1 uncultured Actinomycetales bacterium
GCTGGCCGGCAAGCTTGCGGAGCGGTTCTCCCGGGTCGCTCGCGCCGAGGAGCGCCACGAGCGACCGGGCGCGGCCCCAGACGTCACCGGCTCCGCGCGCTTGTCGACCAGGACACAGCTGCCCCGTTCGATGCCTCGTCCGACAGGATCTCGCCCACGACTGACACCGCCATGGGCTGGCCCGCGCGCCCGTGCGCACGTCTTCGAGGGTGAAGGAAAGAAGAAGTTGACGGGCTACCACGCTCGACCAGGTGGTTTCGACCGGGGTAGGGCCCACGTGGTCGCCGACACCGTGATCGTTGCGCGGAACGGGTGTTATGAGGCGCGCTGGACGTGGACCGATGAGGCGGGTCAAGCCGTGCTCAACGGAGACGGGACGACCAAGAGGAAGTGGTCCACCTTCTTCCCCGACCGCTGGTCTGATGCAGATGTCGAGACGGCCATCGCGGAGGCGTTCGATCACGCCTCGGCGCGAGGCCTTCCAGCAGGAGACCATCGGTTCCAGGGAACGGTGGACGGCGTGACAATCGAAGGATGGTTCGATCCAGTGACCCACGAGATCACGACGGCCTACCCGAAGTGGCCGCAGCCGTGAGCTCGTTCGGGGCGGACGGAGCAGTGCTCCGCCCAGGCGATGTACCGGATCGCCTCGCGCCTCCGCTGACCATGCGGCTGGAGCGGGATGGGAACTCCCTCCTGGCGTTCACGGATTCGCCGTACGAGCTGTTCGGCCAGTTCCTCCGGTACGACTGTCGAGACGTCACAGAACTCGAGGACGTCGTGTTGCCGCGTGCTCGAGCTGCCTTGGCGGAAAAATCGAACGAGTACGGGACGAACAACTTCAGCCTGGACTTCGCGCCGTTCGGCATCGTGCTGACCGACGAGTACGGCGACAACGAGCCGTCCGTCGAGTTGACGGTCGAACAGTTCCTGGCCGCCACGGAGTTCTATGTGGCCTCAGTCCACCGGCTGGAGGAAGGTTCGGGATGACAGGTCGTGGAGTCCCACCGGCGTCGGTCACGTTCGGCGCGGACGGAGCACTGCTCCGCCCGGGCGATGTGCCGGACAGCCTTGCTCCGCCGCTGACCATGCGACTCGAACCGGACGGGAACCTCCTTCTTGCGTTCACCGATCCGCCGTACGAGCTGTTCGGCCAGTTCCTCCGGTACGACTGTCGAGACGTCAGGGTTCTCGAGGTCGAGGGGCTGCCGCTCGCCCGCGCAGCGTTGGCGGGGAAGTCCGATGAGTACGGAACGAACAACTTCCACGTGGACTTCAAGCCCTTCGGGGTCGTCCTGACAGGCCAGTACGACGACAACGAGCCGACCGTCGAACTGACGGCCGAACAGTTCACGGCCGCGACCGAGTTCTACGTGGCCGCAGTCCACCGGTTGCAACGAGACCGTCAGAGCTGAAGCACCGACGTGGCCGCCAGCCCGGTCAGCCGGTGCGGGACCGGATCAGTCGGCGGGCCGTCAGCTGCGAGAGCAGGCCATGACCGTCCGGCGCCTCGAGGTGTTCGACGTCCGGGGTGTGCAGTGCTCCCAGCCGGTGCACCCGGGCCTCCCGCACGGTGGGCGGTTCCGGGGTTCCGTGGGTCAGCAGCTGCTCGGCCGGCGACAGCTGCCGGATGGCGACGGCCTCGACGCGCTCCGGGGAGGCGTGCGCGGCCTCGCCGTACACCTGCGGGTCGTGCTGGCCGTCGTCGCCGACGAGGAACCACCGCAGCTGCGGGAGCTCGGCGAACAGCCGCTTGAGCTGGTCGTGCTTGTGTGCCGTGCCGGAGCGGAACATCCCCTGCGTCGTCGGCCCCCAGTCGGTCAGCAGCATCGGCCCGCGCGGGTAGCGGTGCCGGGCCAGGAAGTCGCGCAGCGACGGGGCGACGTTCCAGGCCCCGGTGGACAGGTAGACGACGAACGTCGCCGGGTCGGACTCGAGCACCGCCCGGTACATCTCGGCCATCCCGGGCACCGGCCGGCGTGAGGTCTCGTGCCGCAGGAAGGTGTTCCAGAACGCCACCAACGGGCGGGGAAGAGCGGTGATGACGACCGTGTCGTCGATGTCGCTGACCAGGCCCAGTCCGGGCCCGTCTCCGACCACCCGGATCGGCGCGGCCTGGGACGGCCTGCTGGACCCCTCGGCCGTCAGCGACGCCTCGACCCACCCGGGCTCCAAGTCCGCGTCGAGCACGGTGTCGATGTACCCGCCGCGCCCGCTGACCACCTCGTGCCGGTGGCCACCGACCTCGACGGCCACCGCCACTCCGGGCGCGGTCGCGGCCACGAACCGCCGCCAGCCGCGAGCGCCGGCGACATCGCGGGTCCGCACCCCGGGCGGGGCGAGCAGCACCCGGGCGAGCACCCGAGCCCACTGCTCAGACCCGTAGCCGGTGTAGGTGAGGACCCGCGGTTCCCAGCCGCGCCGCCGGAGCAGGCGGTTCAGCCGCAGGCTGACGGCGTCCTCCACCCGCGCGGCCCAGTACAGGTGCGCGGACAGCTCGGGCTCAGCCTCGGGAAACGACACAGCGCCGTCCTACCGCACCGCGGGCCGGGAGCGCGAGAGCGACGCCGCCGGGCCGCGGAACACCGCCGACGCCAGCGGGTTCCATCCGTCGGCTGCACGGTAGGTGCAGCCGGGGGGACGCGGGCAGGGGAGCGGTCATGGCGAAGGTCGTCGTCTACGGCGCGACGGGGAACATCGGGCAGCGGATCCTCGCCGAGGCGCTTGTGCGCGGGCACGACGTGGTCGCCGCGGTCCGCAACCCGGCGAAGGTCACCGAGCACTCGGACCGGCTGACCGTCGTGGACACCGACCCGACGGATCCGGCTGCCGTGACCGGCACGGTCCGCGGCGCCGACGCGGTGATCGCCTCGCTCAACGGCGACCCGGACTTCTTCGACACCTCGTCGCGGGCCCTCGTCGACGGCCTCCGGGCGCTCGGGGCCACCGCGCCCCGGCTGCTGTGGGTGGGTGGCGCGTCGAGCCTGCTGCTCCCGGACGGCACCCGGCTCGTGGACAGCGGCCGGATCCCCGCGGCGTGGCTGCCCCTGGTGCAGGGTCAGATCGACGTCCTGGAGTACTTCCGGACGGTCGAGGACGTGCGGTGGACCTACCTGAGCCCCGCCGAGGTCATCGAGGCCGGCGGCCGGCAGCCGGGCGGCTTTCGCATCGGCGCCGACGAGCTGGTCACCGACGCAGCCGGAACGAGCCGGATCACCTACGACGACTTCGCGGCAGCCCTGCTGGACGAGGTCGACACCGCGGCGCACGTCAATCGCCGGTTCACCGCCGGCTACTGAGTCCGGGCGGTCGCCTGCCGCAAGGGCGGTGTGTCAGCGCGCGACGCCGGTGCCGGCGGCGATCGCGGCGACAGCGGTCTGGACCTGGGCGATCGGGCGGCCGCAGGAGTCCGTCGGGGAGGCCGGGGTGACGACCCTGCCGTCGGACAGCCGCAGAGCCCAGGTCGGCGGGTCCAGCAGGACGTGATCGGTGCAGGCGACCCGCCGCTTCGCCGGCTGGGGGAGCGCGAGGGCGACCGCGAGGGCCTCCGCCTCCGCCGGCGTCGCCTCGGCGGTCCCACCGTCACGGCACACGACGGCGCCGACGACGTCCGCGGACCGGGTCAGCCGGGGTCCGGTGGCCACGCCGCGCCGTGATGCCGACGGGACGTCAGCGCACGTCAGGTCGCTCGGGGCCGCGCCGCCGCTCGGGGCCGCGCCACCGCTCGGGCGCGCTGACGGGGACAGACTCGGCGTGCCGACCGCGGAGCCGCCGCCCGACGGCGCCGTCATGGTCGGCTGCGTACCGCTGGTCGACTGGGCGGTACCGCACCCGGCGACCGCCAGGCACGCGACGAGCACCCACGTCCGGGTTGTCCTCATGACCCTCCTCGGTCTCCGCCCTGCACTCCTCAGACGCAGCGTGCCCCGATCCGGTTGCACCCGCCCCCGGCCAGCACCGGCGAGTCGGCCAGCAGGACCTGGACCGCCTGCGGCCACCGGCCGGGGGGGGATCGCCGGTCCGGACGAGCGCCGTCCAGGGAATGTGACGGGGTCGGTCGGGTTGTGTCCGGACGAGCTCGCCGCGGTCTGGCCGCGTCCGCTCGGACCAGTCGACGCACCGGGGAGCACGAGTGAGCACTGCACCGCCCATGAGGCCGGCCGACGCCGCGACCCCGCAGCCGGGCGCCGGTGTCGGCTTCCGCTCCGAGCGCGGACCGGTGCTCGCGGCGCTGATGCTCGCGACCGGCCTGGTCGCGCTGGACTCCACGATCATCGCCACCGCCGTCCCGTCCGTCGTGCAGGACATCGGCGGCTTCTCGCAGTTCCCGTGGCTGTTCTCGATCTACCTGCTGACGCAGGCGGTCACCGTTCCGCTGTACGGCCGGTTCGCCGACATGGTGGGGCGCAAGCCGGTGATGTTCGTCGGCATCGCCGTGTTCACCATCGCCTCGGTGCTCTGCGGGTTCGCCTGGAGCATGCCGGCAATGATCGCGTTCCGCGCCCTGCAGGGGATCGGCGCCGGCGCCGTCCTGCCGATCAGCATCACGATCGTCGGAGACCTGTACAGCTTGGAGGAGCGGGCCAGGGTGCAGGGCTACCTGGCCAGCGTCTGGGGGATCTCCGCGGTCGTCGGCCCGACGCTGGGCGGGCTGTTCTCCGAGTACGTGTCCTGGCGGTGGATCTTCTTCGTCAACGTGCCGCTCGGCGTGGTCGCGGTCGTGACCCTCTCCCGCCGGTTCGCGGAGCGCGTCGAGCGGACCCGTCACCAGGTCGACTACGCCGGCGCCGCGCTGCTCGCCACCGGGTGCGCTCTGGTCATCCTCGGCCTGCTCGAGGGCGGGACCGCGTGGGACTGGGTGTCCGTGCCCGGCATCGCCGTGTTCGCCGTCGGAGTCCTGGCGCTGGCCGTGTTCGTGCGGGTCGAGCGCCGGGCCGCCGAGCCGGTGTTCCCCCTGTGGCTGTTCCGCTTCCGCCTGCTCAACGGTGCCAACCTGGCGGCGCTGTCGATCGGCGTGCTGGTGATCGGGCTGACCAGCTACGTGCCGACCTACGTCGAGGGGGTGCTCGGAACCGGGCCGGTCGTGGCCGGGTTCGCGGTGGCCGCGCTGACCGTCGGGTGGCCGCTGGCCGCGACCTTCTCCGGGCGGTTCTACCTGCGCATCGGGTTCCGCAACACCGCGCTGGTGGGTGCACTGATCTCGGTGATCGGAGCGGTGCTCTGCGGGCTGCTGTCGGCGACATCCTCGGTGTGGGCGGTCGCCGGGTCGTGCTTCGTCGTCGGTGTCGGCCTGGGCCTGACCGCCAGCCCGACGACCGTCGCCGTGCAGTCGGTCGTCGACTGGCAGCACCGGGGCGTGGCGACCGGGGCCAACCTGTTCGCCCGGTCCGTCGGCAGCGCGATCGGCGCCGCGCTGTTCGGCGCCATCGCCAACACGACGCTGGCCGACCGGTTCGCCACCCCGCCGGCCGGGGTGGCCGGGCAGCTGCCGGACAGCGTCGACGCCACCAGCACGGTGCTCGGCGGCACCGGGTCGTCCCCGGCGGTCGCCGACTTCGTCCGGGAGTCGCTGGCCGCCGCGGCGCACCACGTGTTCCTCGGTCTCGTCGTGGTGTCGGTCTTCGGCCTCGTCGTCATCGCCGTGATGCCGCGGCGGACCTCCCAGCTCCAGCTCGACTGACCGCAACCCGAGGTTCCGAGACCGCACTGGGCTCGCGACGGCCACCTCGGCCTGACCCGCGGCGGGACGACTTCCGGCCACCAGCGCGCCACCGGCGCGCCACCAGGTGTTCGCCGGTCGGCCGGCTCCCGTCGGCCGAGCGGCCACCTGCGCGGAGGACGGTGCGCGATGTGGATGTCCTCGCCCATCGCGGGCTGCACGGTCCCGCCACTCCGGAGAACACCGTCCGGGCGGTCCTCGCGGCGGTGACCGCAGGCGCCGACGGCGTCGAGGTCGACCTGCGGGTCACCGGCGACGGGGTGGTGGTGCTCTCCCACGATGCGGACCTGCTCCGGTTGACCGGGCGATCCGTCGCGGTCGAGGCGACGGCATGGCCGGTGCTGCGCGACGCGGCGGCGGCCGGCGGTGTGACGCTGGCCCGGCTCACCGATGTACTGCCCGCGCTGGCGACCTGCCGGCGGGTGATCCTGGAGGTGAAGACCCCCGACACTCGTGGTCCTGCCCCGCGCTACGACCGGCGGGACCGGGCGGCCCGCGCAGTCGCCGGGGAGCTGTCCGTGCTGCTGTGCGGGTTGGCCGCGACCCGGGTGACGGTGTCCAGCTTCGACGAGGACCTGCTGTGCCGGGTCAGGGCGGAGCTGAGCGGGCCCCGCACCCCGGGGTTCGCCCTGCTGGGCGCCGGCGTCGAAACCGCGGACCTGGTCCGGCGCGCGACGATCGCCGGCTGGGACGAGGTCCACACCTGCTTCCCCGACCTGCGTGCCGCTCCGCTGCCGCTGGACCGGCCGCCGGGCGGGCCCGAGCTCGTCGCCTGGACCGTGGAGCACACCGCGGACCTGCGCTGGTGCGAGACGCAGAACGCGTCGGCGGTCATCGCCGAGGGAGCAGCGCTCCGGTGGCGCAGGCCGGCGCCGACGCGTGCCCGCGCGGCGCGCGCACTGGCGTACTCCGAAGCGGCCCGGAACGGCCTGTCGAGGCCCTGAACCCCGCTTCGTTGTACGCCAGCGCACACGTCGCCGGACCGCCGGGCGGTCAGTCGCCCGTCGTGGCCACCCAGGCGTCGACCGCGCGGCCGAGCGCCGGCAGCGGAATGCTGCCGTGGCCCAGGACCGCCGTGTGGAACCCCCGGATGTCGAACTGGTCGCCGAGCTCGGCCCGGGCAGCAGCCCGCAGCCGGAGGATCTCCCGCTGGCCGGTCTTGTAGGCCAGCGCCTGGCCGGGCATGGCGATGTAGCGGTCGATCTCCGCGGCAAGTGCGTCGGGGGGCAGCGGGACGTTCGCGACGAACCAGTCGACCGCCTGCTGCCGGGACCAGCCGCGAGCATGGATCCCTGTGTCGACGACGAGCCGGCCGGCCCGGAACACGTCGGTGGACAGCATCCCGAGGACTGCGACGTCGTCGGTGTACAGGCCCATCTCCTCGGCGAGCACCTCCGCGTACAGGCCCCAACCCTCGGCGTGGGCTGTGACGACCTGCTGGCGCTGCAGATCCGGCACGCCTTCGAGGGTGAGCATCCGCACGAGCTGGGTGTGGTGACCCGGCACGGTCTCGTGGTAGGTCACCGACTCCAGCTCGGGTCCGGTGCCCAGGCCCGGCCGGTCGGCGTTGAACCAGTAGGTGCCGACCCGGGTCCCGTCCTCCGACGGCGGTGAGTAGTGCGGCGCCATCCCGGCGCGGGCGAGCAGCGGGGACATCGGCTCGACCGCGCACGGCGGTGCCGCGGGCGGGTCGAAGCACTCGCCGGCGGCGGCCTCGGCTCGCCGGACCGTCTCCCGGGCGTGGTCCATGGCCGCAGCGACGTCCGGGTCGGCGCCCGCCTTGCGGAGCGCCTCGATCACCCCGGCGATGTCGGTCGCGCCGTAGACGCGAGCACCGATCTCGACCATCCGTTCGTGGTCTGCGGCGACGTCGGCCAGCCCGTGCTCGTGGACCCGCTGCGGAGTGACCGCCAGGGTCGTGTGGACGTGCACCGCGTTGGCGTAGCTGTCGACACCGCCGGGGATGGCGACCAGGCCGGCCTTGTCGTCCGGCCGGGCGACCGGCAGCAGATCGTCCCGTAGGGCGTCCCGGTACCGGACGAGGGCCGGCTGGAGCCGCTCGCTCACCTGCTCCTCGATCCGGTCGGCCAGGCGCGCGCGCCACGGTTCGGTTCCGCCGTCGCCGGTGACGGGCTGGAGGAACAGCGTCGGGCCGTCCTGGTCGAGCAGCTCGTCCAGCTGCTGGACGGCGGTGACGACGAGTGCGTGCACCGGTGTGCGGCCAGCGGCGGCTCCCTCGCGAAGCCGGGTGAGGCACGCCTCGAGGTAGCCGGGGAAGCCGGTCACCCGGGTCAGCCAGTCCTCGCCTGCCGACTCGTCGGCGAGCTTGGTGCGCGATGCCAGGGCGATCAGCTCGGCCGGGCCCTGACCGAAGATGGCCGACACCGTGTAGGTGATCGAGCCGGCGTCCACCTCGGCGAGGCCGGCCTCAGCGGTGCCCTTGATGCTGGCCAGGGTGACCGCGTCGGCGGGGGAAAGGGCGTGGGCGTCGATCGCGTTGGCACGCTCGAGGAAGGCGGCGTCTGCGGCGCGCCGGGCGCGGTCGGCTTCGGCTGACACGTCCGGGATGGCCGCGTCGTAGCCGCGCAGGCCGAGGGTGCTGGCCCCGAACGGGTCGGCGGCCAGGTGCGCGGCGTGCAGCTCGTCGGCGAGGGCGAGGATGTCGGGTCGGGTCGTCACGGCAGCAGTGTGCCGAGCGGCGCCGGTGCTCCGGGTCGCGTGCTGCGCAGTGTTCCGTCGGTCGGCCGGGCGCGCCTGGTCAGTGGGGGTCGAGCAGGACTGGCCGGTGCTGCTCGACGAGCAGGTCAGCGGCCTGGTCGAAGACCAGCGGGTCCAGCGCCACCGCCGGGTTCGCCTGAACGGTGACCGTCCCCGTCCAGGTCGCCGTCAACTCGATCCGCCCGGTGCCTGAGCGCCGGAACGTCGCGGTCAGGTAGTGGCCGGCCGGGCCGGTGCGGGGGCTGGTGCCGTCGTAGGTCCGGCCGACGCCCTCGGCTGCGGTGGTGGCGCCGTCCGGGCCGGTGAACCGCCAGACGTAGGTCGGCCGGACGGTGACGACACCCGGCAGCGGCTGGGTGATCGCGAAGGTCTGCTCGCCCGCGTCGGGGGTGGACACGATGTTCGGGAAGTTGACCAGTGTCCGTTCTCCGGGCTGCACCACCGGGATGGCTGGATCCAGGTGTTCGCGCAGGTACTCCGACGCCGCGGCCGACACGTCGGCGACCGGGATGGGCGGCCGCACGACCTGACAGAACCTCCCTGCTGCGGTGTAGACGGGCTCGTCGACCGGAGCGGTCTGGCGGGCCCACACGACCATCCACCGGCCCTGCAGTTCCCCGGCCTGACACGCGGCGCGCGCACAGTCCAGCCCTCCCAAGTCGCCCGACTGGGGATCGTTTGGCGGCTGAGGCTGACCGCAGTCGATGACGTACTTCGTGATGTACATCGCGCCGGGCTTGCCAGCGACCTTTGCCCGGCTAACTCCTGTAAAGGACCGGCTAGCTTCGTTGTACGAGTACTCGTAACCGTCGTCGACCGTTCGAACCGGCGCGGCGCAAGAGAGCAGACCGCAGTCGTCTGCGGCAGCCACTGACTGACTGACGATCGGCCCCGCCGCGAGTACCGCGCCAAGAAGTGCCACCTCAACTAACCCCATCGACTAACCGATTCGATCGACTAGAGAGATGGAGCTGATTAGGGTCTGCGAACGCTCGTTTCGCACCAGGCAAGTGAACGAGAAGGTGACGGGGGACGAGTTCAGCCTGAGCGTCTTACCCGAGCCATCAATGAATCGATTGGGTGAATCGGTTATCTCTAGGTTGACGACCACCATAGAGCCACTGCGCCCTCGCGGTCCGACCGCCAAACGTCGATATCCTTCGCTCCCGTCTAGGTTGACGAACCGACGACCTTCCTTAATACGTTGATCGATTAGGTTGGCGTCTTGCGCACATTGTTGACATTCGGGTCCGGACAAGCGTCGTAGACCCTCCGACGAACCTGTCGTGAGGGAGGATCGGAGCTGAGTCGCATACTGCTGCACGACCTCCAGGGCTTCGCGCTCACCTTGGAAATATTCTCGGCCGGGCGGACTGACGAGGACTGTGGTGGCCGGTCCAGGTGCCTCGGACGGCCGGCTCGGCGTTGCGATAGGCGAGCGGCTAGGGCTTGAGAACGACGTCTTATTCGGTACATGACGAGGGCTCGCCGTGTTGCTCGACGTTGCGCTGGTAACCGGACTTGCGGTGGGGAAGGTGGCGGCGGGTTCGGCGGGGGAGCAGGCGGTGGCGAGGGCGGCAAGGCTCAACGCCACGACCGCGGCGATCAGGCGACGGCGCGGGGCTGGGTGCATCGGCGCCACTCCTGACCACGGGCGGCGGTCGGGTCCGCCGGTTGGTCAGGAGGATGACAAGGCGATCACCTTGATCACCAGTCCGGAACCGCTCTGCTGTGGAGACCGGCCAGAACGCAGACCCGCGCCACCACGATCGGTGACCGCTGGTGCCCGACCGGGCCGGCGTGGTGACGCCGACCCGGTCAGCCGGACGTCAGCGCGGGGTGACGACCATCGCCGAACCGCCGCCACTGCGGACCGGCTCGGCAGCCGCCTGGACCCGCCCGTCGGCGAGGAAGGCCAGCCCCGTCGCGTTGCCGATGTATCCGCCGTCGGCCAGCCGGGTGAACTGCTCCCCGTACCGGCTGGTCAGCTCCCGGCGCAGCGGCGTGTCGTAGAACGCCGGCTCGGCCATGGTGGTCGCCGCGTTGCGCTGGCTGGCCCGCGGGAACGCGATGGCGTCCGGCAGCGAGAGCCCCAGGTCGACGTGCGCCAACAGCACCTGCAGCACCGTCGTGATGATCGTCGCCCCGCCGGGGGACCCGATCGCGAACGCCGGCTTGCCGCCGCGCAGGGCGATGGTCGGGCTCATCGACGACCGCGGCCGCTTGCCGGGCGCCGGCAGGTTCGGGTCGTGCACGCCCGGCGTCGGCGGCGCGAAGTCGAAGTCGGTCATCTCGTTGTTGAGCAGGAACCCGTGGCCCGGCACGGTGATCCCCGACCCGGCCAGCTGCTCGATCGTGTTGGTGTAGCTGACGACGTTGCCCCAGCGGTCGGCGGTCACCAGGTGGTTGGTCTGGTCGCCCTCCTGCGTCGTCGGCGCGGGCGTCCCACCCGCGGCACAGGTCGGGGCGTAGGGGTTGCCCGGCGCGACGGGCGAGGTCAGCGCCTTCGAGCCGATCAGGCACCGCCGCGACGCCGCGAACTCCGGGGACAGCAGCTGCTGCAGCGGCACGTCCTCGTAGTCGATGTCGCCCACGTAGGCGTTGCGGTCCGCGAACGCCAGCCGGGAGGCCTCCAGGTAGCGGAACGTCGACTGCGCGAGCGGCTGGGCGCCCAGGTTGTAGCCGGACAGGATGTTCAGCGCCTCGCCGACGGTGGTGCCACCGGAGGAGGACGGGCCCATCCCGTACACCTCGTACCCGCGGTAGCTGACCCTGGTCGGCTGCCGGTCCTTTGTCCGGTACGCCGCCAGGTCGGCGACGGTCATGTCGCCGGGCAGGACGGTGAAGGTCGAGTCCGGGGACACCTCAGGGTCGCGGACCGTCGCAGAGATCGCCCGGCCGATCGAGCCGCCGTACAGCGCCGACGGGCCCTGGGCCGCCAGCGTCCGGTAGGTCGCGGCCAGGTCGGGGTTCTTCAGGAGGTAGCCGTTGGGCAGCGGGTCGCCGGACGGGCTGAGGAACAGCTCGCGGCTGGCCGGGAACGCCCGCAGCTGCTGCAGCGAGGACGTGGTCTGGGAGCGGAACGCGTCGTCCACCACGAAGCCGGCCTCGGCGCGGGCGATCGCGGGCTGGAGCACCTGGGCGAGCGACGCCCGCCCGTAGCGCCGCACCGCATCGGCCCAGGTGGCGACCATCCCGGGGACGCCGACGCTGATGCCGGAGTGCCGGGCGAGCTCGAAGTCCAGCGGCTTGCCGGTCGTCGGGTCGACGAAGCGCCGCGGGGTGCAGCCGGCCGGGCAGGTCTCCCGGCCGTCGATGGTGACGACCTGGCCGGTCGCGGCGAGGTAGATGACCATGTACCCGCCGCCGCCCGGCCCGGCGACGAACGGCTCGGTGACGCCGAGGGTGCTCGCCACCGCCACCGCCGCGTCGACCGCGTTGCCGCCCCGCTTGAGCACCTCGATCCCGGCCTGGCTGGCGTCGGCGTCCGCGGACGCGACCGCCCCGCCGGTGCCGGTTGCGACCGGCTGCTTGACGGCGGCGGGCAGCACCGCGGCGGGTGCCGACGCGGGCACGGCGCCGGCCGGGGCGGCGACGCGGGCCGCCGTCGCGGGCCGGGACCCCGCGGGGCCGGACGCCGGCACCCCGAGAGCGGAGACGGCGGTCGCCAGGGCGGCGACGGCAGCGGGTAGGACCAGGCGGACCACGGTGCGGGCCATGCAGCCTCCGGGGGCAGGGGCCCACGCCACCGGTCGGGCCCGACGTTGATCGACTGCGGGAACCCTGTCCCACGACGCGGCTCGTTGTCCATCCCGGTCCGTCACCGGCCCGTCACGCGTCCGGTCACGCGTCCGGCCGGGCGCCGGTCGACGGACCTGAGGCAGAGGACCGCGTCAGGCCTCCGGCGGGCGGAAGACCGCGAACGGGTCGGTGACGGTGAGTTCCCTGCTCGCGAACCGGTACACCTTCGCCGGCCGCCCGCCGCGGGCCCCGGACGGCAGCATCCGCCCGGTCGGCTCGACGGTGCCGCGCCGTTCCAGCACCCGGGACAGGTTCGTCTGCGACACGTCGTGCCCCAGAGCGCCGCTCACCACAGTGCGCAGCTCGGGCATCGTGAACTCGGCGGGCACGAGGGCGAACCCGATGTTGGTGTAGGAGAGCTTGGCCCGCAGTCGCTCCCGGCCTGTCTCGACGAAGAAGTGGTGGTCGAACGCGGTCACCGGCAGCTCGTCCACCGCGTGCCAGGCGGTGTCCGCGGGCAGACCGGGCTCCGCATCGGAGGGCACCAGCGCCAGGTATGCGGTGGCCAGCACGCGCAGCCGGGGGTCGCGACGAGGATCGCTGTGGGTCGCCAGCTGTTCGAGGTGGGCGATCTCGCGGACGTCCACCTTCGCGGCCAGGTGGCGGGTGATCGCTTCCCGCAACCGCTCGTCCGGATCGACGCCGCCGCCGGGCAGCGACCAGCGGCCCCGGCCCGGGGGGCGGGCCCGGCGCCAGAGCAGAACGGACAGCCGGCCCCGGCGGACGGAGAGCACGACGGCAAGCGCCTCGTGCGGGTAGGCGGTCAGCCCCGTCCCCGGATCCGGGGTGGGCCGGTCGCGCGTCACCGGCGTCATGCTACGGTCGGCCAGGTATTCGCCTGACAGGCGAAAACCGGCGGCCAGTGGCGACCGCGCCGGACCGGACACCGCACCCGGTGCCCGACGACCCGGGACGACGACTCAGGACCAGGGAGCGGTCGATGACCCAGACCCACTCGGCACGCCCGGGGCAGGACGCACCGGGGCTTGACTCATGAGCGTCGTCGACCTCGAGCTCGGCACCGCGCCCAGGCTCGGGACGCGACTCGACACCGCGCTCGCACCGGTCGAGCCCGGCTGGCAGGACGAGGTCCGGCGGCTGGCCCGCGCTCAGGACGCGGTGATCCTGGCGCACAACTACCAGGTGCCGGAGATCCAGGACGTGGCCGACCACGTCGGTGACTCCCTGGCCCTGTCCCGGATCGCCGCCTCCGCGCCCGAGCGGACGATCGTGTTCTGCGGGGTGCACTTCATGGCCGAGACCGCCAAGATCCTCAGCCCGCACAAGACGGTCCTGATTCCCGACGCGGCGGCCGGGTGCTCGCTCGCCGACACCATCGACGCGGACCAGCTGCGCGCGTGGAAGGCCGACAACCCCGGCGCCGTCGTGGTCGCCTACGTCAACACCACGGCCGAGGTGAAGGCGGAGTCCGACATCTGCTGCACCTCCTCCAACGCGGTCGACGTCGTGGCGGGCATCCCGGCGGACCGGCCGGTGCTGTTCCTGCCCGACCAGTTCCTCGGCGCCCACGTCAAGCGGGTCACCGGCCGGGCCAACATCCAGGTGTGGATGGGAGAGTGCCACGTGCACGCCGGCATCAGCCCGGCCGACGTGCGCGACCAGGTCGCGGCCCACCCGGACGCCGAGGTGCTGGTGCACCCCGAGTGCGGATGCACGACCTCCGTGCTGTGGCTGGCCGGCAACGGTGGGCTGCCGGCCGACCGGACGCACGTCCTGTCCACCGGCGGGATGGTGGACGTGGCGCGGGCGATGACCGCGGACACCGCTCTCGTCGCCACCGAGGTCGGGATGATCCACCAGCTCGAGGCGGTCAACCCCCGCACGCGGTTCCTGCCGATGAACGCCCAGGCCTCCTGCCACTACATGAAGATGATCACCCCGGCCAAGCTGCTGCGCAGCCTGCGGGAGGGCCGCGACGAGGTGCACGTCGAGCCGGCGCTGGCCGCGCGTGCGCGTCGGGCGGTCGAGGCCATGGTCGCGGTCGGCACGTCGTCGGCGGTGGGCGAGTGAGCACCGCTCTGCTGGGCCGGGCCGGTGCGGGCGCTGCGGCGACGGTGTCGGACCAGGTCGATGTCGTGGTGGTCGGCTGCGGGGTGGCCGGCCTGTCGGTCGCGCTCGGCCTGGCGGCGACGCGCCGTGTCCTCGTGCTGGCCAAGGGCGGCCCGGACGACGGGTCCACCAGCTGGGCGCAGGGCGGCATCGCCGCGGTCGTCCGGTCCGGGGACACCCCGGCCGCGCACGCCGCGGACACCGTGGTCGCCGGGGCCGGTGCGTGTGACCCGGCGGCGGTGGAGGTCCTGGTGCAGGAGGGCCCGTCCGGGCTGGCCGACCTGCTGCGGGCCGGCGCCCGCTTCGACACCGACCCGGACGGCCGGCTGTCGGTCACCCGGGAGGGCGGCCACCACGCGGACCGGATCGTGCACGCGGGCGGCGACGCCACCGGCGCGGAGGTCTCGCGCGCACTGCTCGCCGCGGTCGCCGCCGCCGGCGTCGAGGTCCGGACCGGCACCCGGGTGCTGGACGTCCTCACCACCCGGGTCGGCGGCGGGACAGCGGTCACCGGGGTCCGCACCGTCGGGCCGGACGGCACCGAGCGCGTCGTCGCGGCCCCGGCTGTCGTGCTGGCCACCGGCGGGATCGGCCACGCCTTCGCGACGTCCACGAACCCGCCCGGCGTCACCGGTGACGGGCTCGCGCTCGCCCTGCGGGCCGGAGCGTCGCTCACCGACCTGGAGTTCGTGCAGTTCCACCCCACCGCGCTGTGGACCGGCCCGAACGGCAGTGGCCGGCTGCCGCTGGTCTCCGAGGCGGTCCGTGGGGCGGGCGCGGTCCTCGTCGACGGGGCCGGGCGGCGAGTGATGGAAGGCGTCCACCCCCTGGCGGACCTCGCGCCGCGCGACATCGTCGCGCGCGCGATCACCGAGCGACTGGCCGGCGCGCCCGGCGGTCTCGGCGACCACGTGTTCCTGGACACCACCCGGCTCGGGCGGGAGACGGTGCACAGGCGGTTCCCGACGATGGTGGCCGCCTGCGCCGCGCTCGGCATCGACCCGGTCACCGAGCCGGTCCCGGTGACCCCCGCCGAGCACTTCCTGTGCGGCGGCATCGCCACCGACGAGTGGGGCCGCACCGGCGTCGACGGCCTGACCGCGGTCGGGGAGGTGGCGGCCACCGGCGTGCACGGCGCCAACCGGCTCGCGTCGAACAGCCTGCTGGAAGGACTGGTGTACGGCCGCCGGGTCGCCGCGCGGCTGCTGCTGGACCCGCCGGCCCGCCGCGATCCCGACCCGGTCCCGGCGGCCGCACCGACCGGGCGTCCCGGGACGGACGCGCCGGCGGTCGACGCGGACAAGATCCGAGCGGTGCTCTCCCGGCACGTCGGCATCCGGCGGGACGGCTCGGGCCTGGCGACCGCGGCCGACCTGCTGGCGGTTCCACCCGCGGCCGACCTGCGAGCCGGCACGACGTCGCCCGCCGACGCACCGCTGGCGGACCTGCACACCGTGGCCCGCGCCCTGGTCCTCGCTGCCACCGAGCGGGAGGAGAGCCGCGGCTGCCACTGGCGCGGCGACGTCCCGCGGCCCTCGGCCGCCTGGGCGGACCTGCGGGTGGTGGTCCGGCTCGCCGAGGGGGGGAGCCGGCCCGCCACCCGGGGGCTGACCGCGTCCGTCGAGCAGCGGCGGGAGCCGGTCTCGTGACGACGGCGACCACGCCGGGGTCTTCGACGGCTACCGCGCCGGGGTCGACGGCGGCGACCGCGCCGGGCTCGACGGCGGCGACCGCGCCGGGCTCGTCGACGGCGACCGCACCCGCGCTGTCGGCGGCGACCACCGGGGCGCTGACCGCTGCCGGGCTCGAGGCGGCGGGTGTCCGGTCGCTGGTGGCGTCGGCGCTGGCCGAGGACCTCGGCGACGCCGGGGACATCACCTCGGCGGCCACCGTCCCGGCCGCCAGCACCTGCACCGTCGAGGTGGTGCCCCGCGGAGCGGGCGTGGTCGCCGGCCTACCGGTGCTGCTCGCGGTCGCCGACCTGGCGCCCGGTCAGGTCACCGTGCAGCTGCTGGCCGGCGACCGCGACGCGGCCCGGCCGGGGGTGCCGATCGCCCGGCTGGCCGGGAACACCCGAGCGGTGCTCTCGATCGAGCGCACCGCCCTCAACCTGCTCGGGCACCTGTCCGGGGTGGCGACCCTCACCGCCGCCTGGGTCGCGGCGGTCGCGGGGACCGGCGCCCGCGTCCGGGACACCCGCAAGACGCTGCCCGGCCTGCGGGCGCTGGACAAGTACGCCGTCCGCTGTGGCGGCGGCGTCAACCACCGGACCGGCCTGTTCGACGCGGTCCTCGTCAAGGACAACCACGTCGCGGCCGCCGGTGGGGTCGGCGCGGCACTCACCGCCGTCGCCGCCGTGCACCCGCGCGGCAGCGTGGTCGTCCAGGTCGAGGTCGACGACTCCGACCAGCTCGACGAGGCGCTCGAGTACGGAGCCGGCCAGGTGCTGCTGGACAACTTCGGCGTCGAGGCGCTGACGGCGGCCGTCAGCCGGACCCGCGCCGCCCGGCCCGGCGTGCTGCTCGAGGCCAGCGGCGGACTGACGCTGGACTCCGCCGCTGCCGTCGCCGCCACCGGGGTCGACCTGCTGGCGGTCGGGGCGCTGACCCACTCCGCGCCCCAGCTGGACATCGGCCTGGACTGGATCGCCTGAGCTGAGGTCAGCCCAGCAGGCCGGTCAGCACCAGCGTGCGTTCGACGGTCAGGTCCGCCATCGCCGACCGCACGCCCTCTCGGCCCGTGCCCGAGGCGAGCTCGCCGCCGTAGGCCACCTGGTCCGCGCGGTAGCTGGGGACGTCGCCGACGACCACGCCACCGGCGCGCAGTCGCGCCCGCGCCCGGAACGCCCGGTCCGTCCTGCGGGTGAAGACGCCGGCCTGCAGGCCGAACCGGGTGTCGTCCAGCGCGGCCAGGCCGGCCTCGAAGCCGTCGACCCGCTCGACCACGGCGACCGGTCCGAACACCTCGTCGCGGATCACGCGGGCGTCGCGCGGGCAGTCGGTCAGCAGCGTCGGCGGGTAGCTGCCGCCGTCGGCCGCGCCGCCGCCGCACAGCACGCGGGCCCCCGCGGCGACCGCCTCGTCGACCCACGCCTGCACCCGGGCAGCCGCGTCGTGGGTGACCAGCGGGCCGACCTCGGTGTCCGGCGAGCGCGGGTCCCCGGTGCGGCGGGCGCGGAACGCCTCGGTCAGCAGCGGGAGGAACGCGTCGGCGACCGCGTCGTCGACGAACACCCGCTGGACGCTGATGCACGACTGGCCGCCCTGGTAGGTCGCGAACGTCGCGATGCGGTCGGCCGCCGCGGCCAGCACGGCCGGGTCGGGGCCGTCACCGGGGCGGCCGGAGGTGGCCCAGTCGTCGCACACGAGCACGCCGGCGTTGCCGCCGAGCTCGAGCACGACGTGTTTGCGGGGCACCGAGTCCAGCAGCGGCCACCCGACGGCATCGGACCCGGTGAACGACACGACCGGCAGTCGCGGGTCCGCGACCAGCGGCGCCATCGCCTCGTTCGGCACCGGCAGCACCGACCAGCTGCCGGCCGGCAGGTCGGTGGCGGCCAGCACGTCGCCGAGCAGCAGGGCGGTGAGCGGGGTCGCGGGCGCCGGCTTGACCACGACCGGTGCGCCGACCGCCAGCGCCGGAGCGACCTTGTGCGCGACCAGGTTGAGCGGGAAGTTGAACGGGGTGATGCCGAGGACCGGCCCGCGGGGGTGCCGGGTGGTCAGCGCGACCCGGCCGACGCCACCCGGGTCGGTGTCGAGCCGCTGCACCGTGCCGTCCAGGCGGCGGGCCTCCTCGGCGGCCAGCCGGAAGACCGACACCGCCCGGGTGACCTCCAGGCGGGACCACCGGACCGGTTTGCCGCTCTCCGCGGTGATCAGGTCCGCGATCTCGGCCGACCGGGCCGCGAGCGCCGCCGACACGGCGGCCAGGGCGTCGGCGCGCAGGTGGGCGGGACTGGCCGCGAACGCGTCGGCGA
>CAXTBU010000036.1:18387-24158 GCA_964242885.1 uncultured Actinomycetales bacterium
ACTGCGTCGCGTACCCGTTGACGATCCGGTCGACGTCGAGGATGACGACGCCGGACACCGCGAGCGTCCGCACGGTCGTCGCCGCGGTCCCGGTGCACTCGACCGATCCGCTTGCGACGGAGCCGTCGCCCTCGTCGTCGGAGCTCGCGGCCTCGGCGGCGTCCAGGTGCCACCGGGCGGTGACCCCCGGCCGGTCACCGGTGCAGGCGGCCGTGACGACGTATGCCTGCGCCCGGGTGACCTGCGCGGCGGTCGGGCCCGACTCCCCGGTGACCCGGAGGACCTCACCCGCCGCGGGCACGGGTGGCTTCAGGTCGGGGACGGGGTAGCTCGTCATCCGGGCGCCGACGACCTCACCGGGCCGGGCGGGTCGCACGACGGCGTAGAAGTCGCCGACCTCCTCGATCTCCGGGCCGGGCACCACGTCGATCCGGCCGGTCCCGTCCGGACGGTGCTCCACCAGGTGCGGGCGCCCGTCGCACGGGACCGACCCGTTCAGCGGCGGCTGGCGGGTGCGCCGGCCCGAGTAGGAGACGATGCCGAAGCTCGCCCGCTGGCCGGGTTCGACAGCCGCGCATCCCGCCTCGACGACGTAGCGGCGTCCGGGGACGGCGGCGCTGTTCACCAGCACGACGCCCGACGACGTGCGCTTGCCCGTCGCGTCCAGCGCCACGGTGTACCGGGCGAGCTCGCCGCGGACCCGCCGGGGCAGGGCCAGCGCCGTCGCCCGCGCCGGTCCGCCCACCGTCCCGGCGTCGGGGGTCGGCGGCGCGGACGGGTCCTGCGACCCGGCTACGGGTGCAGTCGCTGCTGGTGGTCCGGCCGGCTGCGCCACGGCCGACGCCGGCGCGGTCGGGGGTGCCGACGCGACGGCCCCGGCGCGGTCCGACGTGCACCCGCCGAGGGCCACCGCCGCGCCGAGCGCGCCCGCCAGCGCCGCGCAGCCGCCCATCAGGACCCTGCCAGGACCTGTTCCACCGGCTCGGAGGGCAGGCCGTGCGCGCGGGCGACCGGCGCGGAGACGACGCGACCGGCGTGCACGTTCAGGCCACCGGCCAGGGCGGCGTCGGCCCGCATCGCGTCCCGCCAGCCGGCGTCGGCGAGCGCGACCACGTAGGGCATCGTCACGTTGGTCAGCGCTCGCGTCGAGCTCGCCGGCACAGCGCCCGGCATGTTCGCGACGCAGTAGAACAGCGAGCGGTGCACCGGGTAGGTCGGGTCCGCGTGCGTCGTCGGCCGCGAGTCCTCGAAGCAGCCGCCCTGGTCGATCGAGACGTCGACGAGGACGCTGCCCGACTTCATCCGGGACACCAGCTCGTTGGTGACCAGCCGCGGGGCCTTGGCACCGGGCACGAGCACCGCTCCGATCACCAGGTCGGCGTCCAGCACCTCGCGTTCGACCTCGAGAGCGGATGACACGACCGTGCGCACCGCTCCCGCGTACCGGTTGTCCAGCTCGACCAGCCGCTCCACGTCGCGGTCGAGCGCGACCACCTCGGCCCGCAGGCCGGCGGCGATGGCGACGGCGTTCGAGCCGGCCACGCCCGCGCCCAGGACGACGACCTTGCCGGGCCGGACCCCGGGCACCCCACCGAGCAGGACGCCGCGGCCGCCGTTGGGCCGGAGCAGCGCCGCCGCCCCGGCCTGCGGGGCGAGCCGCCCGGCGATCTCGCTCATCGGCGCCAGCAGCGGCAGCTTGCCCGCGGCGTCGCGGACCGTCTCGTACGCGATCGCCGTCGAACCCGACGCCAGCAGCGCGTCGGTGCAGGCGCGCGACGCCGCCAGGTGCAGGTAGGTGAACAGCAGCTGCCCGGGGCGGATCCGCGGGTACTCCTCGGCGACCGGTTCCTTGACCTTGACGACGAGCTCGGCAGCTCCCCAGACGTCGTCGGCAGTGGCCAGGATCTTGGCGCCGACGGCGCTGAACTCCTCGTCCGGGATCGAGCTGCCTTCGCCGGCGCCGGCCTCCACGACGACCTCGTGCCCGTGGTCGACCAGTTCGTGGACACCGGCGGGGGTCATCGAGACCCGGAACTCGTTGTTCTTGACCTCGCGTGGGACGCCGATCAGCATCCGTCCGCCCTCCTGCCCCAGCTGCGGCGGGCCGCCACGGCCGCGTGCTCGATGGTCCCGCGCCGGCCGCCCGGCCGTCTATGGCGGCGGTCACAACCATGCCTTCGGCCGGACATTTCTGCAGCGTTGCGTGGTCAACACCTCACGGAGAGTCCACCGGCGGTGCCGTTGTCGTCCCCGACTAGGTTTCGGCGTCGTGACCCCCCCCGACGACGCCCCGACCGCTGTCCCGACGGCGACGGCGGTGGCCGTCCCGGACTCGCCGGCCGTGGTCAACCCCACCGGGCGCGAGTGGGTGATCGCGTCGGCCGGGCACGTGGCGACCGTCGTGGAGGTCGGGGCCGGACTGCGCGCCTACACCGCGGACGGTGTGGACCTGCTGGACGGCTACCCCGCCGACGAGGTGCCCAAGGGGTGCCGCGGGCAGGTGCTCGCCCCGTTCGCCAACCGGATCCGCGACGGCCGGTACACCTTCCGCGGCGTCGAACAGCAGCTCGACATCGGCGAGGTCGCGACCAACACGGCGTTCCACGGGCTGGTGCGCTGGCAGCCGTGGGAGGCCGTGGTCGTCGAGCCGGACAGCGTCGTGCTCGGGATCACCGTGCACGCCCGCGACGGCTACCCGTTCTCCGTCCGCCTCGGGGTCCGCTACGCGGTGGGCCCGGACGGGCTGACGGTCGAGCACTCCGCCCAGAACATCGGTGCCTCCGCGGCGCCGTTCATGATGGCGACGCACTGCTACCCGACCGTGGTGGGCGTTCCCGTCGACCAGCTGCGGGTGACGGTGCCCGCCGCGCAGTGGGTGCCGACCGACGACCGGCTGCTGCCGCTGCCGGCCCAGCCCGTGGCGGGCACCGACCGGGACCTGCGCGACGGCCCGCTGTTCGGCGACCGGGTGGTGGACAACGCGTTCGGCGCTCTCACCCGGGACGCCGACGGTCTGGTCCGGGTGACGGTGACCGCGCCGGACGGGCACGGGGTCCAGGTCTGGTCGGGCGACGCGTTCGACTGGCTGCAGGTCTACAGCTCCGACACCCAGACCGAGGAGCGCTTCCGGCGCTCGTTCGCCATCGAGCCGATGACCGGGCCGCCGGACAACTTCAACTCCGGCGAGGACCTGATCGTGCTGGAGCCCGGCACGACGTGGCAGGGCACCTGGGGGATGGGCCCGGTGCCCGACTCGCCGCAAGCCGCCACCGGACCGGCGATGAGCCAGGGGGAGACGGTCACCGGGCCACCGGTCACCGGCACCGCGGCGGACCTGCTGCCGGACGTCACCACCGACGAGGCCGAGATCCGCCGCGTCGACCCGTCGCTGTCCGACTACGCGGCCGGTGGCGACGACGAGCGGATCCTGCGCGAGCGCCCGCCCCACCACCTCGGCTGAACCGACGCGCGGCTACGTCCGCCGGCTCAGCAGGTCCCGGATCGTGCGGAGATCACCGGGTTGACCAGGTTGGTGACGACCGAGGTCATCAGGGTGCTGAACGCCGTCCCCATCACGACGGGGATCGCCAGCTCCAGCACCTCGCCGCGGAACAGGAAGTCCTTGAAGCCGCTGAGCACGGTCGTCACTGTCCGGCCGGCGCAGGGGCCCGGTCACCTGGCCGGCCCCGCCACGCCGCCCCGTCAGCCGGCCGGGTGCACCACGACCGACATGGCCGACCCGGCGGCCGCGCCCGCGAGCTCCAGCGCGGACCGGGACGTCGTCGCCAGCACGAGTAGTCCGGTGCCGGACGCGGCCGGGTCGCCGGCGCCCAGGGGGTCCTCGTCCGTCCCGGGCGCGGTGGGCTCGATGGCCAGCACCGGCGCCCTCGCGACGACGACCCGGGCCGGACCGCCCGCCGCCGGACCACCCGCCGCCGGTCCGGCCTCGGCGCCGGCCAGCGGCGCGGCCAGCACGTCCACCCGGTCGCCGGGCCGGAGCAGCACCAGCGGCCCGGCGTCCGCCACCCGCACGGGAGTCACGACGGCGGACGGGCCGAGCTCGACGGCGTAGTCGGCCAGCAGCGAGGACCCGACGAGCCGGACCGTGGTCACCGGTTCACCCTCGCCGACCGGGGCGGCCAGGCGACGCCCGACCAGCTCGGCCGGGTCCGCGACCGCCTGCCGGGGGACCGCGTCCGGCTCGGTTCCCCGGACGGTCAGGTCGTCGGGGCCCAGCACGCGGCCACCGGGCAGCACGGCGGCGGCCACGACGACCGGGACCCGCTCGGGCGGCGGTGGGCTCACGGCCTGCAAGGCCGCGGTCACCGCGACCGCGGCGCAGGCGGCGGCGACCAGCCTGCGGTGCCAGGAGACGGCGCGGACCAGCGAGCGCCACCCGCTGCGCCCCCGGCGCCGCCGGGTGGCCGGATCGGTTGCCATGGCGCGGGACGCTAGGTCCGGGGTGCGACGAGCCCCCGCGCCGACTGCCGTGCCGGTGGACAACGGCCAGAACGCCCGGTCCGAGGGACCGGGCGTTCGTCGGTCGGACCCGTCGGCACGGCCGACCGGATCAGGTGGGGTCGGGCAGCGATCAGGTGGTCGGGGCGCTCGAAGCCGACGGGGTGGTCTTCGGGGTGGCCGTGCCCGACCCGGCAGCGCCGTCGGTCTTCGACGCGGCGGTCGAGCTGTCGCCGCCGGAGGTCGTGCTCGCCGACTCCTTGGCGCTCTCGGACCCGCTCTTCGCGCCGTCGGCGGACCCACCGTCCTTGTCCCGGGCCGCCGACGAACTGCCGCGCGAGGACTTCGCCCGGCTGTCGTTGCGGTAGAACCCGGAGCCCTTGAAGACGATCGGCGGGGCCGAGATGACCTTGCGCAGCGATCCGCCGCAGATCGGGCAGACGGTCAGCGGTTCGTCGGTGAACTTCTGCTGGACCTCGAGGCGGTGACCCTGGTCGCGGCAGAGGTACTCGTAGGTGGGCACGCAGTCCTCCGGTCGGGTGTGCGGCCGCCGGACGGGCACAGCGTCCGGGCACCTTCGCCCGGACTGGCACTCATCGACCGCGAGTGCCAAGACTACCGCCCGGTGGCTCCGTCCCGGCGGTCGAACCGCACGATGCCGCCGGCGGTGGCCACCGCGTCGACCCGCTGGTCGTGCAGCGCGGCGGGCACCTCGGGGACCAGTTCGCCGGGCCAGAGCAGCAGGCAGGTCCACGGCCGGTTCCCTGCGACACCACCGGACTCGGTGGCCGCGCCGGCGACGTCGCTCCGGGCGAGCGCCCGGTCGTAGGAGCCGCCGCCCCGGCCGAGCCGCCGCCCCGCGGCATCCCCGGCGACACCGGGCACCAGGACCGCGTCGACGCGGGCGATCGCGTCCGGTCCGGCTGTCGGCCCGGTGGGGCGCACCGTTCCCGCGCGGGCCGCAGTCAGCGCCCAGGTGTCCGGCGGCGAGCCCGGGGGGCCGGCCGGCGCCCAGTCCAGGTCGCCGTCGGCCAGCAGGACGGGCAGCAGGACAGCCACCCCGGCGCGCGACAGGGCGGCGAGCACCCCGAGCGGCGACGGCTCACCGGGCAGCGGGAGGTAGCCGGCCACGGTCGAGCCCGGGCCGAGGGCGGCGAGTTCGGGTGCCGCCGGCAGCAGGTCGGTCAGCGCCCGGTCCGCAGCCGCGGCCACGACGGGGTCGCGTCGCCGGCGGTCGGCGAGGACGGCACGGCGCAGCAGCTGCTTGGCTGCCGCGACACCGTCCGGGTCCGTGACGTCCGCATCCGTGGGGT
>CAXTBU010000036.1:24258-28514 GCA_964242885.1 uncultured Actinomycetales bacterium
GGCATCCTGGACCGGGTCGGCCCGCTGACCCCGCTGACCAGGCCGCTGGAGCAGGTGTCGGGGTGTCTGCTCGCCGAGGACGTGGTGTCCACCGGCGCGCTGCCCTCGTTCGCCAACTCCTCGATGGACGGCTACGCCCTGCGGGCCGCCGACGTGGCGACCGCGACCGACGGCAGCCCCGTCGTGCTGCCGGTGGCCGGTGAGATCGCCGCCGGGTCCTCGACACTGCACGCGCTCGCGCCCGGCCAGGCGTTCCGGATCATGACCGGTGCCCCGCTGCCGGTCGGCGCCGACGCGGTGGTGGCGCAGGAGCGCACCGATCGCGGGGTGGCCCGCGTCGCGGTGGCGCACGCGCCGGCGGTCGGGGAGTACGTCCGCGAACCCGGCAGCGACGTCCAGGCCGGCACCACGGTCGTCCGCGCGGGCACGGTGCTCGGCCCGCGGACCGTCGCGCTGCTCGCCGCGACCGGGCACGCCCGGGTGCTGGTCCACCCGCGGCCGCGGGTCGTGGTGGTGTCGACCGGCTCGGAGCTGCGCGACCCGGGCACCCCGCTGGCGCGCGGGCAGATCAACGACTCCAACTCCTACATGCTCGCCGCCGCCGTGTCGGCGGCCGGCGGGCTGGCCTACCGGGTCGGCCCGGTCGAGGACGACCCCCGGACGCTGACCGAGGTGCTGTCCGACCAGCTGGTCCGCGCCGACGCCCTGGTCACCTCCGGCGGGGTGTCGGTCGGCGCCTACGACGTCGTCCGCGACGTGCTGGCCCGGCTCGGCGACGTCGAGTTCGGCCCGGTGGCGATGCAGCCGGGGATGCCGCAGGGGTTCGGCACGGTCGGCGAGGACGCGGTGCCGGTGTTCGCGCTGCCCGGCAACCCGGTGAGCAGCTACGTGTCGTTCGAGGTCTTCGTCCGCCCGGCGCTGCGGGCGATGCGTGGGCTGACCTCGCTGCACCGGCCGACCGCGACCGGCCGCTGGGCGCACCCGCACCGTTCCCCGGCCGGCAAGCGCCAGTACCTGCGCGTCGTGTTGACCGGCACCGCCAGGGACGGCCGGCCGCTGGTCAGCGCGGCGGGCGGGCCGTCCTCCCACCTGCTCGGCGGGCTGGCCGGGGCGTCCGCGCTGGCGGTCGTGCCCGCCGACGTCACCGCGGCCGCCGAGGGCGACGAGGTCGAGATCACGGTGCTGGACGATGTCGAGTCCTGACCCCGGGTCCGTGGTGTCCGGGGCTGTCGGGTCGGTGGGCGCCGAGCCGTTCCCGCACCTGGACGCCGCCGGCAACGCGCGGATGGTGGACGTCGGCGGCAAGCCGGTCACCGTCCGGGAGGCGGTCGCCACCGGCCGGGTGCTGGTCGCGCCGCACGTGGTCGCCGCCCTGCGCGACGGGACGCTGCCCAAGGGGGACGCGCTCGCGGTCGCGCGGATCGCCGGGATCATGGGCGCCAAGCGCACGCCGGACCTGGTCCCGCTGTGCCACCCGATCGGGCTGACCGGTGTCGACCTCGACCTGAGGGTGAGTGACGACGGCGTCGACATCCGGGCGGCGACCCGGACCGCGGACCGGACCGGGGTGGAGATGGAGGCGCTGACCGCGGTTAGTGTCGCCGCGCTGGCGGTGGTGGACATGGTCAAGGGGATGGACCCGGGTGCGGTGATCACCGACGTCGCCGTCCAGCGGAAGACCGGCGGCCGCCGGGGCACCTGGACCCGGGACGAACACGAGCCGGCGGACCCGGCATGACCGCGCCGGAGGCACGGGGGATGACGCAGCCAGCGGCCGCGCCGTCCGAGGAGCCGCTGGATGCGAGCCTGACCGCGGCGGACCTGCGGTGCCGGGTGGTCACCGTCTCCACGCGGGCCGCGGCCGGGGTGTACGAGGACCTGACCGGACCGGTGATCGCCACGGCGTTGAGCGAGCTCGGCTGCACCGTCGACGGCCCGGTCGTGGTCGCGGACGGCGCCCCGGTCGAGGCCGCCCTCCGCGACGCGGTCGCCGCCGGGGTCGACGCGGTGCTCACCACGGGCGGCACCGGGTTCACCCCGACCGACCGCACGCCGGAACGGACCCGCGCGGTGCTGGACCTGGAGATCCCCGGCATCGCCGAGTCCCTGCGGGCCCGCGGGGTCGCCCAGGGAGTGCCGACGGCGGTGTTCAGCCGCGGGGTCGTCGGGGTCGCCGGTCGTACGCTCGTCGTCAACCTTCCGGGCTCGCGCGGTGCGGTCCGCGACGGGCTCGACGTGGTGCTGCCGCTGCTCGTCGAGGCGGTCCGGCACCTGCGGGGCAGCCGCTGAGCCGGGCGGCGCTCGACCCGGTGCCGCTGCGGACGCGGACCGGGACGGACAGGCGGACGCGCGGCCCCGGGAGCGGGGCGGCAGGCTGGTCGGGGAGGTGGGCGTGTTCGGGACGGGACCGTTGAACGGCGCGTGGCCGGTGCGCCTGCAGGACGGGCGCGTCGCGCTGCGCCCGATCACCCGCCGGGACGCCCGCGCGTGGTTCGAGGTCCGGTCCCGCAACGCCGCCTGGCTGCGCCCGTGGGAGGCCACCGCGCCCGGCGGCGCCGCGGAGACGCCGCGCACCTACCGCGCGATGGTCGGTGACCTGCTGGCCCAGGCGCGCCAGGGGCGCTCGCTGCCGTTCGTCATCACCTTCGACAACCGCCTGGTCGGGCAGCTGACGGTCTCGGGCATCACCTACGGCTCGGCGCGGTGGGCGCAGATCGGGTACTGGGTCGACGGCGCGGTGGCGGGCCGGGGGATCACCCCGACGGCTGTCGCACTCGCGACCGACCACTGCTTCGGCCCGGTCGGCCTGCACCGGCTCGAGGTGAACATCCGCCCGGAGAACAGGGCGAGCCTGCGGGTGGTGGAGAAGCTCGGCTTCCGCGAGGAGGGGCTGCGGCCGCGGTTCCTGCACATCGACGGGGCGTGGCGCGACCACGTCAGCTTCTCGCTGCTCGCCGAGGAGGTGCCCGACGGCCTGCTGACCCGCTGGCATCGCCGCCAGCAGGAGCTCGCGCGGCAGGCCCGTGATCCCTGCGGTCCGGAAGCCTCCCCGCCGACGGGACGGCCGGTCCCCGAGGAGCCGATCGGGCGCCTGACCACGGAGGAGTCGGCCGACACGCCCGTGTGATCCACGGATCGCGCGCGCCGCCCTCCTACCGTTCGGGTGTGGGTTCCGGACTGGTCTACGCCGCCGTCGGACTCGTCTGGCTCTGGTACATCGGAACCCGCGTGCAGCATGCGCGGGAGGACCGCCGGACTGGGCCGAACGCGAGCAGTGCTCCCGGCCGCATCGTCCGGCGCGCGGCCGCCGAGGCGCAGGATGCTGCGCTGGTTGACGGTTCAGCCGGCGGTCCAGGTCCCGATGTCGTCGGTGCACCCGTCGTGGATCCCGCCGTCGCGCAGACCCGGGCCCTCGACCCGGCGGCCGCCGCGGCGCGCCGGGCGGCCCGCAGGGCGACGGTTCGCCGGCGGCGTGCGGTGCTCGCGGTGCTCGTATCGGTCTCGATCGTGCTCGGTGTGATCGCTGCTCTCGGCCTGGTGCCCGCCGCGGCCGCCGCGCCCGCCCCCCTGCTGGCCGTGGCCTACGTCGCTGCCGTCTCCCGCCAGCGCAGCCGCTCCGTCTCGGCGACCGGTCAGGGAGCACCCGTCTCGGGCGCGGGCTCGACGGCGGACGACCCGTCCTGGGCAGGCGTGCCGTACGTCGAGGTGGTCGCGGACTGGTGCCGCACCGGTGAGCGTTCCGCCTCCGACGCATCGGCTGCGGCCCCGGCTGTCGAGGACGCGCCGCCCGCTCTTGACGCCGACGACGTTCCCCGGATCGTCGCACCGGCACCCGGGTCGTGGCGAGCTGTCCCGGTTCCGCTGCCGACTTACGTGACCGCGCCCCGGGTGGCCCGCACCGTCTCGACGATCGACCTCGGTTCGACGGGCGCCTGGACCTCCGGCCGGATGGCGCCGCCCCCGCTGGCCCTGCCGACCGGCGCGGCGCCTGCTTCCGAGCCGGGTACCGCCGCGGCAGATGCCGGACCGGCCGCGCAGGCCGAGGCGGTCCCGGCGGTGGCCGACGACGAGGCGACCGAGGCCCTCGAGCTGCCCCGGGCAGCGGCCGGCTGACTCTCGGGCGGGGTCGACCGGCAGGAGATCCCTGTCCCTGCTGTGTTAGCGTCGAGCCGCTTCCTTCGGGGGCTGTGGCGCAGTCCGGTAGCGCACCTCGTTCGCATCGAGGGGGTCAGGGGTTCGAATCCCCTCAGCTCCAC
>CAXTBU010000037.1:0-28360 GCA_964242885.1 uncultured Actinomycetales bacterium
ATCGGGTGTCACCTGACCAGTCTGGGATCTCCGGCCGATCAGCCGGCGCGCAGCGGGCGCCGGGTGTGCTCGCGGCTGACCGGCACCAGCACCGCCGCCGCCACCGGTGCGACCGCCGCCAGGGCGAACGCGGCGGAGAAGGCCGTTGCCCCGACCAGCGCACCCAGCAGCGGCGGGACGAGCACGGCGGTCAGGTTCTGGCCGGTGTTCTGCACCCCCAGCGCCCGCCCGGCCCACGCGCTGCCGGCCCGCTCGGCGACCGCGGTGAACGCCAGCCCGTTGGGGCTGCCCGCGACGACGGTCGCCACCACCAGCGCGCCGACCGCCAGCGGCGCCCAGCCGGTCGCCGCACCCACGGTCAGGGCGCCGGCGGCCGCGGCCGTGGCGACCGCGACGGCGCGCATCGGGCGCAGGCGGCTGCCGATCCGGTCCGACCACCGGCCGACGGCGATCCGGGCCAGCGCTCCGGACACGGACACGAGGGCCATCAGCCGCCCGGCGCCGACATCGGTCCATCCGCGCTCGGACACCAGGTAGGCCACGGCGAACGCGGCGGTGGCGAACTGCGGGACCACCAGCAGCGCACTGGCCAGGTGGACGCGGGCCAGCAGCCCGTCGGTGTACGGCGACGCACCGGGCGCGCCGCCACCGGACGCCGCGACCGGCGGCGGGTCCGGGATCGCCACGCCGATCACCAGCGCGGACAGCAGGCACACCGCGGCCGGGAACAGCAGCGCGGACCCGACGCCGACCGCACCGGCCAGCGACGGGAACACCGCGGCGCCGAGTGCGACGCCGAGCGGCTGCGCGGACTGGCGCACCCCCATCGCGGTCCCCCGCCCGGCCGCGGGGTAGTAGCCGAGCACTACCCGGCCACTCGCCGCGTTCACCGAGGCACCGAACGCCCCGGCGACGGCCAGCACGATGCCCAGCCCCACCGCCGAGGAGGTGGCCGGCGCCAGGCAGAGCACCGCTCCGGCGCCGGCGAGGCCGACGGTGAGCACCGCGCGCTCCCCGAACCTGTCGGTGGCGAAGCCCCAGGCGACCAGCGTCAGCAGCAGGCCGACCACCGGCGCGGACACCAGAGCACCGCTCTGCCCGAGGCTCAGCCCGAGGTCGGACCGCATCCGGGGGACCAGGGAGGCCAGCCCGTACAGGAACACGCACGTCCCGGTCTGCCCGACGGCCCCGACGGCCAGCACGACATGCCGGTGCGGGGCCGGCACGTCAGCGCATGTGCGGGTAGACGTGCGACGTCGGCGGGGCGAAGTTCTCCTTGATCGCCCGGGTCGACGTCCACCGCAGCAGGTTCATCGGCGAGCCCGCCTTGTCGTTGGTGCCGGAGTTGCGCGCGCCGCCGAACGGCTGCTGGCCGACGACGGCGCCCGTCGACTTGTCGTTGAGGTAGAAGTTCCCGGCCGAGAACCGCAGCGCCTCGGTCGCCCAGGCCAGCACCGACCGGTCGCGGGCGATCACCGAGCCGGTCAGCCCGTACCGGCTGGTCTGCTCCAGCCGCCGCGCGACCGTCTTGAAGTCGCCGTCGTCGTAGACGTGCACGGCCAGGAACGGCCCGAAGTACTCGGTGGTGAACACCTCGTCGTCCGGGTCGGTGCAGGTGACCACCGTGGGAGTGACGAACCAGCCGACGCTGTCGTCGGTGGTCCCGCCCGCGACGATCTCGATCGTCGAGGTCCCCTTGGCCCGGCTGATCGCGGCGTCGAGCTTGGCGAACGCCCGCGCGTCGATGACGGCCCCGGTGAAGGTGGCGAAGTCGGCGACGTCCCCGACGGCCAGCGATGCGGTCGCGTCCGCCAGGTCCTCACGGACCCGGTTCCACAGCGTGCGTGGCACGTACGCCCGGGAGCTGGCCGAGCACTTCTGCCCGGAGTACTCGAACGACCCGAGCACCAGCGCGGTCACCAGCACGGCCGGGTCGGCACTCGGGTGGGCGAGCACGAAGTCCTTGCCGCCGGTCTCCCCCACCAGCCGCGGGTAGGACCGGTAGCCGTCCAGGTTGTCCGCGACCCCGCGCCACAGGCTCCGGAAGGTCGGCGTTGACCCGGTGAAGTGGATGCCGGCCAGGTCCTCGTGCGGGAGCAGTGCTCGCGAGACCTCCGCGCCGTTGCCGGGAAGCATGTTGACCACCCCGGGCGGGAGGCCGGCCTCCTCCAGCAGCGCCATGATCACCGATGCCGACGCCTGCTGGGTGGGGGAGGGCTTCCAGACCACCGTGTTGCCCATCAGCGCCGGGGCGGTGGGCAGGTTGCCCGCGATGGAGGTGAAGTTGAACGGGCTGATCGCGTAGACGAACCCCTCCAGCGGCCGGTGGTCCAGGCGGTTCCAGGTGCCCCGGGCGTTGGCGGGCGGCTGCTCGGCCAGGATGTCGCGCGCGAACGCGGCGTTGAACCGCCAGAAGTCGGCGAGCTCGCAGACCGCGTCGATCTCCGCCTGCTGCACGCTCTTGGACTGGCCGAGCATCGTCGCCGCGTTCATCCGGTCCCGCCAGGGGCCGGACAGCAGGGCCGCGGCGCGCAGGAAGACCGAGGCCCGGTCGGCGAGCGACAGCTCCCGCCAGCCGGGGGCCGCCGCCCGCGCCGCGTCCGCCGCGGCGAGCGCCTGGTCCGCGGTCGCCTCGCGGGACCGGGCGAGCACGTGGGCGTGGTCGTGGGGCAGCACGATGTCGAACGCGTCCCCGCCGCCGGACACCCGCTTCCCGCCGATGGTCGCCGTCAGCTCGACCGGTACCGCAGCCGCCTGCCGGGACAGCTCGGCCTGCAACGACGCGCGCTCGGCGGTACCGGGCCCGTAGGTCAGGACCGGCTCGTTGACCGGGTCGGGGATCTGGACGAGAGCATCGCTCATGGTGCGGGGACCTCCTGGACGAGTGCGTCGATCTCGGAGCGGTCGTACCAGAGCAGCGGGCTGGCCTCCAGCTCGTCGCGCGCCTGCCAGGACGGGCCCTCCGGCAGGGCCCCGAGCTCCAGCGCCGGCTCGGCCGCGACCGGCAGCGCGGCTGTGACGATCGGTGCTCTCGAGGCGGGGTCCAGGTGGACGCTGGCGACCGACTCCATCGGGACGGAACCGGACAGCCGCACCAGCGCCGGGTCGGGTGCGTCGGCTCCCTCACCAGCGGCTCCCTCACCGTCGGCCCCCTCGGCATCGGCCCCGTCGGCATCGTCGCTCTCGTCGAGGCCGGTCGGGATCGTCACCTCGGCGTCGGGCACGTCGACGGACAGCACCACCCGCCGGGCCGGGACCGGGCCGGCCGCGGCCGCCAGCAGGCGCAGCGACGCGGCGGCCGCGGCCTCAGCGGCCAGCAGCTCCAGCTCCTCGGTGTCGCCGTCGCTGTGCATCTCCCAGGCGGCCGGGGTGACCGCGAACGCGGTGCCGTCGCCGGGGTCCAGCCATCCGGTGGCGGCGGCGCGGGCGAGGGTCGCCAGGGTGGCCGGGACGAGGACGCGCACGGCCCGAACGCTAGCCCGCGCGCCGCCGCGGCCGGGCGGTCGGGCGGTCGGACGAGGCGGTCGTTAGGTTGCCGCCATGCGCGTCCTGGTGCTCAACGGTCCCAACCTGTCCCGGCTCGGCACCCGCGAGCCGGAGGTGTACGGCACGACCTCGTACGCGGCGCTCGCGGAGGCCTGCCGGACGGCCGGCGAGCAGCTCGGGCTGGAGGTGGAGGTCCGCCAGACCGACACCGAGGGCGAGTTCATCGGCTGGCTCCACGAGGCGGCCGACGGCTCGGTCCCGGTCGTGCTCAACCCCGGCGCCTGGTCGCACTACTCCTACGCGGTCCGCGACGCCGTGGCCGCCCGGACCGCCCCGGTGATCGAGGTGCACCTGAGCAACATCCACGCCCGGGAGGCGTTCCGGAGCGTCAGCGTCGTGTCGCCGGTGGTCGACGGCGTGCTGGTCGGGCTCGGGGTGGCCGGGTACCTGCTCGCGCTGCAGTGGATCGCGGAGCGCGTCGTCGACCGGACCTGAGCGGGGACCCCGGGCGCGCCGGCGCGGCCGGCGCGGGTCAGCCGCGCCGGCCGCGGCGCGGGGGCACGGTCTCGGGCAGGTCCGCGGCCAGCTCCCGGGCCAGCGCGGCGACCTCCTTGCGCAGCCGCGAGTCCGGCGCCGCCTCCGGAACCGTCCGGCCGCGGAGCAGGCCGGCGTCGCAGGCCTCCCGGTCCTCGGGCAGGTAGGCGACCGGTACGACGCCGGCGAAGCGCTGCAGCGCCGCGGCGACCTGGCCCTGCGGGTCCGGGCCGATCGCACCGCGCCGCAGCCGGTTGACCACCACCCGCAGGTCGGCCGGGGCGACGCGCTCGCCGAGCTCGTCCAGTCCCCGGACCAGCCGTTGCAGCCCCACCGGGTCCGCGGCCGCGACCGCCAGCACGGTGTCCGCCGCGGACAGCACGGTCAGGGTGGCCCCGTTCCGGCGCGGCGCCACGGTGTCGAAGCTGAGCTCCTCGTCCTCCTCCAGGCAGAAGGCGCAGTCCACGACGACGACGCGGGCGACGTGGCGGGCCCGGTCCAGCACCACCTCCAGCGACGACGGCCGGATCTCCGGCCAGCGGTCGGCCCGGGAGATGCCGGTCAGCACGGACAGGTGGTCGGCGACCACCAGCGTCTGCGCCAGCAGTGCCTCCACGTCGAGCGTCCCCGCGTTGGCCATCCGGGTCGCCGCCGCGAGTCCGGGGCTCTCGTCCAGGACCCCGAGGTGGGTGGCCAGCACACCGCCGTAGACGTCGGCGTCGACCACCAGCGTCTCCACGCCGAGTGCGGCGAGTTCGGTGGCCAGCGCGGCCGCGACCGTCGTCCGGCCCGGTGCGCCGGTCGGCCCCCAGACGGCGAGCACCCGGCCGGGCGGCAGAGCGGGACCGGCGGCGCGGCCGGGAGTCGCGGCCGGGTCGCCCCCGTCAGCGCCGTCGGGCGGCCCGACGCCGGTCGGGGCCGTCCCGCCGCGCGACACTGGGCGGACGCCGCCGCTGAACGCGAGCCCGGGAACAGCGGAGGTGTCCGTGCCGAGGGCGGCGACCGCACGGACGACCGCGTCGGCGATGGCGTCGGTCCCGGCATCCGCGGCCACCACCCGGCTGACCCCCCACCCGGCCAGCCGCTCGGCGGCGACCGGGTCACCGGGTGCCACCACCCCGACGACGGCGACCCCGGACGAGCGCAGGCGGGTGACGACGTCCCGGTCCAGCCGGCGCAGGTCCGCCGACAGCAGCACCGCGCGGCCCGCCCCGGCCCCGGCGGCGGCCAACAGGTCGACGACGTCGACGCAGCGGCGGACCACCTCGATCGTCCGGCCCCGGCCCTCCAGCCCCCCGACCAGCCGGGCCTCCCAGGCTGCGCCGCTGACGGCGGTCAGGACGGGTACGGCCATCAGCGCGGGGTCGGCGCGGCAGGGTCCGGGGTCGGCGCGGCAGGGTCCGGGGTCGGCGCACCGGGGCCCGCGGCCGGCAGTCCGGTCACCGGGACGAGGACCACCCGTCGACCGGCCAGCTGCGCCAGCGCCGCGGACAGGTCCACCCCGTCACGGTCGAGCAGCACGGTCGCGGTCGCCCGACCGGACGCCCCCAGGCCGGTCGCGGTGACCAGCGACTGCAGGGGCACGGCGGCCAGCACCCGCACGGCCCGCTCCGCCTCGCCGGTGGCCGGCCGGGTCTCGCCGGGGGCGGCCCACACGTCGACCGCCGTACCGGCCCGCAGCGACGGCGGCAGGTCACCGGCGGCCACCGACAGCGGCACCTCGACCCGGGGGGTCGGGGGTGCGGCCGCGACCGCGTCCCGCGGCAGCAGTTCACCCGGGCCGACCGGGCGCAGGACGACCGATCCGCTCGGCGGGTCCACCGAGGCGGTCAGGTAGCGGTCGGCCAGATCCGCGGAGACGAACCGGACGGACCGGCGCTCCAGGTCGCCGGCGCCGATCCGGGACCCGGCCACCAGACCGCTGCGGACCGCCCACACCTCGGTGCTCCGGTCGGCGGCGGCGATCGTCAGTGCTCCGCCGGCGACCGCGACCAGCACCAGCAGCACGCCGAGCACGAGCCGGGCGTCGAGCCAGCTCGGCCGGCCGACCCGGGTCGCCCGCGTGCGGGCCGGTCCGGCTTGGCGGGCGGACGGGGCTGACCGGGTGGACGGTGGTGCAGACACGATGACGCTCCCGCAGCGGACGGTGCCGGCGGTCGCTGACGGCCCGTCAAGGGTGGCGGTCGCCGAGGCAGCTGCCTGCTCTGTCCACAGCCGTCACCCCGGGACCGGCACCCTCGATGGATCGACTCCGGGACCCCCGGTCCACCGGACCGGGTTGGCACGCGGGGATGGCCGCTGTCCACAGCGCGAGGCCGGTGGTCGGAGCGCCGCACGGGACACCGGAGACTGACCTCGGTGATCATCGGTACAGCGACGATGGTCCGGACAGCGCGGTCCACGATGTCGCGGGGCGGTCGGGACGGCGGACATCCGTCGGGTGAGGGGGGTGGACGAGCCGTGTCGGTGTTCAACCAGGACGACAGCCCGCGCTTCCTCCCGTTGTCGGAGGTCGCGCAGATCCTCGCCGTCACCGACACGCAGGTCTACGCCCTCGTCCGGTCGGGCACGCTGAAGGCGGTCAAGCTCGGCGGCCGCGGCAAGTGGCGGGTCGAGCGCAGCGAACTGGAGTCGTTCATCGCGCGGATGTACGACGAGACCGAGCGCTTCATCGCCGACCACCCGTTCGGCCGGGCCGAGCTGGACGCCGAACTCGGCGCCTCCTCCGGTCGCCCCGACCTGGACTGACCGGTCCCGGGCCGGTCCGGGCCGCCCCTGAGGGGCAGCGGGGGCTCCGCTAGCGCCGGCGGACCATCGCCAGGGCGCTCGTCGGCACGATCACCGTCGCTGTCGCGAAGCCGCGGACCACCGTGTCCGCCAGCTCCAGGTGGTCCCGTCCGACCCGCTCCACCGTGCCCCCGGTGGTCGTGCCGTCCACCAGCTGCAGGACGACCGGCAGCCGGTCCCGGGCGATCGCGCGCAGCGCCGACCCGATGCCGAGCCGCGCCCCGACCATCCCGCCACCGCCCGGGCCGGCCACCCCGCGCGGCACGCCGGTGACCGCCGCGACCGCGCCGAGAGCGACCAGGACGTCCGCGCCGTGGGTCTCCGCGAGCAGCAGCCAGTCCGGTCCGGTGCGGCGAACGGTGCCCGAGGCGCTCGCCCCGCCCAGCGACACGATCCGGACCGTCGTCCCGGTGGCGACGGCCATCCGCTCGGCGATGCCCGTCCGCGCCGCCTCGCTGCGGATCCGGTCGGCCACCTCGGCGCTGAGGTCCGCGTCGGCCGCGGCGTCGAACCGTGCCTCCAGATCCGCGAACAGCTGCTCCCACCTCATCGCGCCAGTTTCGTCACCCGGCGCCCCGAGGGGCGGCCATCGACTGCCCTCAGTCAGAGCACAGGTACGGAGCGCTCAACTTAACGTGCGAAGACGTCCGGGATCCGCAACAAGGCCCGTTTGCGTTGACTTGGCTGCGGTTGCGTGGCCAGGGTGGGTGTCGTGTCGACCGAGGAGGACGTGTGAGCACCAGTCCGCTCCGTGGTCTCGACGCCTCCCTCGGGGCCCCGCTGGCCCTGACCGGCGTCGTGGTCGCCTGCTGGCTCGCCGTGTCGTGGGTCCTCTCCGTCCGCGACCGGTCAGGCGGCGGGGAACGCGCGAACGACGGTGGAGCGCCCGGACCCGGACCCGTCCGAACTGCTCTCGCCGTGCTGGGCGCCACCGGTCTGGTCGCGACGGCGACCTCACCCGCCACCTGGACCGCGACCGCAGCGCCGGTTCCGGGCGCCCCGCAGCCGGGCACCACGGGCACCGGCCCCCGAGCAGGGCACGGCCCGGTCCCCGCCGTTGCCCCCGCACCGGTCGCCGACCGGCACGACCCGCTCCCCGCAGCGCCGGAGCCGCGCACCCCGACCCCATCCCTGTGGCCACTCGGCGTCGAACACCGGACGAGCCGGACGCCCGCCGTGATCGGTCTCACCACGGTGGTGGTGCGGCGCGGCGACACGCTCTGGTCACTCGCCGCAGCGTCGCTTGGACCCTCCGCGACTGCGGCCGACATCTCGACGACTGTTCGCGAGTGCCACCGCCTGAACGCGGTGGTGATCGGGCCCGATCCAGACCTGATCCTGCCGGGCCAGCTGCTCCGCGTCCCGACCCGGTCGACGGCTCCGACTCCCGCCACGACCAGGTGACCGCCGCTCGGCGCACACCGTTACACCCGACGACCGCATCCGTCGTCGCCTCGAACAGCCGGTACGCCCTCAGCCCGACCAGGAGCGCTCCATGACCATGGCATCCGACTACCGATCCGTTGCGCCAGCTGCGGCCCAGGCCGCCGGCGCGCCGTTCGCCCCGGGGGCACCCATCCTGCGGCGGGTGCCGCTGCCTGCCGCGGAGCCGCCGTTCGACGACGAGCTGGCGACCCGCGGCGCTCCCTCGCGACCGGGTTCGGACGGGCGCGTCGTCTACCTTCCCCGCCCCGGCGACCGCTCGTCGGCCCCGGGAGGCCTGCGCACCGGTGTGCTGGACGACGTGGCCGCCCCCGCCGTCGCCGCGGTCGACGCGGGCGCGCCCCCCACGGCAGCGCCGGCACGCCTGCGTCTGGTCGGGGCACCGACCTCGCGCGCCGGACGCCGGAGCCCGGCCCGTCCGCTCGCGGGGACCGGGGCGGCCCATGCGCTTCACCGCCTGTACGAGCCGGCCGGCACCCCGCCCTCGCCGGGCCCGGCTGCCGGGTTCGGTCCGGGACCGGTGGTGTGTGTGGACAGCGCCACCCAGCGCTCGCGGCTGCTCGGTTCGGTCGAGGACCTCGACCCGGCGCGCACCTGCTCAGTTCCTCCCCGTCCGCTGGGGGACCCGCGGCCGGTGGCCGCCCAGGTGATCCAGGCCGTGGTCGAGGTCCTGGCCGGTGACCGCCAGGTCACCCAGCTCACCGCGTGGGTCGACGAGGAGGTCTACGCCGCCGTCGTCGCCGCCGCCCCCGACCTGTCGACCAAGGCCTCCACCCTGGTGCGCCGGCCGTCCGCGGCCCGCATCCGCCTCGAGGACCGGCCGATCGTCCGCTCCGTCCACGTCAGCGAGCCGGCGGCAGGTGTGGCCGAGGTCATCGCCCGGTTCCAGACCGGCGCCCGCTCCCGGGCGATCGCGCTGCGGCTCGAGCAGTGGCGGGGCCGTTGGCGCTGCAACGCCCTCACGGTCGGGTGACGCCCGGTCCCTAAGCTCCGCCCATGAGCAACGGACCCGCCGACCCGACGGAACCCGAGTCAGGGCGGGCCGACCGGTCCGCAGCCCGCGCCGCGGCCGAGGCGCGGCTGCGTGCGGACGGCAGCCGCGACGCCGCCGTCGCTGCCTTCCTCGACGCGTTCGACCGCCTCGCCGCGGGGGACACCGGCGCGCTGGCCGAGGCCGACCTCACCCCCGTCGACGACCTGCCCGACGCCGAGCTGTTCCCCGACCCGGACGAGGCGGCGCTGGACGCCCTCGAGCAGACGGTCGTGATCAAGCTCAACGGCGGCCTCGGCACGAGCATGGGACTGACCGGCCCGAAGTCGCTGCTCCCGGTGAGGGGCGAGGACACTTTCCTGGACCTGACCGCCCAGTCGCTGCTGGACCTGTGGAAGCGGACCGGACGCGAGGTCCCGCTGGTGCTGATGAACTCGTTCGCCACCCGCGAGCCGTCGCTGGCGGCGCTGGCGCCGTACGGCGACCTGTCCGGGTCGCTGCCGCGCGACTTCCTGCAGAACCGGGTGCCGAAGCTGGACGCGGCCACGCTCGCGCCGGTGGACCACCCGGACAACCCCGAGCTGACCTGGGCTCCACCCGGTCACGGCGACTTCTACCCCGCACTGGCCGGTTCGGGCCTGCTCGAGGCCCTGCTCGACCGCGGGTTCCGCTACGCGTTCGTGTCGAACATCGACAACCTGGGCGCGGTGCTGGACCCGCGCATCCTCGGGCACGTCGTCGCGCAGCGGCTGCCGTTCCTGATGGAGGTCGCCGACCGGACCGCGGCGGACCGCAAGGGCGGCCACGTCGCCCGGCGCCGGGCCGGTGGCGGGCTGGTCCTGCGCGAGGTCGCGCAGACCCCGGACCACGACCAGGCCGCTTTCGCCGACACCACCCGGCACCGGTACTTCAACACGAACAACCTCTGGGTGGACCTGTCCGTGCTCAGGGCCGCGATGGACGCCGCCGGGGGCGTGCTCCGCCTCCCGATGATCGTCAACCGCAAGACCGTCGACCCGACCGACGCCGACTCGACGCCGGTCGTGCAGCTGGAGACCGCGATGGGTGCGGCCATCGCGAGCTTCGACGGCGCCGGGGCACTACGGGTGCCCCGGTCACGTTTCCTGCCGGTCAAGACGACCAACGACCTGCTGCTGCTGCGCAGCGACGTCTACCACCTGATCGGCGGCACGCTGCAGCTGGTCCCGTCGCGCACCGCCGCGCCCCTGGTCGACCTCGACAAGCGGTTCAAGCTGGTCGGCGACTTCGACCGCCGGTTCCCCGCCGGGCCTCCCTCGATGGTCGCCGCGGACGGCCTGACGGTCCGCGGCGACGTGACGTTCGGCGCGAACGTCCGGGTCACCGGAACGGTGACGGTCGAGGCCGAGTCCCCGACGACCATCCCCGACGGAGCCGAACTGACCGGCTGACGCTGAGTCAGCCCCCGGGCAGCGTGCTGGGTTCAGCGCCGGGGGCGGCGCGCCGCCCGGCGCTGGGCGCGGTTGCCCGCGCCGGCGTTCGCGCCGGTACCGCGCTGCTGGCCGGGCTCGGTGCTGACCGCGGTGCCATCGCTGACGACCGTGCGTCCCTGGTCGTCGGAGCGCTCGTACTGCAGGGTCGAGCGCTCCGGCGCAGCCAGGCCCTTGGCCTCGACGCGCACCGTCGGCCGCGCGGGGGCCGGTGCGTCCTCCGGCTCCGCCGCCGGGGCGTCCGGTCCGACGACGTCCACCTCGCCGAACTCGGCCTCGACCTCGTCCAGCGGGATCTCCGGGTCCTCAGCCACCGGCGGGAACTCCGGCGCGGCCGGCGCACCGTCTGCGTCCACCGGGACGTCGGCCTCGACCGCCGGGGCCGGGACGACGTCCACCTCGACGTTGAACAGGTAGCCGACCGACTCCTCCTTGATCGCGTCCATCATCGCCGCGAACAGGTCGTACCCCTCGCGCTGGTACTCCACCAGCGGGTCGCGCTGGGCCATCGCCCGCAGGTAGATGCCCTCCCGCAGGTAGCCCATCTCGTACAGGTGCTCACGCCACTTCCGGTCCGCGACCGACAGCACGACCCTGCGCTCCAGCTCGCGGGTGGCCTCCTCACCCAGCGCCGCCTCGCGGGCGTCGTAGGCGACCTGGGCGTCGGCCCGCAGCTCCTCGGTGAGGAACTCTGGGGTCAGCCCGGTCAGCTCCCCACCCGAGGCCTCGACGACCTCCTCGACCGTGACCCGGATCGGGTAGAGCGTGCCGAGGGCGGCCCACAGCTGCGTCAGGTCCCACTGCTCGGGAAAGCCGGTGGCGGTGGCGCCGCGGACGTAGCCGGCGATCGTGTCGTCGATGAAGCCACGGATCTGGCGGGCGATGTCCTGGCCCTCCAGGACCAGCCGGCGCTCGCCGTAGATGAGCTTGCGCTGCCGGTTCAGGACGTCGTCGTACTTCAGCGTGTCCTTGCGGGACTCGAAGTTCTGCGCCTCGACCTGGCCCTGCGCGCTGGCGATCGTCTTGGACACCCGCTTGGACTCGATCGGCACGTCCGACGGGACGTTGGAGCGGTCCAGCGCCCAGGCGACCCAGTCGGACTTGAAGCGCTTCATCAGCTCGTCCTCGAGCGAGAGGTAGAACCGGCTCTCCCCCGGGTCGCCCTGGCGCCCGGAGCGCCCGCGCAGCTGGTTGTCGATCCGCCGGGACTCGTGGCGTTCGGTGCCGAGCACGTACAGCCCGCCGGCCTCCACCACCGCGTCGTGGTCGGCCTTGACCGCCGCCTGCATGTCGGCGATCACGCCCGGCCAGGCGGTCGCCCACGCGTCGGCGTCGTCGATCGCGTTCAGCCCGCGGGCGTGCAGCTTGGCGACCGCCATGAACTCCGCGTTGCCGCCGAGCATGATGTCGGTTCCGCGCCCGGCCATGTTGGTGGCCACGGTGACCGCGCCGCTGCGCCCGGCCTGGGCGATGATCGTCGCCTCCTGCTCGTGGAACTTCGCGTTCAGCACCTCGTGCGGGATCCCCCGCTTCTTGAGCAGCCCGCTGAGCAGCTCGGACTTCTCGACGCTGATCGTCCCGACGAGGACCGGCTGCCCGGTCCCGTGGCGGGCGGCGATGTCCTCCACGACCGCGTCGTACTTGGCGTCCTCGGAGCGGTAGATCAGGTCCGACTGGTCCGCGCGGACCATCGGCTTGTTCGTCGGGATCGGGACGACGCCGAGGGAGTAGATCTTGCTGAACTCGTTGGCCTCGGTCATCGCCGTGCCGGTCATCCCGGACAGCTTGGAGTAGAGGCGGAAGAAGTTCTGCAGGGTGATGGTGGCCAGCGTCTGGTTCTCGTCCTTGATCTCGACGCCCTCCTTGGCCTCGAGCGCCTGGTGCATCCCCTCGTTGTAGCGGCGGCCGGACAGGATGCGGCCGGTGTGCTCGTCGACGATGAGGACCTCGCCGTCGACGACCACGTACTCCTTGTCCCGGTGGAACAGCTCGCGCGCCTTGATGGCGTTGTTCAGGTAGCCGACCAGCGGCGTGTTCACCGAGTCGTACAGGTTGTCGATGCCGAGGTGGTCCTCGGTCTTGGCGATCCCGGACTCCAGGATGCCGATCGTGCGCTTCTTGATGTCGACCTCGTAGTCGTCCCCGGGCCGCAGCGTCGCGACGATCGTCGCGAACTCGCCGTACCAGCGGGTGCCCTGCTCGGCCGGCCCGGAGATGATCAGCGGCGTCCGGGCCTCGTCGACCAGGATCGAGTCGACCTCGTCCACGACCGCGAAGTTGTGGCCGCGCTGGACCATCTCCTCCACCGACCACGCCATGTTGTCGCGCAGGTAGTCGAAGCCGAACTCGTTGTTGGTGCCGTAGGTGATGTCCGCGGCGTAGGCGACCCGGCGCTGCTCCGGCGTCATGTCGGCGAGGATCACCCCGACCGTCAGCCCGAGGAAGTGGTGGACGCGACCCATCAGCTCGGCCTGGTAGGACGCCAGGTAGTCGTTCACGGTGACGACGTGGACGCCGAGCCCGGTCAGCGCGTTGAGGTAGGTCGGCAGCGTCGCGACCAGCGTCTTGCCCTCGCCGGTGCGCATCTCGGCGATGTTGCCCAGGTGCAGCGCCGCCCCGCCCATGATCTGCACGTCGAAGTGCCGCTGGCCCAGCGTCCGGCGGGCGGCCTCGCGGACCGCGGCGAACGCCTCCGGCAGCAGGTCGTCGAGGGTCTCCCCGTCGGCGAGGCGCTCCCTGAACTCGGTCGTGAGCGCGCGCAGCTCGTCGTCCGACAGCGCCTGCGTCGCCTCCTCCAGGGCGTTGACCTGATCGGTGATCTTCTGCAGCCGGCGAATGATCTTGCCTTCGCCGGCGCGGAGCACCTTGTCGAGGACAGCGGGCACGGGACCTGCTCCTAGGAGGGTTGGGGCGGCGCCGGGGGTGCCGGGCGACCGTTTCATGCTAGGTGGCGATCGGCAGCTGAGGGCCCGACGGGCGTGTGCGGCACAGGCGTGCCCGACAAGCCGGTCGACGCTGTCGGACCCGGCCGTCATCATCGTCCGGTGATCACGACGCGGGGCCTCGGCAAGACCTACCCGACCCGGACCGGGCCGGTGGAGGCCGTCCGCGCGGTCGACCTGGAGGTCGGCGACGGGGAGATCGTCGGCTTCCTGGGCCCGAACGGCGCGGGCAAGACGACCACGCAGCGGATGCTCACCACCCTGATCCCGCCCAGCCGGGGGTCGGCCACCGTGGCCGGCCACGACCTGGCGGGCGACCCGGTCGCGGTCCGCCGGTCCATCGGCTACGTCGCCCAGGGCGGGTGCACCGAGCCCGCGGCCCGCGTCGGGGAGGAGCTCGTCGACCAGGGCCGGCTCTACGGGATGGGCGCCCGCGACGCCGAACGGCACGGCCACGAGCTGCTCGCCGGGCTCGACCTCGACGGGCTGTGGGAGCGGCAGACCAAGACGCTGTCCGGCGGGCAGCGCCGCCGCCTGGACATCGCGCTGGGGCTGATCCACTCCCCCGGCCTGGTGTTCCTCGACGAGCCGAGCACCGGGCTGGACCCGCAGAGCAGGGCCAACCTGTGGGGCCACATCCGCGGGCTGCGCGACGACCGCGGCGCCTCGGTGTTCCTGACCACCCACTACCTGGACGAGGCCGACGCGCTGTGCGACCGGGTGCTGGTCATCGACCACGGCGAGATCGTCGCGTCGGGGACCCCGGACGAGCTGAAACGCCAGGTGTCCGGGGACACCGTGCTGTTGACCGCTGCCCCGGAGTCCGACCCGGAGCCGCTGCGCGCGGCCGCCGCCGCCAGCACCGGTGTCCCGACCGACATCGGGGCCGACGGCGTGGTCCGGTTCGTCGCGCCCGGCGCCGCGGCGCTGCTGCCGCACCTGCTCCGGGCGCTGGACGACGCGGGCATCGCGATCGCCGCCCTGGAGGTGCGCGCCGCATCGCTGGACGACGTGTTCCTGTCCGTCACCGGTCGCAGCCTGCGGGACTCCGCCACCGAAGGCAGCCAGACGATCGAGGCCGAACCGCCGAAGGAGAACCCGTGAGGACCGCCCGCGAGACGCTGCTGATCTTTCGCCGGGCGATGCGCCTGTCCCTGCGCAATCCCGTCTGGGTCGTCATCGGCCTGGTCCAGCCCGTGCTGTACCTCGCGCTGTTCGGGCCGCTGCTGAAGTCCATCGCGGCGGCGCCGGGGTTCCCGCCGGGGGACGCCTGGCAGGTGTTCACGCCGGGCCTGCTCGTGCAGCTGGGCATCTTCGGTGCGAGCTTCGTCGGCTTCGGGCTGATCGCCGAGTGGCGGTCCGGGGTCATCGAACGGATGCGCGTGACGCCGGCGTCCCGGACGGCGCTGCTGATGGGCCGGGTGCTGCGCGACGTCGTCGTCCTGGTCGTGCAGGCGACCGTGCTGACGGTCACCGCCGTGGCGTTCGGGCTGCGGGCGCCGCTGGCCGGCGTGGTGCTGGGCATCGTGGTCGTCGGGATGCTCGGTGCCGCGTTCGCGTCGCTGTCCTACGCCGCCGCGCTGCAGCTCAAGAGTGAGGACGCGCTGGCGCCGCTGCTCAACGGCCTGGCCGTCCCGCTGCTGCTGCTGTCCGGGATCCTGCTGCCGATGAGCCTGGCTCCGGCGTGGCTGCGGTACCTGTCCGACGCGAACCCGCTGAAGTGGGTCGTGGAGGCCGTGCGGGAGCTGTTCCTCGGCCGTGTCACCAGCTGGGTCGTGCTCGGCGGGCTCGGTGCGGCGGTGGCGCTGATCGCGATCGGGATCGCCGTCGGCACCCGGACCTTCCGCCGCCAGTCCGCGTGACCGCCGTGGCCGGCGTCGGGGCGCACGACAGCGGCACGCACCGTCAGCGCGGTCGCAGGACGCAGAACTCGTTGTCGTCCGGGTCGCGGAGGGTGATGAGGTGACCGTGATCGGCCGCCACCCGTGCGCCGAGACGGACCAAGCGCGCGACCTCCTCGTCGGCATCGGCCGCGAACAGGTCCATGTGGGCCCGGTTCTTGACGACCTTGGCCTCGGGAACCAGCTGGAACCACAGGCGGGGTCCGACCCCGTCCACCGGTAGCAGGAGGACGGCCGGATCGTCCTCGAGGTCCTCGACGCCCGCGGCGCGCAGTCGCTCCACCTCCTCCGGCGTGTAGGGCGCGATCTCGTAGTCCTCCAGGGCCGCCGCCCAGAAGCGCGCGATCGACGCGGGGTGAGGGCTGTCGAAGACGAAGTCACCCAGTCTGGCCACGGCTCCTCCGCTTCCCGTCGACCGGTCCTCGCGGCCGGCGGCAACTCCGTGGCGTCGGCGGGCCGGCGCGGCCAGACTGCCGCGAGTGTCCGCCGAACCCGTACCCGACGCCGCCCCCGACGCCGCCCCCGACGCAGCCACCGACGCAGCCACCGGCGCCGCTCTCGTCCCGCCGGACCTGACCGACGGGGTCGTCCGGCTGCGCGCCCTGCGGCCCGGCGACGTGGGGACCGGCGCCGCCGGCGAGCGGAGCATCGTCGCGCAGTGCACCGACCCCGAGTCGCGGTGGTGGACGACGGTGCCGGAGGAGTACACCCCGGCGATGGGTGCCGAGTGGGTCGCCGAGGCCGCTGCCGGATGGGCGGCCCGGCGGTCGTACGTGCTCGCCGTCGCCGACTCCACGACCGACGACTTCCACGGCTCGGTCGACCTGCGGCCGGGGGTGCCGGGCACGTGCGAGGTCGGCTTCGGCCTCGGCCCGTGGGCCCGCGGTCGCGGGGTGATGTCGCGGGCGCTGGCGCTGCTGCTGGGCTGGGCGTTCGCGCCGGCACCGGCCGGGCTCGGGCTGGACCTGGTGCGGTGGAGCGCGAACGTCGGCAACTGGCCGTCGCGTCGCGCGGCGTGGAAGGCCGGGTTCCGCGGGTTCACCTCGGTCCGCGGGTTGCTGGACCACCGGGGCGTCGCCACCGACGGCTGGGTCGCGACCGTCCGCGTCGGCGAGGTCGGCGTCCCCGACGGCAGGTGGCTGACCGTTCCGACGCTGCCGTTCGCCGCCCGGGACGGGTCCGCCTGGGTGCTGCGGCCGTGGCAGCAGGACGACGACGAGGTGGCGGCCGTCCTGCGGGCCTGCTCGGACCCGCAGACGCAGCGTTGGCTCAGGCACCTGCCGACCCCGTACACCGCCGACGACGCGCGGGCCTTCCTGCGGACCCGGCTCGACGAGCAGGCGACCGGCGCGTCCCTGAGCTGGGCGGTCGCTCCGGCCGACGGCGGCCCGGGCGTCGCATCCGTGAGCGTGTTCCGGCTGACCGAGCCCTACGGCAACCCGGAGCTGGGCTGGTGGGCCGACCCCGCGGTCCGCGGGCGCGGTCTCGTCGCCGCGGCGGTGCGCCGGGTCGCCGGCTGGCTGCTGGACGAGGCACCGGACGGCGTGCGCACCCACCGGCTCAACGTCATGGCGGACGCCGGCAACGAGGCGTCCGCCCGGGTCGCGCTGGCCGCCGGGTTCACCGAGTTCGGCCGCGGCCACGCCGAGGACCCGGACCCGGCGGGTGGGTTCTCCGACTGCCGGTACTTCGAGCGACTGCGGGCGGACCTGATGGCCGGCCGGATGGGCGGGCCGACCTGATGGGCGGGCCGACCGGTGGGTGAGGCCGCGGTCGTCGCCGGCCAGGACGTGCCGCGGACGCGGGAGTCCCTGGCCGCGGACCTGCGGGCACTCGGGTTGCCGGCCGGCGCGACGGTGCTGGTGCACACCTCGCTGTCCGCGCTGGGCTGGGTGGCCGGCGGCCCGGTCGCGGTGGTGCGGGCCCTGCTCGACGTGATCGGCCCGGACGGCACCCTGGTCGTGCCGACGCAGTCCGGCGACAACTCCGACCCGTCGGACTGGTCGAACCCGCCGGTGCCCGAGTCCTGGTGGCCGGTCATCCGCAACGCGACCCCGGCCTACGACCCGGCGCTCACCCCGACCCGCGGCATGGGTGCGGTCGTCGAGACAGTCCGCCACCTGCCCGGCTTCCGGCGCAGCAGCCACCCGGCGCTCTCGTTCGGCGCGGTCGGCCCGGCGGCGGCCGCCGTGCTCGAGCCGCACCCGCTTGCGCCCGCGCTCGGGGACGGGTCGCCGCTGGCCCGGCTGGCCGAGCTCGGTGCGTGGACGCTGCTGCTCGGTGCCGGCTGGCACAGCGCGACGGCGCTGCACCTCGGCGAGGCCCGCGCCGGGGTCCGGCCGGTGGTCCCCTGTGGTGCCGCGGTCCTCGTCGACGGTTCGCGCCGATGGCTGACCTGGCGCGACGTCGACTGGGACGAGACGCCGTTCCCGGCGATCGGCGCCGACCTGGAGGCCACCGGTGCCGTCCGGGTCGGCCCGGTCGGGTCGGCCAGCGCCCGGCTGGTCGGGCTTGCCGAGGCGGTGGACTTCGCCGAGCGGTGGCTCCGGGAGCGCTAGCGTCCCCTGCGTGCCGCCGCTCCGGATGCCGCCCACGATGCCGCGGGACACCGGCACCGCGGAGCTGATGGACGACCCGGACTGCGACCCGGTCGCGCTCGACCGCACGTACGCCCAGTTCGCCCTCGTCAACCGTGTCGTGTCCGGGTGGCGGACGACCTATCGACGGTGGCTGCGCCCGGTGATGACCGCGGCGACGACCACCACCGTGCTGGACCTCGGCTCCGGCGGCGGCGACGTGGCGGGCGCCCTGGTCGGGTGGGCGGCGCGCGACGGGCTGCCGGTGCACGTCACCGCGGCCGACCCGGACCCCCGCGCGCGTGCCTTCGCGACGGCGCGGCCGGTGCCGGCCGGGGTCACCCACGTGACCGCGGGCAGCGGCGACCTCCTCGCCGCCGGCGACCGGTTCGACCTGGTGATCTCCAACCACCTGCTGCACCACCTGACCCCTGACCAGCTCACCCAGGTGCTCGACGAGAGCAGCCGGCTCGCGCGGCGCCGCGTGGTGCACAGCGACATCGCGCGCAGTCGCGCCGCCCACGAGCTGTACCGGGTCGGCAGCCTCCCGTTCGGCAACCGCTCGTTCGTCCGGGCGGACGGGCTGCTGTCGGTGCGCCGGAGCTACCGGCCGGCCGAGCTGCGCGCCGCCGTGCCGCCGGGGTTTTCGGTCAGGACGCCGCGCCCGTTCCGCCTGCTGCTCGTCGGTCCCGGACAGGCGTCGGGAGCGCGGTGACCACCGACACCCGGCGCGCCCTCGTCACCACCGCCACCGCCGCCTACACCGCGAACTGTGCTCTCGGTCTCGCGGTCGCAGTGCACGCGTTCCCGACGACCCGCGGCGCCTGGCTGCACCACCTGCTCTACGTCTGTACCTGCACCACCACCGCGGTGGCGGTCGCGCACGGCCTGACCGAGCGGCGTCGGGGCAGCCGGCTGCTGCTGGGAGCACTGCCCTCGCTGGCGTCCATCCCGTACGTCAGCTCGCGGCGTCCGGTGCACGTCGCGACCGCGCTGACCGCGGCGCCGGTCTACGTCGCAGCCATGCTCGCGGTCTGGCGGCGGTGAGCGTGGAGCTGCTCGACGCGATCCGCCGGCGCCGCACCACCAACGGCCCGTTCCTGCCCGACCCGGTTCGCCCGGAGCACCAGCGCCTGCTGATGGAGGTCGCCGGGCGGGCGCCGTCGCAGCTGAACAGCCAGCCCTGGCGGTTCGTGCTCGTCGAGGAGCGGCGGACCATCGAGCGCGTCGCCGACATCAGCGGGCAGAGCATGACGACGGCGATGAGCAACGGCACGTTCTTCGAGCGCTACAAGCCCTACTTCCGGTTCAGCGAGCGGGAGATGGCGGCAGCCCGCAGCGGCATGCTGTTCGACAGGCTCCCCGTCGCGCTGCGCCCGTTCACCCGGCAGGTGTTCACCTCCCGCGGCCAGCGGATGATGAACACGCTGCGGGTACCGCAGACGCTCGGCGAGGAGAACCGCCGGCTGGTCGCCGGGTCGCCGCTGCTGCTCGGGGTGTTGCTCGACCGCGCCGAGCACCGGCCCGGCGAGCTGTCCGCGTTCTACTCCCTGTTCAGCATGGGCGCGGCGATGGAGAACGTCTGGTTGACCACCGTCGAGCTGGGGATGGGCATCCAGTTCGTCTCCTTCCCGATGGAGGTGCCCGGGAACTGGGCGCTGGTCGAGGAGCTGCTCGCCGTGCCCCCGGAGCTCGAGCTGATGGCCGTGTACCGGCTTGGCTACCTGCCCGAGACCCAGCGCCGCCCGTCCATCGACTGGTCCAGCTCCCAACGACGGCAGCCGTCGCAGTACGTCTTCCGCGAGACGTGCGCGACCCCCCAGGGCGGTTGGGACGACGACGGTCAGGGGCCAGCAGTCGGCGGACCGCCGAGCTGACGTCCGTGCCTCACCGCTCACCCGCCGGGCAGCCGGGGCCGGGCGGGCAGGACTGTTCCCGGCGGCGCCAGCCAGGGCGGTGGCCGCCAGACCGGGTGCCCGCTGGCGTCGACGGTGACCGACCACGGCGTGGCGTGCACGGTGCGGTGGTGGTGCCCGCACAGCAGCACCAGGTTGCCCAGCGCGGTCGAGCCACCGTCGGCCCAGTGCCGGATGTGGTGGGCGTCGCACCAGCCCGGTGGACGGTCACAGCCCGGGAAGGCGCAACCAGGGTCACGGACGGCCAGGGCGCGGCGCAGGCCGGTCGGCACCGTGCGCGTCTCCCGGCCGATGTCCAGGGGTTGACTCGCGCCGCCGAGGACGGCGGGGAGGACGCCGGCGTCACACGCGACCCGGCGGAGGACCGACGGGGCAACCGGCGTGCCGTCGAGCGTCTCGCCCGCACCGGCGGCCTCCCGCAACCGGGCGAGCGGAACCGTCACGACCAGCTGCGGCCGTTCCCCGCCCGTGGTCGGCAGTTCGCTCGCGGTCAGCGCCCGGTTCGCCAGCTCGACGAGCGCGTCGGCCATCCGCTGCGGATGGGTCCGCGGGTCCCGGGCTGCCGCGTCGGCGGTCGCGCCCGCTGCTCCCGACCAGGGGTCCGCGCCACCGTGGGGCGCAGCGGATCGGTCTCCGGCGGACTCATCGGTGAGCAGTGGTCGCGGTGCGGCCAGTGGCCGCAGCGCGGACGTCACAACCGCGGCGTCCACCGCCGGCAGCACGAACCGGCCCCGGACGATCCCGCCGATCGCCGCGGACACGGTGAGCGAGCGATGCTCCCGTGCCCGCCGCTCCTCGGCCGCGAGCTGCGCGGCCAGCAGGGCGTCACCCCGCTCCGGGTCCACCACGGCGACCAGCCGTTCACCCACCCGCGCCAGTCGAGCTGGGTCGAGGACCGGGGCGTACTCGCGCATCACCGCTACGGCGTCGGTTCGGGCATCGCGCGACACCTCAGCTGACAGCGCCGCGACCGCCGATGCGGCGACGACCGCCTGGGCCACACCGGCGCTGCCGTCCCGTGCGTCGTGCGCCATGCCGGCGGTCACCGGGTCGGTGGCCGCGGTGTCGAGCGTGCGCGCCGAGGCGAGCAGCCGGGCCGCCTCAGCGTGCGTCACCCCCAGCAGGTCCGCCGCCCAGGCGGTGTGCGAGGTGGCACCAGCGGCGCCGGCGCGGTTGCGCCGGGTTGCCTCGGCGAGGAGCCCGAGCGACCGGGCGCGGAGCCGGGAGACGGTCCGTTCGATCCCCACCAGCAGCGCGTCGACCTCGCCGTCCCCGAGTGACCAGAGCGGCGGGTCGTCGACGCCGTCCAACGCCGACACGACATCCCCGAGCAGCTGCTGCACGAGGTGCAGCGCGGGGAGGGTGTCGATCGACATGCCCCGAGGCTACGGACACCCACCGACAGAACCAGTGAGCACCGCTCGCGTCCGGGCCGACACCGGACGTGACCGGCCATCAGGCGAGTGATCTGACCTACCGCCGAGAGCGCTGTTCCAGAACCTGCCGCAGGGCCGGCAGCGAGCCGTCCTTGTTCGAGACCACCGACCGGTCGAGGTCGATCGGCCAGGAGATCCCCAGCTCCGGGTCGGTGGGGTTCACCGACACGCCGGCCATCCCGGGCGACCACTCGGCGTCGAAGAGGTAGAGGTACAGGGAGTTGGTGGTCCCGATCGACTGGAAGCCGTTGCACACACCGCTGGGCACCAGGACCTGGACCCCGGGCCGTAGGTCGACGGTGTCGACCGCACCGAAGGACGGTGAGTCCGGTCGCGTGTCGACGTAGACGCCGAAGCACTCCCCCGCCACCACGGAGACCAGCTTCGTCATCGCCTCGCCGTGCAGGCCCCGGATCGTGCCCGGCCGCGACTCGGTGCAGTTGACCTGACGCCAGCTCCGGGACACGTGGAGGTCGTCCCGGTACCGGCTCTCCCGGAACACCTCCGTGACCTGTCCGCGAGCGTCCGGGAAGGACGGCAACCGGAACACCGCCAGACCGTCGATCGACGCATGGTGTGCCGCCATCAAGCGCCCGTTCCTTCCCTCGCCACACCGCAGCGCAGGCTGCCAGCGGTTCGTCCCGGGGACACTGTCGACCGTGCACACCGTGGAGCCCGTCGGCGGACCGGACCTCGACGTGCTGGCAGAGGTCGCCGACGCGGCCCTGCACCCCATGGTGCGCTCGTGGCGTCCCCGCGAGGACCGACTCGCCGCGCTGCGGGAGGAACTCACCTGGTCGGTCGAGGTCGCGAGCCGGGACCTCGACTACGCGCGGGACTTCGCGATCCACCAGCCGGCCAGCGGCGCCGCGCCGGAGCGGTTCCTCGACCGGTGGCTGGCGGCGAGCCCCGGCCTGACGGTGATGTGCGGGCCGCGGTACCGGGGCCGGGACCCGGACCGCCCGTTCGTGGACGTGGTCGCCAGCGACCGGGTGCTCACCGTCGACGACGTGCCGGCGCTCCGAGCACTGGCCCGCCGCGAGTTCGCCGAGTTCCGGCCGGGTCACCTGCGGCTCTGGACCGCGGACCCGGCCGGGACGTGGCCGGGCACAGGTGCGGACATGCGGACGGTCGCCGGCCCGCTCGGTGCGTTGCGCGCCCGCCCGGTGCCGCCGGAGCTGACCGTCCGGCCGGCCACCGACCTGGCGTTCCTGGACCGCTACGCAGGGATCCACCGCGAGCAGGTCAGCCGCCAGCCGAGCCACGCCCTGCACGCCCGCACCGAGTCCGTCGAGGACCTGCGACGGTTGCTGGCAGCCGGGACGCTGTTCGAGGTCCTGGTGCACGGGCGGTGGGCAGGGGTCCTCGCCGGGGAGCCCGGTGTCGTCCGTGGGATCCGCGGTGCCACGGTCGTCGTGCTCGTGTTGGAACACGGCGCCCGCGGCCGCGGGTACGGCCGGCACCTGAGCGCACTGCTCTCGCAGAACCTCCCCCTGCCCGACGACCAGCTGCTCGTCGGCACCATCCACGTCGACAACACCGCGTCCCTGCGCTCGGCCCTGGGTGCCGGCCGCGTCGACGTGGGCGGGGAGGTCACCGTCCCGTTGCGGTGACCTCCGGTTCCCGCGCCGGCTTCGCTCGGCGGTAGGGGACGCCGTCAGGGCGGCGAACGGTCAGCCCTTGACGGCACCGGCGGTCAGGCCACCCACGTAGTAGCGCTGCAGCGCGACGTACAGCACCACCGTCGGGATCATCGAGAGCACCGCTCCGGCGACCAGGTAGCCGAAGTTCACCGCGCCGAACGTGCCGTTCTGCACGTTGAGCAGCGCCACCGAGAGCGTGAGCTTGTTCGTGGAGGTCAGCAGCGTCAGCGCACCGAGGAACTCCGTCCACGAGCTGAGGAACGTGTACAGGATCGTCGTGGCGATACCGGGCAGCGCCAGCGGCCGGAGCACCCGGAACAACGTCGTCATGATCCCGCAGCCGTCGACGTAGGCGGAGTCCTCCAGCTCCTTGGGCATCGCGGCGAAGGTGTTGCGCATGACGAACACCCCGAACGGCAGGTTGAACGTCGTGTAGAAGATGACCAGGCCGAGCCGGCTGTCGGACAGGCCGAGCGCGTGGAACTCCAGGAACAGCGGGGTGAGGATCGCCTGGAACGGGATCATCAGCGTGACCAGGATCAGCCCGAAGCTCAGCCCGGACAGCCGGAACCGGAACCGCCCCAGCCCGTACCCGGCCAGCGTCGCGATCACCGCGGTCGCCAGTGACGTCCCGATGCACACCAGGAAGCTGTTCGCGATGTAGGGCCACAGGTCGACGGCGCCGCCGAGCAGGGCCCGGTAGTTGCCCAGACCGAGCGCGTCGAACGACGCCCCGGTCAGCGGCGCGGTGATGGTGGCGTCCGGTTGCATCGACCGGAGCACCGCCCACAGCAGCGGGGAGATGAACAGCAGCGTCAACACGACGCCGCAGGCGATGTACCAGGGGCGGCCGCCGGAACTCCCGCGCGAACGGGGCGTGCTGGCCCGCTCCCGCGCTGCGCTGGCGCCGGTCGTCCGGTCGGCCTGGACGGCGGTCACGTTGTCCTCCTCACGCGGCGGCGGATCCTTCGGGACTCGCCCCGGTCCTCCCGGAGCAGCCAGAACTGCACCGCGGTGACGGCGGCGATGACGAGCACGAGCACGATCGACTGGGCGGTGGCCGAGCCGAGCCGGAGCTGGACGAACGCCCGGTTGTAGATGGCGTAGAGGATCGTCGTGGTCGACGAGCCCGGTCCGCCCTGGGTGAGGATGTAGAACTGGTTGAACGCCAGGAACGAGCCGATGATCGACAGGATCAGGCTGAGCGCGATCGTCCGCCGCAGCAGGGGCACGGTGATCCGCAGCTCGCGTGCCCAGAAGCCGGCTCCGTCGACCTCCGCCGACTCGTAGACCTCCCTGGGGATGCCCTGCATGCCGCCCATCAGCAGCAGCATCGTCAGGCCGGACGCGAACCAGATGACGAGCAGGCAGGTGATGAGGATCGCCGGCGTCGTGCTGACCAACCACGCCGTCTGTCCGTCGGTCACCGACAGCTTCTCGAGGAGGAAGTTGATGACCCCAGTCCCCGGCTGCAGCTCGAGCACCAGCACGAAGCTGACCGCGGTCAGGCCGACGACGTACGGGAGGAACAGCAGGGTGCGGAAGAGCACCGCTCCACGCCGTCTGGTCCGGACGAACATCGCCAGCAGGTAGCCCAGGACGAAGATCGGCACGGTGACGATCGCCGTGTAGAGCAGCGTGAACAGGACCGACCGCCCGAAGGCGACGTCGGAGAACAGCGCCGAGTAGTTGTCCGCCCCGACGAACCGCGCCTCGCCGATCAGCGGCCAGTCGGTGAGCGAGATGTAGACGGCGAACGCGAGCGGGAACAGCACGAAGACGACGACGAGCGCGAGGGCCGGCAGCACCAGCAGCTGACCGGCGCGGCCCTGGGCCCGCGCCAGTCCGCGGTTGCCGCGGGGCGTCCGCGCGACAGCGGACCGGGACGACCGGGACGCGGCCACCGGAGCGATGCTCACAGGTTCACCTCCGCCAGCGCGGACTGTGCCTGGTCCTGGCCCCGGCGGAGAGCCGTGTCCACGCCTCCACCGAACACGGCCTCGGTGATCGTGCTCGGCCACGCTCCGCTGGGCTGGTTGAAGATCGTGCCCGCGGCGACCGAGCGCTCGATGTAGCCGACGTCCTGCAGCCCCAGCAGGACTGCGTTCAGCGGGTACTCCTCCCGGTACTCCGGCGTCAGGACGTCGGACCGGACCGGGGTGAACCCGATCGCCGGCAACGCGAGCTGCTGGGCCTCGGCGAGGGTGAACTGGATGAACTTCCAGGCGGCACTCGGGTTGCGCGCACCGGCCGGGATGCCGATCACGTCGCCGCCGGTGAAGGTCGAGGTGCCGCCGGTCGGGCCGGGCAGCGGGACCAGTCCGTAGGTGGCGAGCTGCTCGTCCGGCACCTGGCCGACCACCGTTCCGTAGCCGCCCGGCAGGATGCCGACCCGGCCGTTGCGGAAGTCCGCCCCCCAGGTCGCGCCGGACTCGGTCCGGCTCGACTGGCTGGCGTTGCCCGACGTCCACAGGTCGCGGTAGCCCATCAGGATCTCCCGCAGCGGCTCGTTGCCGGCCAGGTTGGCCCGCTGGTCCCCGGGCTCGCCCTCGACCAGGTGCTCTCCCCCGGCCCACACACTCGGCAGCCCGGTGAACGACATGCACCCCGGACAGTTGCCGGCGAAGGAGAAGCCGCGGGCGGTACCGCCGCCCGCGGCGGTGATCTTCTTGGCCGCCGCGACGACCGCCTCGAACGAGGTCGGCGGCTTCTCCGGGTCCAGGTCGGCCCTGGTGAACAGCGCCTTGTTGTACCAGAGCCCCGACATGTCGGAGGCGAACGGGACGCCGTAGCTGCGGCCCTCGAGCTGGACCGTCTGCTGCATCCCCGAGCTGAGCTCGTTGCGGAACGGCAGGCGCCCGACGGCCTCCGTCACGTCCGTCAGCGCCTTGTAGTACGTCAGCGCCGTCGCGTAGAAGTCGTCGACGGCGAACACGTCCGGCTGGCTGTCGCCGCGGATCGCCGTCGCGATCTTGGTGATCTGCTGCGTCCCCGGCATCAGGGTCAGCTCGACGCGGATCTCCGACTGGGCCTCGTTGAACCGCCGCACCATCTCGGTCGGTACCGGCCCGGTGTCCGCGCGCGCCCAGAAGTTGATCGTCCCTGAGCCCACCGACCCGAAGTCCGGGTCGGTGGGTCCCGGCCCGACCGGTTCGGGCCGGCGGGCACACGAGGTCGTTCCCAGACCTGTCAGCGCGGCGACCGCCGCTGCCGACAAGCCGCGCAACACCGAGCGGCGGGTCGGGTCCTGCATGTCAGACCTCCGGGGTCCAGATGCGCATGGGACCGACCTCGCGGTTGGCCCAGACGACGTAGGGAACGGCGAGAGCAGTGATCCGGTCGGTCGACCCGCGGGTGGTGGCCGGGACGGAGACGGTGGCGATGCCGCCGAGCAGGCCCGGCTCGTGCGCGACCACCGCGTCGACGACGATCCCGCCGCCCGGCCCGGCCGACGGCCCGGGGGAGGCCAAGTCGGTGTCCGGTTCCAGCGTCAGCGCGAGCCGCAGGTCGTCCACCGCGACGCCGGTCGGGGCGTCGACCTGCTCGAAGCAGTACACGAGCGGGCCGCGGGTCAGGGCGACCTGGCCGCGGGTGGCGTCGACCCGGTCGTCGGCGGCGACCGCGCGCACCGGCATCGGCAGGTCGAGGACCACGGTCGTCCCCGGCGTGAACGCGCGGCTGACCCTGGCGTACGAGCCCGGCGCGACGGCGACCCCGGCCGGCTGGCCGTCGACGGTCAGCGTCGCGTCCGGGCACCAGGCCGGCACCCGCAGGCTGAGCGTGACCTGCCCCGACGGCGCGTCGGTGACCGTGACGGCGACGCGGCCGTCGACCGGGTACGCGGTCTCCACCTCGACCTCGAACCGGCCGCCGGGCAGGTCCGCGGCGAGGGTGCCGGCCGCGTACTGGTGCACCTGCAGGCCGGTGTCGTCGGCGGTCGCCAGGTAGCCGTGCAGTGCCGACGTGGTCCGCATGATGCTGGGCGGGCAGCACGCGCAGCCGAACCAGTTCTGCCGCCCGTCGACCGGGTCGCGGTGGTCCTCGCTGATCGTCCCGCCCCGCAGCTGCAGGGTGTTGACGTAGAAGAATCGGTCGCCGGCCTGGTTGATCCCGGGCGCGAACGCGTTGAACAGCGTCCGCTCGAGGTGGTCGGCGTAACGCGCCTCACCGGTCGCCAGCAGCAGCCGCCACGACCACTGCACGACGCCCTGGGCCGCGCACGTCTCGCTGTAGGCGCGGTCCGGGGACAGCTCGAACGGGGCACCGAAGGCCTCGCCCTCCCAGCGGCTGCCGATGCCGCCGGTCAGGTACGACTTCTCGCCGACCATCGAGTCCCAGGCGATCTGCGACTGGGCCAGCAGCTGGGAGTCGCCGGTCTCGGCGGCGTAGTCGGCCACCCCGGTCTGCAGGTACACGGCTCGGACCGCGTGCCCGTAGACGGTGTCGGCCTCGCGGACCGGGTACAGGTCGGAGTAGTAGGCGCTGTGCTCCCCGCTCGGGTCGACCAGTCCGCGCCCGTGCGCGTCGAGGAAGTAGCCCGCCGTCGCCAGGATGTCCGGCCGCCCGGTCTGGCGGGCCAGCTCGACCAGCGCCGTCTCGATCTCCGGGTGGCCGTCGACGCCGTCGAACGCCTCGCGGCCGAACGTGGTGCCGAGCAGCTCGGCGAACCGGACCGCGATGTCGAGCAGGTCGGTGTTGCCGGTGACCCGCGCCCGGGCGACAGCGGCCTGGGCGAGGTGGCCGGCGCAGTAGAGCTCGTGGCCGTGGTCCAGGTGCGCCCAGCGCTCGCCGACGCCGAGGGCGGCCTGCACCCAGGAGTTGACGTAGCCGTCGTCCATCTGTGCGGCGGCAATCTTCTCGACGGCCTCGGCCGTCCAGCCCTCGAGCTCCGCGGACGGCTCCCGGCCGGCCTCCCAGGAGGCGGCCTCCAGCCACTTGTAGACATCGGAGTCCATGAACAGCGGACCGCGGAACTTCTCCCGCGAGTGCCCCTGCTGGTCGACCGCGGCCAGTGCCAGGTCGTCGAAGTTGCCGGACGTGTGCAGGTGCGCCCAGCCGGCCGGGATCGTCACCTCACGGTTCACCCGCTGCCGCTCGGCCCAGAAGCCGCCGGTGATGCGGGCGTCGGCGAAGCCCAGCGGCCGGAGGGCCGCGAGCGCCCCGCGCGCAGAGACCGTCGGGTCGACGCTGCCACCGGCGACCGCCGGATCGGTGCTGCCACCGGCGACTGCCGGAT
>CAXTBU010000038.1:0-6831 GCA_964242885.1 uncultured Actinomycetales bacterium
TCAACACGTTCCGCGTTCGTGCTGGTCAAGCTGGTGTCCGAGGGGGGACTTGAACCCCCACCCCCATTACTGGGGACTAGCACCTCAAGCTAGCGCGTCTGCCATTCCGCCACCCGGACCGGTGTCGTGCAGCCGCCGACTCTAACAGCCGGTGCGGGGGTCACCCGGCGTCGGCGCCCCAGGTGACGACCAGGCCGTCCCGCTCGCCGAACCGCTCGAGGTGGCCGCCGACGACGTCGCGGATGCGGTCCAACGCCGCCTGGTCCGGCGCCACCGCGTCCAGCACCAGCGCGCCGTCGGCCTCGGTGAGCGTGGCCGTCCCGCGGTCGAACGTCAGCGTGGACACGGTGTCCGCCTCGGCGAGCTCGATCCGCCGGCCGAGGTGGGACCCGAGCTGTTTGCGGTACCGGTCCGGGCGGTCGGTGGCGACGCGGGCGGTGTCGTGCAGCGCGGGGGAGGTCACCGTTCGATCCTCCGTGCCCGACGGCCCCGCGGGCAACCCGCCGGAGCTGTGAACAGGTGCGCTGGGCGACGATGTGCCCATGACCAGCTCACCGCCGGACGCCCCGACCGTCGACGCGCGCGAGGAGGTCGTGACCATCTGCCGCGACCTGCTGCGCATCCCCAGCGTCAACAACGGCGACGGGTCCGGCCCCGGGGAGCGCGCCGCCGCGGAGTACGTGGCGGGCCTGCTCGCCGAGGTGGGCCTGGAGCCGGAGATCCTCGAGGCCGCTCCAGGGCGGGCCAGCGTTCTCGCCCGCGTGCCGGGCGCCGACATGGCCCGGGACCCGCTGCTGGTGCACGGCCACCTGGACGTCGTGCCCGCCAACGCCGCGGACTGGAAGGTCGACCCGTTCTCCGGGGAGGTCGCGGACGGCTGCATCTGGGGCCGCGGCGCGGTGGACATGAAGGACATGGACGCGATGGTGCTGGCCGTCGTCCGCGACCGGATGCGAACCGGGCGGCTGCCGGCGCGGCCACTGGTGCTGGCCTTCTTCGCCGACGAGGAGGCCGGCAGCACCTTCGGCGCGCGGTGGGTCGTCGACAACCGGCCGGAGCTGTTCGAGGGGGTCCGCGAGGCGATCAGCGAGGTCGGCGGGTACTCGATCACCGTCGCCGACGACCTCCGCCTGTACCTGGTGCAGGCAGCCGAGCGCGGCATCGCGTGGATGCGGCTGCGGGCGACCGGCACCGCCGGGCACGGCGCGATGATCAACCCCGACAACGCCGTCGCCAAGCTGGCCCGGGCGATGACCGGCCTCGGCGACCACCGGTGGCCGATGACGCTGACCCCCACGGTGCGAACACTGCTCACCGAGGTGTCCGATGCTCTCGATGTTCCGGTCGACCTGGCCGACGAGGAGTCCGTGCTGGCACTGGTCGCGCGGCTCGGCCCGGCCGCGCGGGTGATCGGCGCGACCCTGCGCAACACCCTCAACCCGACCCAGCTCGACGCCGGCTACAAGGTCAACGTCGTGCCCGGACAGGCGACCGGGGCGATGGACGGGCGGTTCCTGCCGGGCCAGCAGGAGGAGTTCTTCGCCACCGTGGACTCGCTGCTGCCCGAGGGCGTCGTCCGGGAGATGGTGCACAGCGACATCGCCGTGGAGGAGGAGTTCGCCGGCTCCCTGGTCGACGCGATGAAGTCGACGCTGGTGGCCGCGGACCCGCACGCCCGCGTGGTGCCGTACACGATGTTCGGCGGCACCGACGGCAAGGCGCTGACCCGCCTCGGCATCGCGTCCTACGGCTTCGCCCCGTTGCAGCTGCCGCCGGACCTCGACTTCACGTCGCTGTTCCACGGCGTCGACGAGCGGGTACCGATCGACGCGCTGCGGTTCGGTGTCGGCGTGCTGGACGCGTTCCTCGACCAGGCCTGACCGGCTGCCGGGCGCCGGCGCGGACCCCGGTGCGGACGGCCGTCGTCCTCAGGTCGTGCGGGCACCGCCCGGTGGCCGCAGCCCGGTGGTGGCCTGCACCGGTGCGTCGATCGGTTCTGCCACCCGCCCTGCGGGGCCAGACCTTCCGCGGCAGCACGGCGGTGACCGGGGGACTGGTCTCGCCCGCGTGCCTGCGCTCTCCTGCTGTCCGACGGCTCTTCCGCGACGTGTCCGCGGACTCGGAGCTGGCGGTCGACCACCGTCTGCGATGCCGGGCCGCCGCGCTCCTCCTGCCCGACCGGGCCGCGTTCGTCAGTTGGTCGGCGGCCGCACTGCACGGCGTGGGCGGGGTCGACCCGGGCCTTCCCGTCGCGGTGCACGTGCCGCACGGCCGAGCGTGGGGGCCGCTGCGCGGTGTCTCGGTTACCCGGTCGGCGCTGCCCGCGGCCGAGCGGACGACCGCCGACGGCGTCGCGGTCGCGACGCCGGAACGGGTCCTGTTCGACCTGGCCGCTCGGCGACTGGCCGCGTCCGAGGCGGTGGTGCTCGTCGACGCGGTGCTGGCGCGGTGGCCCGTGCTCGAACGCCGGCTCGACGAGCTGACGGCCTGGTGGGTCGGTCGGCGGGGGATCGACCGCGTCCGGGTCGTGCTGTCCCTCGCCGACGGACGGTCGGAGTCGCCGATGGAGTCGCGCCTGCGGGTGCTGCTCGCACTGGGCGGCCTGCCGAGACCCGTTCCGCAGCACGTGGTCCGCGACGCGGCCGGCCGGTTCGTCGCGCGTGTCGACCTGGCGTGGCCCGACGAACGGGTGGCGGTGGAGTACGACGGGCTCTGGCACGCAGACTCCGACCAGTTCCACCGGGATCGACGCCGGCTGAACGCGCTGGGCCGGGCCGGCTGGGTCGTCGTGCACGTCACCCGCCCGGGGCTCGCAGACGGGGCGGCCGGTGTCGCCGCCGACGTGCGGCGCCAGCTGAGTGCCCGTTCGGCGGGGTTGTCGTGAGTCCTCGACGCCCGTACTCGCGACAACCCCGCCGAACAGCAGCGGGACGCGGGCGGGCGCTAGCGGACGCGGGCGGGCGAGCCGAGCGGCGGGTCAGGGCGTGGGGTAGAGGTCGCCCAGGGTCAGGCGAGCTCGGATGATCTTGCGGCGCAGGGTCACCCGGCGGGTGCCGTCGCGGAACAGCGCGAGCCGGGACAGCTCCCAGCCGTCGCGCTCCGCCTCCTCCACCAGCAGCTGACGGGCCGCCGAGCGGGACATCCCGCGGGGGAGCACGACGGACCGCAGCTCGTACTCGGGACCATCGGTGCGGCGCTGGCGGGGCAGGCCCGCCCAGCGCGAGGGAGCCGGGACGCCGGCAGCGGAGGGACTCATCGGGGGCCAGCCTGCCACCGGCGCCGGCCACCCGCCGTCAGGACCCACCCGCAGTCAGGCCAGACCCGCCGTCAGGACGCACCCGCCGTCAGGACGCACCCGCCGTCAGGAAGCGGGCGCGGACACGTCGTCGAGGGCGGTGACGATCTCCGGCGGCAGCCGGACCGCGGTGGTGCCGAGCACCGCCCGCCACTGCGCCGCCGTCCGGGCGCCCGCGACCGCCGACGCCACGCCCGGCCGGTCGCGCACCCACGCCAGCGCCACCTGCAGCGGCTCGACCCCGAGCCCGTCGGCGGCGGTGCAGACCGCCTCGACGACCCGGCGGGAGCGCCGGTCGGTGTAGCGCTCCACGAAACCGGACCAGGTGGGCGACGCGGCCCGGGAGTCGGCGGGCACCCCGGTCCGGTACTTGCCGGTGAGGACGCCGCGGCCGAGCGGTGACCGGGCGATCAGGCCGACCCCCAGGTGCGCGGCGGCCGGCACCAGCTCCGCCTCCACCGAGCGGTTGAGCAGCGAGTACTCGACCTGGTCGGACACCGGGAGCGCGCCGAAACGGCTGTCACGCAGACCGGCGACAGCCAGCGCCGTCTGCCACGAGCTGTGGCCGGCCACCCCGACGTACCGGGTCCGGCCGGACGCCAGTGCGGCCTCGCACGCGGACAGCGTCTCGGCCAGCGGCACGTCGGCGGACCAGGCCTGGACCTGCCACAGGTCGACGTGGTCCCGGCCCAACCGGTCCAGGGAGGAATCGAGGTCCCCGAGCAGCGCGCGCCGGCCGACGTCGACGACCCGGGTGCTGCCGCGCCGGCGGACGCCGGACCCGGTGGCGACGACGACCTCGCCGGCCAGGCCCTCGTCCGCCAGCAGCCGGCCCAGCAGTCGCTCGCTGTCGCCGTCGGCGTACCCGGCCGCGGTGTCCACCAGGGTGCCGCCGGCGTCGACGAAGGCCCGCAGCTGCTCGGCGGCGTCCGGTTCGTCGGTCTCGCGCCCCCAGGTCATGGTGCCGAGGCCGATCGCGGACACCGTCAGGCCGCTGGTGCCGACGCGCCGGGTGTCCACGGCGGGCACCGTATCGGCCGCCCCCGGATTCGCGGGGCGGGGGCGGCCCGGACCGGTGCGCCCCGGGAATGTCGCGGTCGCGGATAACCTTGGGACAGGCGGCCGCGGACGGCTGGACCACATCGGGGGCCCCACGGCCCGCGTCGAGCCGATCAGCACCCTGAGGGAGCACCACCGCATGAGCACCCGCGCCGACCTGCGCAACGTCGCCATCATCGCCCACGTCGACCACGGCAAGACCACCCTGGTCGACGCGATGCTCCGCCAGACCGGGGCCTACGCCGCGGAGCAGGACGCCCGGGTGATGGACTCCAACGACCTGGAGCGCGAGAAGGGCATCACGATCCTCGCGAAGAACACCGGGGTCGACTACACCGGGCCGGACGGCCACCACTACACGATCAACATCATCGACACCCCGGGCCACGCGGACTTCGGCGGCGAGGTCGAGCGCGGGCTGTCCATGGTCGACGGCGTCGTGCTGCTGGTCGACGCGAGCGAGGGCCCGCTGCCGCAGACCCGGTTCGTGCTGCGCAAGGCGCTGGAGCAGCGGCTGCCTGTCGTGCTGGTCATCAACAAGGTCGACCGGTCCGACGCGCGCATCGCCGAGGTCGTCGACGAGACCTACGAGCTGTTCCTGGACCTCGACGCCGACGAGGAGCAGATCGAGTTCCCGATCGTCTACGCCCAGGCCCGCGCCGGGAAGGCCAGCCTGACCCGGCCGGAGAACGGCACCAGCCCGGACAGCCCCGACCTCGAGCCGCTGTTTGCGGCGCTGCTGGCCAGCGTCCCGGCGCCGACCTACACCGAGGGCGCGCCGCTGCAGGCGCACGTCACCAACCTGGACTCCTCTCCCTACCTCGGCCGGCTCGCGCTGTGCCGCGTCCACGAGGGCGTGCTGCGCAAGGGCCAGACGGTGATGTGGTGCCGCGTCGACGGCACCCAGCGCCCGGTGAAGATCACCGAGCTGCTGCGCACCGAAGGCCTGCAGCGCGTCCCGGCCGACGAGGCGGGCCAGGGCGACATCGTCGCGGTCGCCGGCATCCCGGACATCACCATCGGCGAGACCCTCGCCGACCTGGAGGACCCGCGGCCGCTGCCGGTCATCTCGGTCGACGAGCCCAACATCTCGATGACGATGGGCATCAACACGGCGCCGACCGCCGGGCGCAGCGGCAAGAAGGTCACCGCCCGGCTGCTGCGCAGCCGGCTGGACGCGGAGCTGATCGGCAACGTCAGCGTGCAGGTCATCCCGACCGAGCGCCCCGACACCTGGGAGGTCCGCGGCCGCGGTGAGCTGGCGCTGGCGATCCTCGTCGAGCAGATGCGCCGCGAGGGCTTCGAGCTCACGGTCGGCAAGCCGCAGGTCGTCACCCAGCTGGTGGACGGCAAGCTGCACGAGCCGTTCGAGAAGCTGACGATCGACATCCCCGAGGAGTACATGGGGGTCGTCAGCCAGCTGCTCGGGATGCGCCGCGGCGTGCTGGAGCAGATGGTCAACCACGGCACCGGCTGGACGCGCCTGGAGTACCAGGTGCCCGCCCGCGGCCTGATCGGCTTCCGCACCCACTTCCTGACCGAGACCCGCGGCACCGGCCTGCTGCACCACGTGTTCGACAGCTACCAGCCGTGGGTCGGCGAGCTGCGCACCCGGCCGAGCGGATCGATGGTCGCGGACCGCCCGGGCCCGGTCACCGCCTACGCGCTGAGCTCGCTGCAGGAGCGCGGGACGCTCTTCGTCGAGCCGACGACCGAGGTCTACGAGGGGATGATCGTCGGCGAGAACAGCCGGGCCGACGACATGGACGTCAACCCCACGCGGGAGAAGAAGCTGACGAACATGCGGACCTCCTCGGCCGACGAATTGGTCCGGCTCGCGCCGAGCACGCCGATGAACCTCGAGCAGGCGCTGGAGTTCTGCCGCGAGGACGAGTGCGTCGAGGTCACCCCGGACGCGGTCCGCATCCGCAAGGTGATCCTGCCGGCGCAGGAGCGTGCCCGGGCCCGCGGCCGGGTCGGCAAGGCGATGGCGAGCGCCTGAGCCTGCCGACGTGCAGCACACCATCGGCCTGTTCGAGGCGATCGTCCTCGGGCTGCTGCAGGGCCTGACGGAGTTCCTGCCGGTGTCCTCCAGCGCGCACCTGCGGATCATGGGCGCGCTGGTGCCCGGGTGGGGCGACTCGGGCGCGGCGTTCACCGCGATCACCCAGCTCGGGACCGAGACCGCGGTGCTCGTCTACTTCCGCCGCGACATCGTCACGATCGTCGGTACCTGGGCCCGGTCCCTGACCAACCGGTCGCTGCGGTCGCACCCGGCCGCGCGGATGGGTTGGTACGTGATCGTCGGGTCCATCCCGATCGGCGTGCTGGGGCTGGCGTTCCAGGACCAGATCGAGTCGACGCTGCGCAACCTGTGGCTGACCGCCACCATGCTCGTCGTGTTCGGCCTCGTCCTCGCGGCGGCCGACCGGTACGCCGGACGTGTCCAGCGGCGGGGGACCGGGCGGGGGACCGGC
>CAXTBU010000038.1:6931-8173 GCA_964242885.1 uncultured Actinomycetales bacterium
CGGACGGCGGCCTCGGTCCGGACGGCGGCCTCGGTCCGGAGGGCAGCCTCGTCGCGGGCGGCGGCCTCGTCGCGGGCGGGCGCGGCCAGGAGTCCCTGACGCTGCGCGACGCGGTGCTGTACGGCCTCGCGCAGTCGCTGGCGCTGATCCCCGGCGTCAGCCGCTCCGGCGGCACGATCGCGGCCGGGCTGTTCCTCGGCTACCGCCGCGAGGCCGCGGCGCGGTTCGCCTTCCTGCTCGCGCTGCCCGCGGTGTACCTGTCCGGACTGTTCGAGCTGCGCCATCTCGGCGGCCCCGACGCCCCGGTCCAGCCGGTGCCGACCGCCATCGCGACGGTGATCGCCTTCGGGGTCGGCTACGCGGTGATCGCGTGGTTCCTGCGCTACATCTCCACCAACACCTTCACCCCGTTCATCGTCTACCGGATCGCGCTCGGGCTGGCCGTGATGGCCCTGCTGGCCACCGGCGCGATCAACGCCAGCTGACGCCCGAGCCCGCCCACCTCCCGAGACCGGAGCCGACATGGCGACCCTCCTGCTCGTCCGGCACGGCCGCACGACCGCCAACACCGGCGGCGTGCTCGCCGGCTGGACGCCCGGCGTCGGCCTGGACGACACCGGCCGCGCCCAGGCCACCGCGCTGGCCGCCCGGATGGCGCCGGTGCCACTGGTGACCGCGGTGATCAGCCCGCTGCAGCGCTGCCAGGAGACCACCGGGTTCCTCCTCGGGGAGCGGCCCACCGCGGTCCCGCGGGTCGACGAGGAGCGACTCGGGGAGTGCCACTACGGCGACTGGCAGGGGCGCAAGCTCAGCGAGCTCGCGCGGGAGCCGATGTGGAAGGTCGTCCAGCAGCACCCGTCGGCCGCCGTCTTCCCGGGCGGGGAGTCGCTGCGCGACATGCAGGCCCGGGCCGTCGCCGCCGTCCGTGAGCACGACGCCCGCGTCGAGGCCGAGCACGGCCCGGACGCGATCTGGCTGGCCTGCAGCCACGGCGACGTCATCAAGGCCATCGCGGCCGACGCGCTGGGCACCCACCTGGACTCGTTCCAGCGGATCGTCGTCGACCCGTGTTCGGTGACGGTCCTGCGGTACACCCCGCTGCGGCCGTTCGCGGTGCGGGTCAACGACACCGGCGGCGAACTGGCGTCGCTGGTCCCCGCGAAGAAGCGGCGCCGGCGGCCGGCCCGGCCCGCCGACAGCGATGCAACCGTCGGTGGCGGAGCCGGCTGACGCATCCACTCC
>CAXTBU010000038.1:8273-9390 GCA_964242885.1 uncultured Actinomycetales bacterium
GGCCCCGACGGGGGGTTCCGCCTAGGGTCGAGTCGTGCAGCGCATCGTCCACCGGTACGACCCGCCGGAGCGGTTCGTCGCAGGAACCGTCGGGGAGCCCGGCGCCCGGACCTTCTTCCTCCAGGCCCGCGAGGGCCGGCGCGTGACGTCCGTCGCGCTGGAGAAGGAGCAGGTCGCAGTGCTCGCCGGCCGGGTGGAGGAGATCCTCGCCCAGGCCGCCGAGGCCGCCCCGGACGTGGCGGCGGCGATCGCGGCTGCGCCGGCCGACGACTCCGCCCCGCTCGACGCCCCCATCACCGAGGACTTCCGGGTCGGCACCCTCGTCCTCGCCTGGCAGCCCGGCGGTCTGCCCGGCGGACACCGGCTGGTCATCCAGGCCTACGCCGTGTCCGACGCGGAGCCCGCCGAGTCCACCCAGGCGCCGGAGGAGTCCGCGGACGGCCCCACCGACGCCGAGCTCGCCGACCTGGAGGCCGAGGTCGAGGCGGTCCGCGCCGAGGTCGAGCTCGAGGAGGCGCTGGCCGACGAGCCGGGGATCGACCCGCTGGACCCGACCGAGGAGTCGACCGACGCCCTCGTCGTCCGGCTGGACCCGGGTGCGGCGTCCCAGTTCGCCCGGCGGTGCGCCGCGGTCGTGTCCGCGGGGCGCCCGCCGTGCCCGTTCTGCGGCCGGCCGCTGGACCCGGGCGGGCACCTGTGCCCGCGCGCCAACGGCTACCGCCCGGCCCGCAGCTGACCGCGCCCGACCCGGCAACCGGCTGGACCGGACCGGCGCCCCTGGCGGACTCCGCGCTCGCGCGGGTGCTGACCGACGGCGAGCTGGAGCTCGTCGGCCGGATCACCGCGTCCTCCAACGCCACGTTCCTGTGCACGGCGGCGGTCGACGGCATGCAGGTTCGCTGCGTCTACAAGCCGGTCCGCGGCGAACGGCCGCTCTGGGACTTCCCCGACGGCACCCTGGCCGGCCGCGAGGTCGCCACCCACCTGCTCAGCGAGGCGTTCGACTGGGGCATCGTCCCGCCCACCGTGCTGCGCGACGGGCCGTTCGGCGCCGGCATGGTCCAGGCCTGGGTCCGGACCCGCCGAGACCCCCGGGCCGCCGACGACGATCCCGATG
>CAXTBU010000038.1:9490-15517 GCA_964242885.1 uncultured Actinomycetales bacterium
GACGTCGCGGCCGACGGGCCCGAGCTGGCGGACGGCGTGATGGACCGCCGCGACCCGGACCCGGTCGACCTCGTCCCGCGCGCCGCGGTGCCGCCCGGCTACCTGACGGTCCTCGAGGCGTGGGACGCCCGGGGCGAGGAGGTGCTGCTCGTGCACGCCGACGACCCGGGGCTGCGGCGGATGGCGGTCCTCGACATCGTCGCCAACAACGCCGACCGCAAGGGCGGCCACGTGCTCGCCCCGGCCGCCGGCGGACAGGTGCGCGGCTGCGACCACGGGCTCACCTTCCACACCGAGCCGAAGCTGCGGACGGTGCTGTGGGGGTTCGCCGGGCGCCGGCTGCGGGCCGCGGAGCGCGAGCCCCTGGAGCGGGTGGCCGACTCCCTCGCCCCGGGCGCCGACCTGGCCCGGGAGCTGCGCGGCCTGGTGCGCCCGGCCGAGATCGCGGCGGCCCGGCGGCGGGCGACCAACCTGCTGCGGGCCGGGCGGTTCCCCGAGCCCAGCGCCTCGCGCAGCGCCATCCCGTGGCCGGCGTTCTGACCGTCGGGCAGGCGCCCGGGTGCGGCACCCGGCGTCGTCCACCGTCCCGGGGCACGGCGCCTGCTCACTAGGCTCGAACCCATGCGTGCCTGGCCCGACGTCGCCGTCCCGACCCTGCCCGGCACCGGCACCCGACCCCGCGTCCACGACACGGCCACCGGCGCGCTGCGCCCCGTCCCGGACGGGAGCCGGACCGACGGCGACGTCCGGGTCTACGTGTGTGGGATCACCCCGTACGACGCCACCCACCTCGGACACGCCGCGACGTACCTCACCTTCGACGTGCTCGGCCGCGTCCTCACCGACGCGGGCTTCCGGGTGCGGTTCGTGGAGAACGTCACCGACGTCGACGAGCCCCTGCTGGAGCGGGCGGAGGCGACCGGTGACGACTGGACCGCCCTGGCCGAACGCCAGACCGACCTGTTCCGGTCGGACATGACCGCGTTGCGGGTCCGGCCGCCGGCGGCGCTCGTCGGCGCGGTGGAGGCGGTTCCGCTGATCACCGCCGACATCGCCCGGCTCCAGGCGGCCGGCGCGGTGTACGACCTGGACGGCGACCTCTACTTCCCGGTCGCGTCGGACCCCGCGTTCGGCGAGGTGTCGGGGCTGGACGCGGCGGCGATGCGGACGCTGTCCGCGGACAACGGGGGCGATCCGGACCGGCCGGGCAAGAAGGACCCGCTGGACCCGGTGCTCTGGCGCGCCGAGCGTCCGGGGGAGCCGTCCTGGGCCGCCCCGTTCGGCCGCGGCCGGCCCGGCTGGCACGTGGAGTGCGCCTCGATCTCGCTGGACCGGCTGGCCGGCGCCGCGCCCGGGCAGCCCTCGGTCGACGTGCAGGGCGGCGGGGCGGACCTGGTGTTCCCCCACCACGAGATGTGCGCGGCCCATGCCCGGCTGCTCACCGGCGCCCCGTTCGCGGACACCTACGTGCACGCCGGGCTGATCGGCCTGGACGGGCACAAGATGTCGAAGTCGCGCGGCAACCTGGTCTTCGTGTCCAGACTGCTGGCCGACGGGGTCGACCCGGCGGCGATCCGTCTGGCCCTGCTGGCCGGGTCCTACCGGGTGGACCGGCCGTGGACCGCGGACCTGCTGGCGACGGCGCAGCGGCGGCTGACCGCCTGGCGCGTCGCCTTCGCCCGGTCGGCCGGCCCGGACGCCGCGCCGCTGCTGGACCGGGTCCGGGCCCGGCTGGCCGACGACCTGGACACCCCGGGAGCGTTGGCAGCCGTGGACGAGTGGGCCGCCACCCCGGCCGGGACGGACGACGACGCGTCCGCGCCTGCGCTGGCCGCGGACCTGGTCGACGCGCTGCTGGGCGTGAAACCGTCGGCCCGGGAAACGGCGGCTACGGCGGGCAGCAAACGGGAAGTGTGACAGCTCGGTGGCGACCGCGCTGAGTAACCGATCAACTACGGGTAGCCCTTGACTTGGGTGATCTGCGCCACTTGACTGAGCCCGCCGTCGGGGCCGACCGGTCGCGGCGCTCTGGAGGCCTCGCCCCGCCGTGACGCCCTCGGCGAGCCTCCCCACCGCCAGGAGGTACCTGCCTGTGTTCCTGTCTCGTCGTGCCTTCGGCATCGTGGTCGGGGGTGTCGGTGCGCTCGCGGTCGGAGCGCTCCCGTCGTTCGCCGCCGCGGGCCCGGGCCCCCAGGTCGCCGTCGCCGGCGCCGCAACCCTCGGCTCGGGCACGACCGTCGTCGGTTCGGTCCCGGGCACCACCCCGCTGTCCATCCGCATCAACCTCGGCCTGCGGGACGAGGCAGCTGCCGAGCGGTACGGCATCGCCGCCGCGACGCCCGGCACCGCGGAGAGCGGCCGGTTTCTGTCCGAAGCGCAGTTCCAGGCCCGTTTCGGCCCGCGCGCGGCCGACGTGGACGCGCTCAGGGCGTGGCTGCGGACCAACGGGATCACCGTCGACGAGGTGGTCGGCAACCAGGTCCTCCTCGCGCACGGCACCTCCAGCCGGCTCGCCCGAGCGTTCGGCACGCGGATCGAGCGTGTCCGGGTGGCCGGCGCCCTGACCGCCGCCGCCGTCACGCCGCTGAAGGTGCCCGCCGCGCTGAGCCGGGTCGTCGACGGCGTCGCCGGGCTACGGCCCGCGCCGAAGGCCGAGGCCAACCACAGCGACCCGCGGGTCCTGAAGCGGCTGACCGACGCCCAGGTGGCCGCGGCCGCCCGGCCGCAGCCCGCGGCCCGGCCGGTCGCCGCCGCGGCACTGCCGAACGACCCGACGTGCCCGCAGTTCTTCGGCCAGACCCCCGCCCAGGGCCCGCGGGCCCCGTTCAGCGTCACCGGCACCTCGGTCCAGGAGTGCTCGGTGTTCACCGACCCGGCAGGCGGTCCGCCCTTCCTGGTGCCGGGCGCGAACTACCAGAAGGTCCGGACCCTCGCCAGCATCGACCCGCGCTACCGCGGTGGCGGCGCGGTCGTCGGCATCGTGCTGTGGAACAACGACCCCCAGGCGGCCGCGCTGGCGAACGTGGCGGCTGCCACCAACCGGGCGCCCGCGCTGCGGCCCGGGCAGCTGACGACCATCGTCAACACCAACGCCTTCCCGGGCTGCCAGCAGATCACCGAGGACGACAAGGTCGAGATCAACCTCGACGTGCAGGCCGTGCACGCCGCCTCCCCGGAGGCGACGATCCGCTACTACGGCTCCAACGCGTGCGTGATCCCCGAGATCTCCCTCGCTCGCGCGGTCGGTGAGCAGACCCCGCCGTCGGTCATCACCAACTCGTGGGGCTTCCCCAACTTCGACTACGAGCCGCGGGACCCCACGTTCAAGAGCATCCACACGACCCTGGTCAAGGCCGCGGTCCGTGGCGTGAGCGTCCTGTTCTCCAGCGGCGACACCGGTGACGGGACGCTGCTGCGCCAGTACTTCCCGGACGCCTCGCCGACCGCCCCGTACCCGGCACGCACGCCGAGCTACCCGGCGACCGACCCCTACGTCGCCGCGGTGGGCGGGGTCGGGTTCGGCATCAACGCGCTCGGCCGGGTCCGCTTCAAGCAGGCCTGGAGCCCCGCCTACTACTCCTCCAACGGGACCAGCCCGTGGGTGCCGTTCGACATCCGCAACTTCGGCCCCAACGGCATCGGCACCGGCGGCGGCGTGTCCCGCGCGTTCGCCGCGCCGGCGTGGCAGAAGCAGGCGGGGGCGGCGACCACCAACCGGACGATCCCCGACATCTCGAACGTGGCGGACATCTTCTTCCTCCCGTTCGTGATCGCGATCAACAGCGGCGGCACCGTCGTGCTGGCCGGCGTCGGCGGAACGAGCGTCGCATCGCCGGTGACCGCCGGTCAGGTGGCCAACGCCGCCGTGGTCCAGCGCCACCGCTACGCGGGGGTCCTCACGCCGTCGATCTACCGGCAGCGCGCCGGGTCGATCGTCTCCGACGTCGTCCGGAACCAGACGGCGATCACCACGCCGCTGGACGACCAGGGCGCGCAGCTGCTCGTCGGCGGCGAACGCGGCCGGGAGTCGCTGCTGACCAGGCCGGGCTGGGACAACGCAACCGGCCTGGGCGTGCCCAGCACCGGGTGGCTGGCCCACGTGGGTCGCTGACCGGTCCGTGAGCGTCCGGGCGGCACTGCTGGCGGGTGTGCTGTCGGTGGTGGTGGGGGCCGCGGGGTGCGCGAGCACCCGGTCGGCGCCCGCTGCACCGGCACCGCCGCAGCCGTCCGCGACGGGCTCGGTCCTTTCTGCCGCGGGCGTGGACCGACCGGGAACCGACGTCCCGGCGGCGACACCGTCGGGGAGCGCGCCGGTCGAGGGGGAGCCGGGAGGCGACCCCCTGCCGACCCCGGTGGATGCCGCCGCGCTCGCCGCGCTCCCGCGCTCGACGACGTTCACCACCGTGCGGGGTGCGCCGACGGGACCGGGCGGCCCGGGTGCCGGCCCGAGCGGGATCGTGCTGCACCCGCAGCGGGACACCGCCGTGTGGACGGCGCCCGGCGGACGGGCGATCGCCACCCTCCCCACCGACCAGCTCGGCTCACCGACGTGGGTCCCGGTCACCGCCACCCGGGGTGGGTGGTCCCGGGTGCTGCTCCCGTCGAAGCCGAACGGTTCGGCGGGCTGGATCCACACCGACACCGACGGCTTCGACCTCGCCCGGTCCGATGCGGTCGTCCGGGTCGACGTGACCCGGGCCCGGATGACCATCGACCGCAGCGGCGAGCGGGTCGGCAGCTGGCCGGTGGTCGTCGGGTCCCGGGCGACGCCGACGCCGACCGGCACCACCTTCCTGATGGCCTCCGTCTACGACGCGGGCAACCCCTACTCCACGCACCTGCTGCCCCTCGGGTGGCACTCCGAGACCCTCGACACGTTCGGCGGCGGCCCCGGCACCGTCGCCCTGCACGGGTGGAGGGACCGGTCGGTCTTCACCTCGTCCCGCCGGCAGCTCAGTCACGGCTGTGTCCGGATCCCCGACGACGCGCTCGCGCTCGCTCTGCAGCTGCCGCTCGGGACGCCCGTCGTCATCACCTGAAACCGGTCCCCATCACCTGGAACCGGTCCTCGTCACCCGAACCGCCCGACATCAGCCGAACCGCCCGACATCACCTGAACCGCCCGACCAGGTCGGGCCAACCGGAAGGACGCGTGTCCCCATGACCCTCTCCACCGCATCGAAGAGCGGCCTCGCGGCCGGAGCGGTCGCCCTGGCGGGCGCCACCGTCCTCGCCGCCGTGTCCGTCGGCCCGGCGAACGCGGCCACGACCTCCAGCGCCGTCGGCATCGTCGCCTCCGGCCAGTCCAGCTTCACCGCCAACAGCGCGTCCCAGGTCCCGGCCAGCGACTTCATCTCCGGGGTGTCCGGGATCGACACCGACACCGACGGGTCCACGTCGGCCGAGGCCAGCGTCGGTTCGGCGACCCTGTTCGGTGTCTCGCCGGAGGCGACGATCCGGCTGGCGGGCGTGACCGCCAGCTGCGACGACGGCGAGACGACGGTCCGGCTCGGCAGCGGCAGCCGCGCCGGCGCGACGAGCATCGCCGGCACCTATCGGTCGGCCCGCTCGATCACCGTGAGCCCGACGGTCCGGCTCACGATCGCGGGCGGCGGCGACGGCAGCGTCACCGCTGTCTCGGCGCGCCTGCTCGGCGGGTCGTCCGACGTCCTCCAGTCGTTCTCCATCGCCTCGGTCTCCTGCGCCGAGGGGGCGGCGGCCACCCCCTCGCCCACCCCGAGCGCGACCGACGACCCGACGGACGAGCCGACGGCGTCGCCGACGTCGACCCGCAGCCGGAGCCCACGCCCGAGCCGGACGCCGACCGACGCGCCGTCGCCGACGTCGGTCCCGACGTCGCTGCCGGTCACCGGCTGAGCCGCGGCGCGACCGGCTCGACGAACGGCCGGCACCCCGGACCCCGGTGCCGGCCGTTCGTCGCGTCCTGGAGTGCTCAGCTGGTCACACGGCCACCGGCAGTCAGGCAGCGGCGGTCACGCGGCAGGGCCGTCAGGCGGCAGGGCCGTC
>CAXTBU010000038.1:15617-19407 GCA_964242885.1 uncultured Actinomycetales bacterium
TCAGGCGGCAGGGCCGTCGCGGCGCCCGTTGCGCCGGCGCAGGTACCGCTCGAACTCCCGGGCGATCGCGTCGCCGCTGGCCTCCGGCAGCTCGACGGTGTCCTTCGCCGTCTCGAGCGACCGCACGTACTCGGCGACCTCGCTGTCGTCCCGGGCGAGCTCGTCGACCCCGCGTTCCCACGCCCGGGCCTCCTCGGGCAGGTCCCCGAGCGGGACGGTGACGTCGAGCAGGTCCTCGATGCGGCGCAGCAGGGCCAGCGACGCCTTCGGGCACGGCGTCTGCGCGACGTAGTGCGGCACCGCCGCCCACAGCGACACCGACGGCAGGTCGCGGCGGTCACCCGCGTCCTGCAGGACGCCGAGGATGCCGGTCGGGCCCTCGTAGCGGGACGGTTCCAGGCCGAAGTCGTCGGCGACCGTCCCGGCGGAGGCGTTCCCGGTGACCGGCACCGGGCGGGTGTGCGGCACGTCGGCGAGCAGCGCTCCCAGGTGCACCACCAGGCGGGCGCCGAGGTCGTCGAACAGCTCGAGCAGCTCACCGGAGAACTGGCGCCAGCGCATGCTCGGCTCGATGCCGCGGACCAGCACCAGGTCCGGCCGGGGACCGGCACCGGCCGCGTCCCCGGGCCGCGCAGCCGGGGCGCCGCGCACGACGCTGACCTGGGTGGTCGGCCACGACAGCCGCCGGCCGCCGTCCTCGCCGACCGACACCGTCGGCCGGTTCACCTGGTAGTCGTAGTACTCCTCCGGGTCCAGGGCGACCAGGGGAGTGGCGCCGAGGACGGTGGCGAGGTGGTCCAGCGCGCCGGTGGCCGCGTCGCCCGCGTCGTTCCACCCCTCGAAGGCGGTGACGACCACCGGGTCGCGAAGCTCGGGGAGCCGGTCGATCTCGACCATGTCCACTGCCCCTGTCTGCTCGCCGGTCGTCAGGCAGTCGCGCTGCCCTGCTGGAACCGGCCATCGGTCCCGGGGTCCTCGCGCAGCCCTCGGGTCCGGCTCGCGGCGCGGCCGCCGGGACACTCCGGCGCGTGGCGAGACTACCCGCGAGGCTGCCTCGGCGACCCGCCGACCTACGCTTGGGCGTCCCGCAGCGGGCCGCCCGGGCGTCCCGGCCCGGACCCGCCTGTCGCCCCGCTCCCAGTGCCGCAGGAGGCCCGTCCGTGCCGTTCTCGTCCGACCGGGTGACGGCACTGCGCTCGGCCCTGTCCAGCCGGGTGGTCGTTGCCGACGGGGCGATGGGCACGATGTTGCAGGCCGCCGAGCCGACGATGGACGACTTCGAGGGCCACGAGGGCTGCAACGAGGTCCTCAACGCGACCCGCCCGGACATCGTCACGGCGATCCACGACGCCTACTTCGCCGTCGGTGTGGACGCGGTCGAGACCAACACCTTCGGCTGCAACTCCTCCGCGCTCGGCGAGTACGGGATCGCCGAGCGCATCCGCCCGCTGGCCCGCGACGGCGCGCGACTGGCCCGCGAGGTCGCCGACGGGTACGCGGCGGACGGCCGGCCGCGGTGGGTGCTCGGCTCGATCGGGCCGGGGACGAAGCTGCCGACCCTCGGCCACGCGCCGTACGCGGTGCTGCGCGACGCCTACGCCGAGCAGGTGGCCGGGCTGGTGGAGGGCGGCGCGGACGCGCTCGTGGTGGAGACCGTCCAGGACCTGCTGCAGGCGCGGGCGGCGATCGTCGGCGCCCACCGGGTGATGCGCTCCCTCGGCGTCGACCTGCCGATCGTCGTCAGCGTCACGGTGGAGACGACCGGGACGATGCTGCTCGGCTCGGAGATCGGCGCCGCGCTGACCACCCTGGAGCCGCTCGGCGTCGACCTGATCGCGCTGAACTGCGCGACCGGGCCGGCGGAGATGAGTGAGCACCTGCGGGCGCTGGCCACCCGGTCGCGGGTGCCGATCGGCTGCCAGCCCAACGCGGGGCTGCCCCAGCTCGGCCCGGACGGGGCGAGCTACCCGCTGACCCCGACCGAGCTGGCGGACGCCCAGCAGCGGTTCGCGTCCGACTACGGGCTGGCCCTGGTCGGGGGCTGCTGCGGAACGACGCCGGAGCACCTGCGCCACGTCGTGGACCGCGTCGGCGGCCACGACCTGGTCCCGCGCTCGCCGCGCCCGGACCCGGGTACCGCCAGCCTGTACTCCCACGTCCCGTTCGCCCAGGACCTGACCTACCTGTCGATCGGCGAACGGACCAACGCCAACGGCAGCAAGGCGTTCCGCGAGGCGATGCTCGCGGGCAACATCGAGGACTGCGTGCAGGTGGCGCGCGAGCAGCTGCGCGACGGCGCGCACCTGCTCGACCTGTGCGTGGACTACGTGGGTCGCGACGGCGTCGCGGACATGGCCACGATCTCCGCGCAGCTGGCGACGGCGAGCACGCTGCCGGTCGTCGTGGACTCTACCGAGCCGGCGGTCGTGGAGACGGCGCTGGAACACCTGCCCGGGCGCAGCATCGTCAACTCGGTGAACTACGAGGACGGCGACGGGCCGGAGTCCCGGATCGCGAAGATGATGCCGATCGTCCGCGAGCACGGCGCGGCGGTGGTCGCCCTCACCATCGACGAGGAGGGCCAGGCCCGGACCCGGGAGTGGAAGGTCCGGGTCGCCGAGCGGCTGATCGCCGACCTGACGCAGACGTGGGGGATGGCCGAGTCCGACATCCTGCTGGACTGCCTGACCTTCCCGGTCACCACCGGGCAGGAGGAGACCCGCCGGGACGCCATCGAGACCATCGGCGCCATCGAGCAGCTCAAGCGGGAGCACCCGGACGTCCAGACGACGCTGGGCCTGTCGAACATCAGCTTCGGCGTGAACCCGGCCGCGAGAGCAGTGCTCAACTCGGTGTTCCTCGACGAGTGCCGCAAGGTCGGCCTGGACTCCGCGATCGTGCACGCGTCGAAGATCATGCCGATCTCCCGGATCCCCGACGAGCAGTACCGGGTGGCGCTGGACCTGCTGTGGGACCGGCGCACGCCCGACTACGACCCCCTGGCCCGCTACCTGGACCTGTTCGAGGGCGTCTCGCTGGCCGACACCAAGGCCGAGCGGGCCAGTGCTCTCGCCGCGCTGCCGCTGGCCGACCGGCTGCAGCAGCGCATCGTCGACGGCGCACGGATCGGGCTGCCCGACGACCTGGACGAGGCGCTGGCGCAGGGGCGGACGCCGCTGGCGATCGTCAACGACGACCTGCTGGCCGGGATGAAGACGGTCGGGGAGCTGTTCGGCAGCGGCAAGATGCAGCTGCCGTTCGTCCTGCAGTCCGCGGAGACGATGAAGGCGGCGGTGGCCCACCTCGAGCCGCACATGGAGAAGACGGATTCCGCCGGCAAGGCGCTGATCGTGCTGGCCACCGTCCGCGGCGACGTGCACGACATCGGGAAGAACCTCGTCGACATCATCCTGACGAACAACGGCTACACGGTCGTCAACCTCGGGATCAAGCAGCCGGTCAACGCGATCCTCGAGGCGGCGCAGGCGCACGACGCCGACGCGATCGGCATGTCGGGGCTGCTGGTGAAGAGCACGGTCATCATGCGGGAGAACCTGCTGGAGATGAACAGCCGCGGGATGGCGAAGCGCTTCCCCGTGCTGCTGGGCGGAGCAGCGCTCACCCGCGCCTACGTCGAGCAGGACCTGGCGGCGGTCTTCGACGGCGAGGTCCGCTACGCCCGGGACGCGTTCGAGGGCCTGCGGTTGATGGACGCGATCGCAGCGATGAAGCGGGGGGAGCCCGGCGCCGCGCTGCCCGCGCTGCGGGAGCGGCGGGTGCGCCCGACGCG
>CAXTBU010000038.1:19507-24944 GCA_964242885.1 uncultured Actinomycetales bacterium
GGGCCGGTCGAGGGTGGGGCGGTCGAGGCGGGGGACCCCGCCGCCGGCGGCTCGACCGATGCCGCGGAGCTGGGCACCGCCGCCGAGGGGGAGAGTGACCCGGTCGCCGCCGACGCCGCCCGGTGGACCGACACCCGGCGCTCGGACGTCGCGGGCGACAACCGGGTTCCGGTTCCGCCGTTCTGGGGCTCGCGGGTGGTCCGCGGCATCGCCCAGGCCGACTTCGCGGCGTTCCTGGACGAGCGGGCAACGTTCCTCGGCCAGTGGGGACTGCGCGGCGCCCGCGGCGGGGAGGGCCCGGGGTACGAGGAGCTGGTGGAGACCGAGGGCCGGCCGCGACTGCGGGAGTGGCTGAACCGGCTGCACACCACCGGCGCCCTGGACGCCGCGCTGGTCTACGGCTACTGGCCGGCGGCCTCGGTGGGCAACGACCTGCTCGTCTACGACCCGACGGTCGACCCGGCCGAGCCGGTGGCCGACCGCCCGGTCGTGGCGCGGTTCCGGTTCCCCCGCCAGCGCCGGGACCGGCGGCTGTGCCTGGCCGACTTCTACCGTCCCGCAGCCGAGCCGGGCGTCGCGGCCCCGGCGCCGGACGTCGTCGCCTTCCAGCTGGTGACGATGGGCGCCCGGATCAGCGGCGTCACCTCGGAGCTGTTCGAGGCGAACGCCTACCGGGACTACCTGGAGCTGCACGGGCTCTCGGTGCAGCTGACCGAGGCCCTCGCCGAGTTCTGGCACGGCCGGGTCCGGTCGGAGCTCGGCTTCGGCGGCGACGACAGCGGGGAGCTGCGGGGGCTGCTCGACCAGGGCTACCGGGGCTCGCGCTACTCGTTCGGCTACCCGGCGTGCCCGAACCTGGAGGACCGGGAACAGCTGGTCCGGCTGCTGCGGCCCGAGCGGATCGGCGTGGAGCTGTCCGAGGAGCTGCAGCTGCACCCGGAGCAGTCGACCGACGCGATGATCGTCCACCACCCCGAGGCCAAGTACTTCAACGCCAACTAGGCCCGGTCGTCGGCCCGACGGGCCCGGTCAGGCGCCGGCGGTCGCGGCGGCGCGCGCCGGGTGCACGCCGTCGGTCGGGAGGTCGCGGACCCGGCGGGCCGGGACGCCGGCGTACAGGCCGTCCGGCTCGCAGTCGCGGGTGACGACGGCACCGGCGGCCACGACGCACCCGTCGCCGATCGTCACGCCGGGGAGCACCACGGCTGCCGCGCCGATCCAGCAGCCGCGGCCGATGGTGATCGGCTCGCTGCGCGGCAGGTCCGCGCGCCGGCCGGGCCCGGCGAGGTCGTGGGTGCTGGTGACCAGGACCGCACGCATGCCGATCACCGTCTCGTCGCCGATCGCGATGGCCCCCGGGCCGTCGAAGAAGCAGTCGGCGTTGACGAACACGTGGTGGCCGATGGTCACCCGCCGGGACTGCCAGGTGATCCCCGCGCCGAGGGTGGCCCTGGGCCCGATCGGCACGCCGAGCAGGCGCAGCGCGACCGCCCGGGCGTTGCGGTTGAGCAGGCGGGACCCCACCAGCGAGGAGAGCACCCATTCCCGGGTCGCCTCGCGCTGCTCGGGCAGGCGCATCCAGCGGGGGGCCACGGCTGCATGGTCGCAGGCCTGGCGCGGTCAGCGGTCACGATGCGCCGGTCGGGGTGGTCCGCCGGTAACGTCGACGTCGACATGGGCAGCGCTGCGGGAACCCCGACCACCACCTCGTCCGGCGCTCCCGCGGCGGTGCTGTGGGACTTCGACGGCACGCTCGCGGACAGCGAGCACTACTGGATCGCCGAGGAGTACGCCCTCGTCGAGTCGTTCGGCGGGACCTGGAACGACTCGCACGCCGAGTCGATCGTCGGCAACGACCTGCTGACCTCCGGCGCCTACATCCGGGACAACGGGCCGGTGCCGCTGGAGCCGGCCGAGATCGTCGCGCGGCTGGTCGCGGGAGTCCGGCGCCGGCTCAGCGAGCGCGTCCCGTGGCGGGCCGGTGTCGTCGAGCTGCGCGCGGAGATCGCGGCGGCCGGGATCCCGCAGGCGATGGTGACCATGTCCTACGCCACCGTGGTCGACCCGGTGCTCACCGCGCTTGGCGCGGAGCGGATGCCCGGCTTCGACACGGTCGTCACCGGCGAGGTGGTCAGCCGGGGCAAGCCCGACCCGGAGCCCTACCTGACGGCGGCGGCCCGGCTCGGGGTGGACCCGCGCGACTGCGTGGCCATCGAGGACAGCCGGACCGGCGCGACGTCGGCGGCCGCCGCGGGTTGCGCCGTCCTGGTGGCGCCCAACGCGGTGGCCGTGCCGGCGAGCCCGTCGTGGCAGCTGCGGTCGGACCTGGACGGGGTGCGGCTGTCCGACCTCGCGGCCCTGCTGACCGATCGGTCCGTCCGCGGCTGAGCTGGTCCGCCGGACGGCTCGCCGGGTCGGGACGCGCTCAGGGCGCGTCGAGGAACAGGTCGCCGGGTACGAGCAGGTCGGCGGTCGACCGACGCCGCTGCACCCGCGCGGCGTTCGCGCCGTCGACGCGTGCCACCCACTCGAGCGCCGCGTCGTGGTCCTTGCCGAACCGCTGGTGGCGGTGGACGAGGCGATCCGTCCGTCCCGAGGCGGTCAGCTGCACGTACCAGGTGTCGTCCAGCAGGGCGCGGACGGCGGCCCACGGCCCGTCGCCGAGCAGGTACAGGCCCTCGGTGACGACGAGTCTGGTGCCGGGCAGCACCGGGATCGACCCGGCGACGGGCTGTTCCAGCTCCCGGTCGAACGCCGGTGCGTAGACGGTGTCCGGGCCGCCGGCGCGGATCCGCGCGAGCAGCGACGCGAACCCGGCCGGGTCGAACGTGTCCGGTGCGCCCTTGCGGTCCCGTCGGCCGAGCCGGTCCAGCTCGACGTCCGCGAGGTGGTAGCCGTCCATCGGGACGTGCCGGGCCGAGCCGGCGCCGAGCCGGCCACAGACGGCCGCGATCACGGCCAGGGCCAGCGTGGTCTTCCCGGCGCCGGGCGGGCCGACGATGCCGAGCAGCCCCGGCCGGTCCGGCAGACGCTCGGCCAGCCGCGTCGCCCGGTCGACCAGCTCCGCGAAGGAGGCCACGGTCTCCGGGGGCCGGGTGCCCGGGGGGGTGCCCGGTGATCGGGTCGCCGAGCCGTCGGTCACCGGGGGTCTGCCACCTCGGGCGGAGCACTGCTCTCCGGGTAGTCCGGCAGGGTCCCGCCCCAGGCCGGGCAGCGGGCCTTGTGGTCGCACCAGTCGCACAGCTTCGACGGGTTCGGCCGGAAGTCGCGGCGGCGCATCGACGACTCGATCGCCGACCACAGCGCGCGCAGCTTCCGCTCGGTCGCGCGCAGGTCCTGCTCGTCCGGGGCGTACCGCACGACCTCCCCGCTGCCGAGGTACATCAGCTGCAGCAGCCGCGGCATCGTCCCGCGGAGCCGCCACAGCACGAGCGCGTAGAAGCGCATCTGGAACAGCGCGCGGGCCTCCCAGCCCTCACCGGGGGCCCGGCCGGTCTTGTAGTCGACGATCCGCATCGCGCCGTCGGGGGCGACGTCGAGCCGGTCGACGAAGCCGCGCAGCACAAGGCCGCCGGCCAGTTCGGTCTGTACCCGGAGCTCGCGCTCGGCCGGTTCCACCCGGGTCGGGTCCTCGAGGCCGAAGTAGGTGGACAGCAGCCCGCCCGCGTCGGTCAGCCAGTCCGGCAGCTCCGCCACGCCGGCGTCGCCGCCGACTCCCGCCCCGGGAGCGACTCCCGCCCCGGGAGCGGCTCCCGCCCCGGGAGCGACTTCCGCCTCGGGAGCGGCGCCACCCGTGCCCGCCGACAGCTCGGCCGCGCGGGCGTCCGTCGCCAGGACCTGCTGCCAGGCGTCCGGGACCATCGCCGTCGCGCGGTCCAGCGTCCGCTCGCCAGCGGGCAGGTCGAACAGCCGCTCCAGCACGGTGTGCACCACGGTGCCCCGCACCGCCTGCGGGCTGGGGGCCTCCGGTATCCGGTCCACCACCCGGAACCGGTAGCGCAGGGGACAGCTCAGGAAGTCCGCGGCCCGGGAGGGCGACAGCGACGGTGCCGACGGGCTCGCCGGCACGCCGCCGTCCCGCGGTGCGTCGACCGCGCCGTCGGTCGGCGCGGCGATCGGCGCGAGTGCTGGTGCGGTCATGCAGGGAAGCTAACCGCGCCGACCGACAGAACCGCCGGAAGCGAGCGGCGCCGGTGCAGGCGCGCGTGCCCGGTGGACGCCGGGTCGGCCGCGACGGGGTCGATCTAGTGTTCGGCCGTGGACGACCGACCAGCAGCCCGCCCGCGGACGCCCGGGACCATCCGGCTGTTCCGGGTGCGCGGCATCCCGGTCGAGGTCCGTCGGTCCTGGTTCCTCGTCACCGGCCTGATCGCGTTCGTCTTCACCCCGACGGTGCAACGCGTCGACCCGACGTTGTCGGAGACCTCCGCCTTCCTGTTCGGCCTGGTGTTCGCGGTCCTGATCTACGTCTCGGTGCTGCTGCACGAGATCGCGCACGCGCTGGTCGCCGTCGCGTTCCGACTCCCGGTCCGGGCCATCACGCTGCAGTTCCTCGGCGGGGTCTCCGAGATCGAGGAGGAGCCGCAGACGCCGTGGCGCGAGTTCGCGGTCGCCGTCGTCGGCCCCGTCACCTCACTCGCCATCGGCGGCGCCGCGTTCGCGGCCTACGCCGCCGACGTGGTCCCCCGGGGGGTGCCGCTGCTGCTGGTGTTCCAGCTCGCCGTCGCCAACCTGCTGGTCGGCCTGTTCAACCTGCTCCCCGGTCTCCCGCTGGACGGCGGGCGGGTGCTGCGGGCCCTGGTCTGGAAGCTCACCGGGAACCCGTCGACGGCCACGGTCGTCGCCGCGTGGTCCGGCCGGGTCGTGGCGGTCGCGGTCTTCGCCCTGCCGTTCCTGCTGGCCTACGCCCGCGGGACCCGGGTCAGCCTCGTCTCCGTCCTCTGGCTGTCGTTCCTGGCGGTGTTCCTGTGGACCGCGAGCAACCAGGCGCTGGTGCTGTCCCGGCTGCGCCAGCGGCTGCCGTCGATCGACGCGCGCGCCCTGGCCCGCCGGGCCTACCCCGCCGAGCCGCTGGTGCCGGTGTCGGAGGCCGTCCGCGGCGCCCGCGACGTGCAGGCCGGCGCGATCGTCGTGGTGGACGCGGGCGGCCGTCCGGTCGGGCTGGTCAGCGAGACCGCTGTCGCGGCGACCCCGGAGCACCGCCGGCCGTGGATCTCCATCGGCGACCTGTCGCAGCGGCTCGAGCCGGGCCTGCTGGTGTCCACCGGGCTGGCGGGGGAGTCCCTGCTCTCGGCGCTGCGCACCCGGCCGTCCACGGAGTACCTCGTCGTGGAGGAGGACGGCCGGACCTACGGCGTGCTGGCCCGCTCCGACGTCGACGCCGCGTTCGCCCGCGCGCTGCGGCCCGCCCGGTGACCGCCGAGCCCGCCACCGACAC
>CAXTBU010000038.1:25044-27781 GCA_964242885.1 uncultured Actinomycetales bacterium
CCGCCGGGGGCGACAGCGAGCCCGGCGCGCGGCGCACCGAGCCCGGCGGCGGGCCGTTCCGGCCCGGGGACCGGATCCAGCTGACCGACCCCAAGGGCAAGCCGCACACCATCACGCTGACCGCCGGGCGCCAGTACTTCACCCACCGCGGGTCGGTGGACCACGACGCCCTGATCGGGATGCCGGAGGGCAGCGTCGTCACCTCGACCGGCGGCACCGCCTACGTCGCGCTGCGCCCGCTGCTGGAGGACTACGTGCTGGGGATGCCCCGCGGCGCCGCCGTGGTCTACCCCAAGGACGCCGCCCAGGTCATCGCCTTCGCCGACGTGTTCCCCGGCGCGACGGTCCTCGAGGCCGGCGCCGGGTCCGGCGCGCTGAGCTGCTTCCTGCTGCGGGCGGTCGGCGAGACCGGCCGGGTGCTGTCGGTGGAGCGCCGCGAGGACTTCGCCGCGGTCGCCGCCAGGAACGTGGCCACCTTCTTCGGCCGCCAGCACCCCGCCTGGCAGCTCGTGGTCGGCGACCTCGTCGAGGTGATCGGGGCCGGCGGCACCGGCGACGTCGACCGGGTCGTGCTCGACATGCTCGCGCCGTGGGAGTGCGTGGACGCCGTCGCCGGGGTGCTGCGGCCGGGCGGGGTGGTCATCGCCTACGTCGCGACGACGACCCAGCTGTCCCGGGTGGTGGAGGCGCTGCGCGAGCACGGCGGGTTCACCGAGCCCAAGCCGTGGGAGTCCACCGTCCGGACCTGGCACGTCGAAGGCCTGGCCGTGCGCCCGGACCACCGGATGATCGGCCACACCGGCTTCCTGGTGACCGCGCGCCGCCTGGCCCCCGGGGTCACCGCCCCGCCGCGGCGCCGCCGGCCCGTGTCGGCGAGTTCGGGAGCCGCGGGTTCGGGAGCCGCGAGTCCAGGGTCGGCGAGTTCGGAGTCGGCGAGTCCAGAGTCGGCGAGTTCGGCTGCGGACGGTGCCGAACCGGTGACCGGACCGTCCGGGGCGCCCCAGCCTGAGCGCATCCCGCCGGGCTAGGGTCGGATCTCGGGCCGCCCTCGGCGGCCGGACCGGAAGGAGACGCCGGACCATGCCCGACGACACAGGTACCCGCAGCGACAGCGGGCGGCCGGACCAGGTCCAGCTGCTCGAGGACGAGGTCGCCTCACTGCGCCGCCGCCTCGCCTCGCTGCCGCGCGACACCCGCCAGCTCGAGTCCCGCCTGTCCGAGACCCGGGCGGCGCTCGGCAACGCCAGCGCGCAGAACGACCGGCTCGCCGCGACCCTGCGGGAGGCGCGCAACCAGATCGTGTCGCTGAAGGAGGAGGTCGACCGCCTCGCCCAGCCGCCGGCGACCTTCGGGGTCTACCTCGGCGACACCGGGGAGGGCACGGTCGACGTGTTCACCGGCGGCCGCAAGCTGCGGGTCGCCGTCAGCCCCGACGTCCTGGTGCCGGAGATGGTGCGTGGCCAGGAGGTCATGCTCAACGAGGCGCTGAACGTCGTGCGCGCGCTGGAGTACGAGCGCGCCGGCGACGTCGTGATGATCAAGGAGATCCTCGCCGACGGCGAGCGGGCGCTGGTGATCGGGCACGCCGACGAGGAACGCGTCGTGCGCCTGGCCGGCCCGCTGATGGACGGTCCGCTGCGCGCCGGGGACTCCCTGCTCGTGGACTCCCGGTCCGGCTGGGCCCTGGAGAAGGTGCCGAAGTCCGAGGTCGAGGAACTCGTCCTGGAGGAGGTGCCCGACATCGACTACTCCGCGATCGGGGGCCTCGCCGGCCAGATCGAGCAGATCCGCGACGCCGTCGAGCTGCCGTACCTGCACGCCGACCTGTTCCGCGAGCACGAGCTGCGGGCACCCAAGGGCGTCCTGCTCTACGGCCCGCCCGGCTGCGGGAAGACCCTCATCGCCAAGGCCGTCGCGAACAGCCTGGCCAAGAAGGTCGCCGAGGTCACCGGCAAGCCCGAGGGCCGCAGCTTCTTCCTCAACATCAAGGGCCCGGAGCTGCTCAACAAGTACGTCGGCGAGACCGAGCGGCACATCCGCCTGGTGTTCCAGCGTGCACGCGAGAAGGCCAGTGGCGGCACGCCGGTCATCGTCTTCTTCGACGAGATGGACTCGCTGTTCCGCACCCGCGGGTCCGGGGTCAGCTCGGACGTGGAGAACACGATCGTCCCGCAGCTGCTCAGCGAGATCGACGGTGTCGAGGGCCTCTCGAACGTCGTGGTCATCGGGGCGTCCAACCGCGAGGACATGATCGACCCCGCGATCCTGCGGCCGGGGCGCCTCGACGTGAAGATCAAGATCGAGCGGCCGGACGCCGAGGCCGCGCGCGACATCTTCACCAAGTACGTGACGACCTCGCTGCCGCTGCACCCGGAGGACCTCGGCGAGAACGGCGGGGATCCGACGGCCACCGTCGCCGCGATGGTGGAGCGCGTCGTGGAGCGCATGTACAAGGAGACCGACGAGAACCGGTTCCTGGAGGTCACCTACGCCAACGGGGACAAGGAGGTCCTGTACTTCAAGGACTTCAACTCCGGCGCGATGATCGAGAACATCGTCGGACGCGCGAAGAAGATGGCCATCAAGGACTTCCTCGAGTTCGGCCAGAAGGGCATCCGCGTCGGGCACCTGCTGGCGGCGTGCGTCGACGAGTTCCGGGAGAACGAGGACCTGCCCAACACCACCAACCCCGACGACTGGGCGCGGATCTCGGGCAAGAAGGGCGAGCGGATCGTCT
>CAXTBU010000039.1:0-11087 GCA_964242885.1 uncultured Actinomycetales bacterium
GCGCGTGCTCGTCGGCCCGCACGGCGTCGGCCCGGGCGTCGAGGGAGTCTGCGTCCGCGCCCGGCGCCGGGGTCGGCGGCGCGGCGGCAGCCGCCCGGTCGGCGGCCAGCACGGCCGTACCGCGGACCCGCTCACCGAGCCCCGCCCAGGCGTACCAGCGCTCGGCGGCGGCGGTGATCGCCGCCGAACCCGCGGCCGACGCCTGCTCCGCCGCGGCCTGCGCGGCCCGGGCGGCGGCGAGCTGGTCGTCGAGCCCGGCCCGGCCGGCGCGGGCCCGCTCGGACGCGGCGGCCGCCGCCGCGGCAGCTGCCCGGGCGGTCACCAGGTCATCGGCCATCAGCCGGGAACGGGCGTCGCGCAGGTCGGCCTGGACGACCTGCGCGCGCCGGGCCGTCTCGGCCTGGCGGCCGAGCGGTTTGAGCTGGCGGCCGATCTCGGCGGTCAGGTCGGCGACGCGGGCGAGGTTGGCGGCCATCGCGTCGAGCTTGCGCATCGCCTTCTCCTTGCGGCGGCGGTGCTTGAGCACCCCGGCGGCCTCCTCCAGGAAGCCGCGGCGCTCCAGCGGGCCGGCGCTCAGCACCGTGTCCAGCCGGCCCTGACCGACGATGACGTGCATCTCGCGGCCGATGCCGGAGTCGGCGAGCAGCTCCTGGACGTCGAGCAGCCGGCAGGGCCGGCCGTTGATCGCGTAGTCCGACCCGCCGAGGCGGAACATCGTCCGGGTGATGGACACCTCGGAGTAGTCGATCGGCAGCGCGCCGTCGCTGTTGTCGATGGTCAGGACCACCTCGGCCCGCCCGAGTGCGGCTCGTCCGGCGCCGCCCGCCCCACCGGCCGTGCCGGCGAAGATGACGTCCTCCATCTTCCCGCCGCGCAGGCTCTTCACGCCCTGCTCACCCATCACCCAGGCCAGGGCGTCGACGACGTTCGACTTCCCCGACCCGTTGGGGCCGACCACGGCGGTGATCCCGGGCTCGAAGCGCAGGGTCGTCGCGGACGCGAAGGACTTGAAGCCGCGCAGCGTCAGCGTCTTCAGGTGCACGGCGGCCTCACCGCAGCGACCCTAACGAGCGGGCCGCCCGGTCAGGGGTGTCCGCGGGCCCAGGCCTGCGCGTGTCGGGCCTGCGCGTGGTGGGCCGGGTCGGTGCCGCTCAGGTGAGGACGGGCTCGCGGTCGTCGACGAGCGAGCCGACGGTCAGCGGGTCCGCGTCGTGCGCGGCGGACAGGCGGTCGTTGTCCGCCCGCAGCCGCAGGACCGTGGACTCCAGCTGGTCGATCCGCGTCCGCAGTGCCTTGATCTCGGTGGCCATCGCCAGGTCGTACCTGCCGACATAGCCGTACAGGGCCTTCGCCATCGTGGTGTCCTCGATCTGGTGCGGGGCGAGCGGTAACGGTCTGGTCAAGTGTCCTCCGCCTCCCGGGGCACGTCAACGAGACGGCAGGGCCCACCCCGCGCCTGCTGTACTTCCTGCCGTCGGTCCCGCCGCTGCACCCGCTCCCTGGAGGCACCCCGCATGCACCCCGACCGCGTCGCCGTCGAGGCCCACGTCAACCGGATCCTGGACCAGCGGGTCCGCCCGGCGGTCTACGCCGAGCGGGTGCCGCTGGCGCTGTCGGCGTGGACGGTGGCCGGTGAGCCGGTGCCCGTCGAGGACGCCCTCGCCGCGACGTACGAGCCGTTCGAGGTGGGCACGCTGTGGGGGGCGCCGTGGACCACGACCTGGTTCCGGGTCGGCGGGACGGTGCCGGCCGGGTGGGCGGGCCGACAGGTCGAGGCGGTGTTCGACCTCGGCTTCACCGGGGCCGGGCCGGGCTTCTCGGCCGAGGCGCTGGTGCACGACAGGTCCGGGGTCCCGGTCAAGGCCGTGCACCCGCGCAACCGCTACGTGCCGGTCGACTCCACCGCGGGCGGCGGGAGCGTCGAGTGGCTGGTCGAGGCCGCCGCGAACCCGGACGTCAGCGGCGCCGCGGGCGGGGTGGACCGGGTCGGTGGCGGCGGGCGCCTCGACCTCGGCAGCCCGGCGGCGATGGGTGCCGCGCCGCAGTACCGGTTCGCGGCGGCCGACCTGGCGGTGCTCGACCCGGAGGTCTACGGCCTCGCCCTGGACATGGACGTGCTGCGCGAGCTGATGCACGCGCTGCGCTTCGACGACCCGCGTCGGGCTGAGATCCGGGTAGCCCTGGGCCGGGCGTGCGACGCGATCGACCTCGACGACGTCGCCGGCAGTGCGGCCGCCGCGCGAGCGGTGCTCGCCCCGACCCTGGCCCGGCCGGCGCACTCCTCGGCGCACGTCGTGCACGCCGTCGGGCACGCGCACATCGACACGGCCTGGCTGTGGCCGATGCGGGAGACCGAGCGGAAGGTCGCGCGGACGTTCGCCAACGTCGTCGCGCTGGCGCCCACCGAGCCCGGGATGGTCTTCGCCTGCTCGCAGGCGCAGCAGTACGCGTGGGTGCGCGACCGCTGGCCCGAGACCTACAAGGGCATGCAGGCAGCGGCCGAGGCGGGGTCCTGGTACCCGGTCGGCGGCATGTGGGTGGAGTCCGACGGCAACCTGCCCGGCGGCGAGGCGCTGGCCCGGCAGTTCGTGCACGGACAGCGCTTCTTCACCGAGGAGTTCGGCGCGCCGTGCACCGGCGCCTGGCTGCCGGACTCGTTCGGCTACACCGCGGCCTACCCACAGCTGGCGACGCTGGCCGGGCTGGAGTGGTTCCTCACGCAGAAGATCTCGTGGAACAAGACGAACAAGTTCCCCCACCACACGTTCTGGTGGGAGGGCATCGACGGCACCCGGATCTTCACCCACTTCCCCCCGGTCGACACGTACAACGCCGAGGTGACCGGCCACGAGCTGCTGCACGCGGTCCGCAACTCCGCCGACGCCGGCCGGGCGACCCACCAGCTGCTGCCCTACGGCTACGGCGACGGCGGCGGCGGGCCGACCCGGGAGATGCTCGAGCGGATCCGCCGGTTCGCCGACCTCGACGGCGCGCCGCGGGTGGTGCACTCGGACCCGGACGCCTTCTTCGCCGCCGCCCGGGCGGAGTACGCGGAGTACCCGGACGCCCCGGTGTGGAGCGGCGAGCTCTACCTGGAGATGCACCGGGGCACGTACACCTCGCAGGCGCGCGGCAAGGCCGGGAACCGGCGCAGCGAGCACCTGCTGCGCGAGGCCGAGCTGTGGGCGACCGCGGCCGCCGTCAGGACCGGCGCGCCGTACCCGTTCGAGGAGCTGGACCGGCTGTGGAAGCACGTGCTGCTGCTGCAGTTCCACGACATCCTCCCGGGCAGCTCGATCCGGTGGGTGCACGCGGAGGCCGAGGCGGACTACGGGCGGATCACCGCCCAGCTCGACGGGCTGATCGCGGACGCCCAGCGGGTGCTGGCAGATCCGGACGGAGCGGTGTTCTCGGCCAGCCCGCGCGCCCGGACCGCCGTCGTGGCGCGGCCCGGGTCCGGCGACCGGGTCCTGGTGTCGGTGCCGCCGTCGGCGGTCGTCCCGCTCGCCGACGCCGTGGGGGCTGGTCAGCAGGTCGGCGCGGCGCCGGTCACCACCGACACCCGCGACGAGCAGGTGGTGCTCGACAACGGCCTGCTGCGGGTGCGCATCGACGCCGACGGGTTGCTCACCTCGGTGCTCGACCTGCGCGCGGACCGGGAGGTGCTCGCCCCCGGCACCCGCGGAAACCTGCTGCGCCTGCACACGGACCTGCCGAACACCTACGACGCCTGGGACGTCGACCGCCACTACCTCAACCGGTACACCGACCTGGTGTCCGCGGACTCGGTGACGGTGTCGGCCGCCGGACCGGAGCAGGCGTCGGTCGTGGTGACCCGGTCCTTCGGCGCCTCGCGCGTCGAGCAGACACTCACCCTGTCCGCGGGCGACCCGGGGCTGCGCATCACCACCGCGACGGACTGGCACGAGCGGGAGAAGTTCCTCAAGCAGGGCTTCGACCTCGACGTCCGGTCGCCGCGGACCACGGCGGAGATCCAGTTCGGCCACATCGAGCGCCCGACGCACACCAACACCAGCTGGGACCACGCCCGGTTCGAGGTCAGTGCGCACCGCTGGGTGCACGTCGGCGAGGCCGGGTACGGCGTCGCCCTGCTCACCGACGCGACCTACGGCTACGACGCGTCGACGTCCGTGCGCCCGGGCGGCGGGACCACGACCACGCTGCGGGCGAGCCTGCTGCGAGCACCGCTCACCCCCGACCCGGAGGCCGACCAGGGCGGGCACGTCCAGACGGTGACCCTGCTGCCGGGCGCTGACGTCGCCGCGGCGGCGGCCGGCGGGTACGCCCTGAACCTCCCGCCCCGGGTCGTCTGCGGAACGGCGCACGCCGGCTCGGTGTCGGCCGCGCCGCTGGTGGACACCGACGGCGACGCGGTGGTGGTCGAGGCGGTGAAGCTGGCCGACGACCGGTCCGGCGACGTCGTGATCCGCCTCTACGAGTCCCTCGGCGGGGCGGCGTCGACGACGCTGCGGGCGGACTTCGGGGTCGCCGGCGCGTCGTCGGAGGACCTGCTGGAGCGGCCGCTGCCCGGGGCGGACCCGCTGGCCGTCGCCGCCGACGGCGCAGTGGCGCTGAGGCTGCGGCCGTTCCAGGTGCTGACGGTCAGACTCCGGCGCGCCGCCTCGGCACGGGTTGACACCGCGGGCAGCGGTGCGACGAGCGGTTCATGAACGGCTCGCGGACGATCGGTGTCCCGCACCGCTCGCACGGCTGACCGGTCCGGCCGTAGGCGTGCAGGGACCGGTCGAACCGCCCGGAGCTCCCGTTGACGTTGACGTAGAGGCTGTCGAAGGAGGTGCCGCCCGCGGCCAGTGCGGCCGCCATCACCTCCCGCAGCCCGAGCAGCACCCGCGCGACCTCGGCCCGGGTCAGCGTCGCCGTCGGCCGCGCCGGGTGCAGCCGCGCCCGCCAGAGCGCCTCGTCGGCGTAGATGTTGCCGACCCCGGACAGCACCGTCTGGTCCAGCAGCGCCCGCTTGAGCCCGGTCCGCCTGCGCCGCAGCCGGGTGAACAGCAGCTCGGCGTCCAGTTCGTCCCCGATCGGGTCCGGCGCGATGTGGGCGATCTCGGCGGGCACCCCCTCCGCGGGGAGCGTGTCGGCGGCGAGGAACAGGCCGCCGAACGTCCGCTGGTCGACGAACCGGACCTGCAGCGCGGGGTCCCCCGCCAGGCCGATCCGTACCCGCAGGTGCGTCTCGTCGGGCGCGTCCGGCGGCCGGAGCAACAACTGGCCGCTCATGCCGAGGTGGGCGACGAGGCGCTCGGTCGCGCCGTCGCGGGCGAGGACCGGCAGCCAGAGGTACTTGCCGCGGCGGTGCACGCCGGTGATGCGCCCGCCGGCCAGGCGGGCGGCCAGGTCGTCCCCGCCGGCCAGGTGCCGGCGCACCGCGCGCCGGTGCAGGACGTCGACGCCGCCGACCAGCCGTCCGGCGACGTGCGGCTCGAGGCCGCGCCGGACGACCTCGACCTCCGGGAGTTCGGGCACGCGACGCCGGTCAGGCCGGGATCGCGGAGAGCGCCTGCCAGGCGACCCGCGCCGCGACCTGCTCGGCGTCCTTCTTGCTGCGGCCGGTCCCGGTCCCCTGCACGGTGCCGCCGACGACGGCCTCGGCGACGAAGCTGCGGTCGTGGTCCGGCCCGGACCCGGTGAGCCGGTACTCGGGGGCCCCGAGGCCGGAGCGTGCCGCGAGCTCCTGCAGCGAGGTCTTCCAGTCCAGCCCCGCGCCGGCGGTGGCCGCCTCGTCGACGAGCGGGTCGAACAGCCGCCGGACCACGCCGGCCGCGTCGTCGAACCCCGAGCCGACGTACACCGCGCCCAGCAGCGCCTCCACGGTGTCGGCCAGGATCGACGTGCGGTCCCGCCCGCCGGTGGCCTCCTCGCCGCGGCCGAGCAGCAGGTGCGGCCCGAGGTCGAGGGACCGGGCGACACCGGCCAGCGCGCGGGCGTTGACCACGGCTGCCCGCAGCCGCGCCAGGTGGCCCTCGGCGAGGTCGGGGAACGAGGAGTAGAGCCGGTCGGACACCACCAGTCCGAGGACGGAGTCCCCCAGGAACTCCAGCCGCTCGTTGGTGGGCAGCCCACCGTTCTCGTAGGCGTAGGACCGGTGCGTGAGGGCGAGCGTCAGGAGCTCGGCGGCGACCTCGACGCCGAGGGCGGCGGTCAACGACTGAGTCGGGACCGCCGCGGTCCGGGCACCCGCTGCGGGGGACGTGCGCGTCAACCGATCAGAGGTCGGCGACGTCGCGGTTGTTGTAGCGCAGGCCGACCGGCGTGCCGGCGGCGTCGGTCACGATGCGGGCGCGGTGGGACACCGACCAGGTGACGCGGCCGTTCTCGACCGTGCGGTTGACCTGCGGCATGATGATCTTCCACTGCGACCGGCGGTGCCGGGTGTTGCTGCGCGAGAGCTTCCGCTTCGGAACGGCCATCGGTACGTCACTTCCTCGTCGTGGAACTGCGGGTGCGACCCCATGGTCTCAGGTCCGGGGAGTGCCCGGGACCGGGCTACCGCTCCGGCGCCCGTGGGGGTGGGTCGTTCGCCAGCAACCCGGCGAGCGCTCCCCATCGCGGGTCGACGGGCTCGGGGGCGGGCTCGGCGGAGTCCGCCCGCGACCCGTCCAGGCGCAGTCCCGCGCAGTCCGGAGAGCACAGCGGCTGCAGCGGCAGCGACAGGACGACCGCGTCCCGGACGACCTGCTCGAGGTCCAGCAGGTCCCCGTCGAGGGCGAACACCTCGTCGTCGTCGGTGTCGTCCTCCGCCGCCAGGCCGACCCGCCCGGTGGTGTGCCGGTCCGAGCGGCCGCGGCCGCCGTCGGGTGTCGCGACCGTCAGGTACAGCGCCTCCAGGTCGGCGGTGAGCTGGGAGGTGACGTCGTCCAGGCAGCGGACGCACTCGGCCTCGACGCGGACCTCGGCGGTGCCGGACACCCACAGCCCGTCCACGACGGAGTCGATGTCGACGTCGAGCACCAGCGCCGAACCGGGCGGGACACGCGAGGACGGCACCGACAGCCCGTCGGGGGCGTCGACGGTGCGGTGCAGGTGCCGGGTGGAACCGGGGCGACGGTCCAGCTCGCGGGTGTCGAGCACCAGCGGCGACCGTGGGTCGGCAGAGATGGCGGGCTCCCGGGGTGCGGAGAGGAGATGGGCTGGGACCGGGACCCGCCGTGCGCGCACGATCACGGCCCCGGACGAATCTAGCGCCGGACAGCGCGAGGTGGCGGGGCCGCCGGGACCGGGCTCAGCCCAGGGCGGCGTCTTCCGGCGTCTCCGGGTACCGGTCGGCCAGCCGGCGCGCCACGCCCGCCGGGACCAACGCCGACACGTCCCCGCCGAGCCGGGCGACCTGCTTGACCAGCGAGGAGGACAGGAACGAGTACTCGGTCGAGGTCGGCACGAAGACTGTCTCGATCCCGGACAGCGAGCGGTTCAGCTGCGCCATCTTCAGCTCGTAGTCGAAGTCGGAGACCGCGCGGATGCCCTTGACGACCGAGTCCGCGCCGACAGCGCGGCAGAAGTCGACGAGCAGCCCCGAGAAGGACGCGACCTCCACGTTGGCCAGCCCGGCGTCCTCGACGACCTCGCGCAGGATCGCCAGCCGCTCGTCCATCGCGAACAGCCCGTCCTTGGACGCGTTCACCAGGACCGCGACGGTGACGTGGTCGGCCAGTCCCGCGGCGCGCCCGAGGATGTCGACGTGCCCGTTGGTGGTCGGGTCGAACGACCCAGGGCACACGGCGTGCTTCACGCGGGCGGCTCCTGTCCGGCGTCGGTCGTGGCGGTCGCCGAGCCTGCCGAGGGGTGGGCGCCGGGCGGCGCACCGCCGGCCCAACGGGCGGGGTGGACCGCGGTGTCACCGTAGGTGCGCACCCGACCGGGGGTGAAACCGGCGGGCCACGCCGGCGCCGGCGAGCGCTTCGCCCGCTCCACGACGACGCTCGCCCCGTCGCGCAGCCAGCCGGCCGCCAGCGCGGCCAGCACCGCGGCCAGCTCGGCGTCGGACAGCGCGTAGGGCGGGTCCGCGAAGACCACGTCGACGGGGGACGGGTCGCGCGCCAGGTAGCGGGCCACCGGCGACGCGGCCACGACCGCGCCGGGCAGGCCCAGTGCGGCGACGTTGGCCCGCGCCGCGGCTGCCGCGCCCGCGTCGCGCTCGACGAGGACCGCACTGGCGGCGTCCCGGGACAGCGCCTCCAGCCCGAGCGCCCCGGACCCGGCGAACAGGTCCAGCACAGCCGCGCCGGACAGCGTCCCCCGGTCGGACAGCAGCGAGGAGAACAGCGCCTCCCGCACCCGCTCGGAGGTCGGGCGGGTGTCCCGGCCCTTCGGCACGGTGAGCCGCCGGCCGCCCACCACCCCCGCCACGATGCGCACCGCGCTGCTGCCCCGTCAGCCCTGGGCCAGGAACCCGGCGCGGGTCTCCGGTACCGCGTCGCCGAGGTACGCGAGCAGCTCGGGGTACCCGGACAGCGTCGGGTCGGCCGCGAGCAGGGCGACCGCGTCGGCCCGGGCGGCGGCGATGACCTCGGCGTCGTCGAGCACCGACAACACCCGGAAGCTGGTCTGCCGCCCGGACTGGGTCGCGCCGAGCAGGTCGCCCTCGTGGCGCTCGGCCAGGTCCGCCTCCGCCAGGGCGAACCCGTCGGCGGTGGCGGCGACGGTCTCCACCCGCTCGCGTCCGGGGGTGCCGAGCTCGGCCTCGGTGACCAGCAGGCACAGCCCGCCGCCGGGGCCCCGGCCGACGCGGCCGCGCAGCTGGTGCAGCTGGCTCATCCCGAACCGCTCGGCGTCGAGGACCACCATCACCGTGGCGTTCGGCACGTCGATGCCCACCTCGATCACCGTGGTCGCCAGCAGGACGTCGACCTCGCCGGCGGTGAACGCCTGCATCACCGCGTCCCGTTCCTCCGTGGGCATCCGGCCGTGCAGCACCGCGCACCGGATCCCGGCCAGCGGCCCGGCCACCAGCTCCGGTGCCAGGTCCAGCAGCGCGGTCGCCCGCGGCCGGCCCTCGGCGTCCAGCCGCGCCTGCTCCGGCCCGTCGTCGTCGCCGCCGATGCGCGGGCAGACGACGAAGCCCTGGTGGCCGGCGGCCACCTCCTCCACCAGCCGGGCCCACCCGCGGTCCAGCCAGGAGGGGTGCTCGGCGGTGCCGACGACGGAGGTGAGCACCGGTGGCCGCCCGCCGGGCACCTGCCCGAGCGTCGACACCGCCAGGTCGCCGAAGACGGTCATCGCGACCGTCCGCGGGATCGGGGTCGCGGTCATCACCAGCTGGTGGGGAACGGTGCCGGCCGCGGACGGGTCGGTCAGCGCTGCCCGCTGCGCGACGCCGAACCGGTGCTGCTCGTCGACGACGAGCAGCGCGAGGTCGGCGAAGGAGACCCGCTCCTGCAGCAGGGCGTGCGTGCCCACGACGACCCCCGCGGCGCCGGAGGCGATGTCTAGCAGGGCGGCCTTGCGGGCGGCGGTCGGCAGCGACCCGGTGAGCAGCGCCACCCGGGTGCCGTCGGGGTCCCCGTCGAGCATCCCGGCGCGGCCCAGCGGGCCGAGCAGCCGCGCCACGCTGCGCGCGTGCTGCAGCGCCAGGGCCTCGGTCGGCGCCAGCAGCGCCGCCTGGCCGCCGGCGTCCACGGCGGTCAGCATCGCCCGCAGCGCGACCACCGTCTTGCCCGACCCCACCTCGCCCTGCAGCAGCCGGTGCATCGGGGTGGTCCGGGCCAGGTCGGCGTCGAGCTCGGCACCGACGTCGGCCTGGGAGGCGGTGAGCGCGAACGGCAGCTGGGCGTCGAGCCGGTCCCGCAGGCGTCCCGGCACCCGGCGCCGGGGCACCGCCGGGGTGCGTTCCCGGTCCGCGCGCCGCAGCGCGAGGACGACCTGCGGCACGAACGCGTCGTCGTGCCGGAGCCGGGCCTGGCCCCGGCGCAGGTCGGCGCGGTCGACCGGTCGGTGCACCGCGCGGAACGCGGTGGCCAGGTCGGTCAGCCCGTGCGCCGCCAGCACCGCCGCCGGCACCGGGTCCGGGACCTCGACGCTGTCCAGCACGACCTGCACGCAGGCGCCGATCCGCCAGCTCGTCAGCTTCGCCGTCGACGGGTACACGGGCACCAGCGCACCGGCGAAGGCGCCCGCGGCGGGATCGACGGCCGCCGGGTCCGCCGCGACCAGCAGGTCGCCCTCCTCGGGATCCAGGCCGGCGACCCCGAGGTCGTCCAGCAGCAGGTACTCCGGGTGGACGAGCTGGCGGGCGCCGCGGAACTCCGTCACCTGGCCGGCGAACATCGCCCGGCGTCCCGGCACCAGGTCGTTCTTCCGCCAGGCCTGCCGGAAGAAGGCGAGGCGCAACCGGTCCCGGCCGTCGGTGATGGTGACGTCGAGACGCTGCTGCAGGCCGCCGCGCGACCACGCCCCCGCCCGACCCCGGCCGCCGGCTCCCGGCTTGGCGCCGTACTGCGCGACCGTGGCCTTCTCGACCCGGGCGACGACGGTGGCGTGATCGCCGACGGCCAGCTCGCGGATCGGTGTCAGCTCGCCCCGGTCGGCGTAGCGGCGCGGCAGGTGGTCCAGCAGCTGGCCGGCGGTGGCGATGCCGAGCCCGGCCTCCAGGGCGTCCGCGGCCTTGCCGACCAGCCCGGCCAGCGGGACCGACCACGGCCCCCACGACGGCCCCGACGCGGGGCCGGACGTCGGGCCGCCGGGCGTGCTCACAGGGCAGACGGTAGCGACGCGCCCCGACACCCGGGTAACCTGGACGGCTGCACGCCAGCGACCGGTTCCGGCCGGGCTGTCCGTGCGTCCTCCACGACACCACGGCCCGGGCCGCGACCTGCCCGAGCCACGACGACGACCAGGAGTACCCGGTGGCTGCCACCTGCGAGATCTGCGGAAAGTCCCCGAGCTTCGGGCACAACGTCTCCCACTCCCACCGCCGCACGCCGCGGCGCTGGACGCCGAACATCCAGCGGCTCCGTACCCGCGTCGGCACCGTCACCAAGCGCGTCGACGTCTGCACGTCCTGCATCAAGGCCGGCAAGGTCGTCCGCTAGGCACGGTCGTCCGCTGGGCAC
>CAXTBU010000039.1:11187-14861 GCA_964242885.1 uncultured Actinomycetales bacterium
ACGGCCGCCGGGCTCACCGGCGGCCGAAGTGGTCCCATCCGCGCCCGGTCGGCCCGGGGGTCCGCCCGTCCACCGTGACCGCCGCGTCGCCGTCGCCGTCGAGCACCCGCCCGATCGACGTCCATCCGGCCGGCAGCTCGGCCTCCGCCGGGAACGTCGCCACCAACGCGTGGTCGTCGCCGCCGGTCAGCACCATCTGCAGCGGATCGGCGTTCATCGCCGAGGCGACGGTGCGCACCGGCTCGCCGATCGGCACCCGGTCGCCGGTGACGTCGATCGCCACCCCGCTGGCCGTCGCCACGTGGCCCAGGTCGGCCAGCAGCCCGTCGGACACGTCGATCATCGCGGTCGCCCCGGCGGCCGCCGCCTGCGGCCCGGCCGGGTAGGGGGGCTGCGGCCGCTGGTGGGCCGCGACGGCGAGGCGGGGGGACCGGAAGCCCCGGCCCAGCGCCGCCCAGCCGGCGGCGGCCCAGCCGAGGCGCCCGCAGACGGCCAGCACGTTCCCCGGCCGGGCACCGGAGCGCAGCACCGGCCCGACGCCGGGCGCGAGCTCGCCGAGCGCGGTGACCGCCACCGTCACCGCCGCCGCGGAACTGGTGTCCCCGCCGACGACCCGGGCGCCGACGACCGCGGCCTCCTCGGCGATGCCGGTGGCGAGCTCCACCGCCCAGTCGGCGGGCAGCTCGGGCGGGCCGGCGAACGCGACCACCAGGGCGGTGCACACCCCGCCCATCGCGGCGACGTCGGCCAGGTTCGCGGCGGCGACCTTGTGCCCGACGTCGGCGGCGCTGGACCAGTCCCGCCGGAAGTGCCGGCCCTCCACCATCAGGTCCGTCGTCACCAGGACGGCGCCGCCGGACACGGTGACCAGCGCGGCGTCGTCGCCGGGCCCGACCGGGACCGCCGCGTCGGGGAACTGCCCAAGCCGTGCGACCACCTGGTCGATGAGCCGGAACTCGCCCGTCCCGGCCAGCGTCCGGCCCCGGTCCTGTGCCTCGCCCATGCCCGTGCCCTCCTCCCGCGCCGAAGGCGGCCGGGCGTAGCGTCGTCGCGGTGATCAGCGCGTACATCCTCGTGCAGACCGAGGTCGGTGCCGCCGCCGACGTCGCCCGGACCGTCGCCGCGATCGACGGGGTCGAGAGCAGCGAGGACGTGACCGGGCCGTACGACGTGATCGTCCGCGCCCGCGCCGAGTCGATCCACGACCTCGGTCTGCTGGTCGTCGCGCGCATCCAGAAGGTCGCCGGGATCACCCGCACCCTGACATGCCCCGTCGTCGACATCTGAGCACGCCCGCCGCCGCCGCCGTCACGGCCGTCGCCGCCGTCGTCACGGCCCTCGTCACGGTCGCCGGCTGCTCACCCGGTGCCGTCGCCGTCGTGCCGCCGACGGCCGATCCGCGAGCGGGCCCGCCGTGCGCCGCCCTGCGCGGGGCGCTGCCCGAGCAGGTGATGGGCGGCGAGCGGCGCCCGACCGACCCGGCGAGTGACCGCACTGCCGCGTGGGGCGACGACCCGACGGTGACACTGACCTGCGGTGGCCCCGCGCCGGCCCGGGCCGGGTCCTCGGCGGACCTGGTCGAGATCGACGGCGCGGTGAGCTGGCTGCCCGTGCCGCTCGACGGGGGCGGCTACGACCTGTACGCCTACGGCCGGGCGGTGTGGGTGCGGGTGAGCGTCCCGCGGCCCGGCTCGGCGAACCCGGTCGACGCCGCGGCCGCGCTCACCCCCGCGGTGTCCCGGACCGTGCCCGCCGCGTGACGCCACCGCCGGACCCCGCCAGGGGCATCGCCTAGCGCAGGCCGACCGACCGGGCGGCGGCAAGGGCGACGAGGCGGTCCACGAGCGCCGGGTAGTCCAGGCCCGAGGCCGCCCACAGTCGCGGGAACATCGACTGCTCGGTGAAGCCCGGCATGGTGTTGACCTCGTTGACGACCAGCTCGCCGTCCGGGCGCAGGAAGAAGTCGACGCGGGCCAGACCTTCGCAGCCGAGCGCGGTGAACGCCCGGACGGCGTGCTCGCGGACCCGGTCCGCGACCCCGTCGGGCAGGTCGGCGGGCACGGCCAGGTCGGTGCCGGCACCCGTGGAGTACTTCGCGTCGAAGTCGTAGAACGCGTGCCCGGCGTCGACGGTGACCTCACCGATGACGCTCGCCTCCGGTGTCGCGCCGTCCGCCGTGCCGAGAACGCCGCACTCCAGCTCCCGGCCGTCGACGCCGGCCTCGACGAGCACCTTGGGATCGTGCTCCGCGGCCCGGCGCACGGCCTCGTCGAGCTCGTCGAGGTCGTCGACCCGGCTGATGCCGAACGACGAGCCGGCCCGCGCCGGTTTCACGAAGACCGGCAACCCGAGAGCGGTGATCTCTTCCCGGACCGAGCTCACTGGCGAGCCCGGTGGCACCACCACCCACCGCCCGACCGGCAGTCCGGCCGCGGCCAGCAGCACCTTCGCGACGTGCTTGTCCATCGCGGCGGCCGAGGCGAGGACACCGGACCCGACGTAGCGGACGCCGGCCATCTCCAGCAGGCCCTGCAGCGTCCCGTCCTCGCCGAACGGCCCGTGCAGCAAGGGGAAGACGACGTCGACCGCGCCGATCTCGCGCGGCGGCTCGCCCGCGGGGGCGACGGTCAGCGACGCCCCGCCGGGCGGGAGCAGCACGGGTGCGGCGTCGTCGGCCACCCCTGGAGGCTGCCCGCCGTCGAGGGCGAAGCGCTCGGGGTCGGCGGACTCCAGCACCCAGCGGCCGTCCCGGGCGATGCCGATCGGCACGACCTCGTAGCGGGCCGGGTCGAGTGCGGCGAGGACCCCGCGTGCCGTCTGGCAGGACACCGCGTGCTCGCTGCTGCGCCCGCCGAACACCACGGCCACGCGCAGCCGGCTCGGGCGGACCGGCTGCTGGTGGCCGGCCTGCGGTGCGTCGGGCTCGGTCATCGCGCAGGAACCTACCGGGCGGGTGGGACCGTGCGGTGCAGATCCAGTCGGGGTCCGTCGCGCGTGCTGCCGCGCACCGCGGCGAGCAGGTCGTCGATCCGGTCGGCCAGGGCATCGGCGGCCGCCCGGGCCTGAGCGGGGGTCAGGACGCCGCCGGGCTCCTGCCCGAGCAGCTCCCCGACGGGAACCGGAGTGCCGAACACCAGCCGCAGCTCGCGGCGCGGGAACGGCCGCGGCACCCGGGTGCCCAGCCGGAGGACGAGGTTCGGCCCCCACACCGCCGTGGGGACCAGCGGGACCCCGGCGGCGGCGGCGATCCGCACCGCACCGGTCCGGGGCCGCATCGGCCAGCCGGCGGGGTCGCGGGTGATCCGGCCCTCCGGGTAGACGACCACGCACTGGCCGCGTGCCGCCGCCGCGGCAGCGGCCGGGACGGCGTCGGACGCGCGGTCCCCGTCCCGGCGGACCGGGATCTGCTCACCGGTCCGCAGCGCCCAGCGCAGGACAGGGACCGACCAGAGGCCTCGGGCGGCGAGGAACCGCGGCACCCGACCGGCGGCGTCGACGGCGGTGCCGAGCAGCAGCGGGTCCAGCAGGGACAGGTGGTTGACGGCCACCACGCACCCGCCGGCCGCCGGCACGGTGCCGGTGGTCCGCGGCCGGCCGAGCAGCCGGAGCACTGCCCTGCTGCCGGCGAGCACGATGTCCAGCGCCACGGCGCGGCGGTCCGGGTCGCGGTCCGG
>CAXTBU010000039.1:14961-27601 GCA_964242885.1 uncultured Actinomycetales bacterium
GCGGTCCGGGTCGCGGTCCGGATCGGCCGGAGTGCCGGGCCCGACTCCGGTTCGGGCCCCGCGGTCCCCCGCACCCGTCACCGGCGGTTGGATCGACACATGTCCCCCGCCCCCAGCGCGCCGGCGGACGGTCCCCGGTGGTGGGTCGTCGTCCCGGTCAAGGACACCGCACGGGGCAAGAGCCGGTTCACCGCACCGCCCGGGCTCAGGTCACGGCTGGCACGTGCGATCGCCGCGGACACCCTCGCCGCGGCGGTCGCCGCTGCCGGGGTGCAGGGCGTGCTCGCGGTCGTCGACACCGAGGCCGACGTCGCGCTCGCGGCGGCGGCCGGCGCACTGGCCGTGCCGGCCACCGGCCCAGGGCTGACGGCCGCGGTGGAAGCCGGTATCGCCGCGGCCCCGGACGGCGCGGCGGTCGCCGTCCTGCTCGGTGACCTGCCCGCGGCCCGACCCGCGGACATCGCGGCCGTCCTCGCCGCTGTCCGGCCGGGCGAGGCCGTGTTCGTCGCCGACGCTGCCGGCACCGGCACGACACTGGTCGCGGCCCGTGGCCCGCGCCTGCAGCCGCTGTTCGGCCCGGACTCCGCCCAGGCGCACCGCGAGGCGGGCTTCCGTGACCTGGCGGCGGACGGCGGTGTGTCGGCCGGACTCCGCCAGGACGTCGACACGACCGCGGACCTTGCCACCGTGGCCGACCTGCTGGCGCCGACCGGCCGCGCGACCGGTGCACTGCTCGCCGACTCCGACGTGCGAGCGGCGCTCACCGTTCCCTGACGGGTACGCCCGCTCAGCTGCCGGCGGTCGCGCGCCGGGTCGTCCTGGCCGGCGTCTTCTTCGCCGTCGCCTTGGCCGGGGTGACCGACTTGGTGGCCGCGGTCTTCGTCGCCCTGCTGCTGGTCGCCGTGGTGGCGGCAGCCCTGGCCGCGGACGCCTTCGCGGGGGCTTTCGTGGCGGCCTTGGTCGCCGTCTTGGTCGCCGTCTTGGAGGCAGCCTTCGTCGCCGGGACCTTGACGGCGGCCTTGCTCGCGGGCGCCTGGGTCGCCGTCCTGGCTGCGGTCCCGCTCGCGGGCGACGTGGCCTTCGTCGTCCGCGCCGTCGTCGTCTTCGTCGCGGTCGCGGCCTTCTTCGCGGCGGGGACGCGGGCGAACTTCTTCTCTCCCGCGACGTAGGCCTTGAGTTCGGCACCCGGGCGGAAGCGCGGGACCGAGGTCTTCTTCTTCTTCACCGACGCGCCGGTCGCGGGGTTGCGGACCGTCCGAGCCGGCTTGTCGAGCTTCTCGAAGACACCGAACCCGGTGATCCCCACCCGCTCCCCGGTGACGACCGTGCGGGTGATGGTCTCCAACACGGTGTCCAGGGCCTGCGCGGCGCTCTTGCGGTTGCCGTCGAAACTGGCGGCGAGCGTGTCGATCAGCTGGGCCTTGTTCATGGTGCCTCCGCGGCTGCTGGGCCGGGATGGTCCCGGACTTGAGCAACGGTAGGGCGACAGTGCTGCTCACACAACGAAGCCGCGTCCCGACGCAGACGTGTCGCCGCAGGCCGGATCTCGTCCTCCGGAACCGTGGCGGCCCCCGATCGGCCCGCCTGTGTGCGCGATCCTCAGCCAGGACTGGTGTTCCGCGGCCGCTCAGACCGGTGCGGGCAGCGTTCTCGGGGCGAAGGCGGGCCGGTCGCGTTCGAAGGCGTCGATCGCGTCGGCGGAGCGCAGCGTGAGCCCGATGTCGTCCAGGCCCTCCAGCAGCCGCCAGCGCGTGTAGTCGTCGACGTCGATCGGCGCCAGCACGGTGCCGTCCCCGGTCGACACCTCGCGGTTGACCAGGTCGACCGTGACCGTGGTCCCGGGGAAGTTGTCCAGCACCTTCCACAGCTGCTCGATGGTCTCCTCCGACGCGGTCGCGGCGAGCAGCCCGGCCTTGCCCGCGTTGCCGCGGAAGATGTCGGCGAACCGCACCGAGAGCACCGCCCTGAACCCGCCGTCGGTCAGCGCCCAGACCGCGTGCTCACGGGAGGAACCGGTGCCGAAGTCCGGTCCGGCGACCAGGACCGACCCGTTCGCGTAGGCGGGGACGTTGAGCACGAACGACGGGTCGGATCGCCACGCGCTGAACAGCCCGTCGCCGAAGCCGGTCCGCGTCACCCGCTTGAGGTACACGGCCGGGATGATCTGGTCGGTGTCGACGTTCGCGCGGCGCAGCGGCACGCCGACGCCGGTGTGGGTGGTGAACGCGTCCATGTCAGGCTCCCGCGACCGTCGTCAGGGCGAGGGATGCCGGGTCCGACAGCCGCCCGGTCACCGCGGTCGCGGCGGCGACCTGCGGGGAGACCAGGTGCGTCCGGCCCCCCTTGCCCTGCCTGCCCTCGAAGTTGCGGTTCGACGTCGACGCGGCGCGCTCGCCCGGCCGCAACTGGTCCGGGTTCATGCCCAGGCACATCGAGCACCCGGCGGCACGCCACTCCGCACCCGCCGCGCTGAACACCGCGTCCAGGCCCTCGGCCTCGGCGGCGAGCTTCACCCGCATCGAGCCCGGGACCACCAGCAGCCGCACGCCGTCGGCGACCTTCTGGCCGGCCAGCACGGCGGCCGCGGCCCGCAGGTCCTCGATCCGGCCGTTGGTGCAGGAGCCGAGGAACACCGTGTCCACGGCGATGTCGCGCATCGGGGTGCCGGGCGCCAGGTCCATGTACTCCAGCGCGCGGAGCGCCGACGCCCGGTCACCCGGGTCGAGGATGTCGTCCGGGTCCGGCACCGCACCGTCGAGCGGGACGCCCTGGCCGGGGTTGGTCCCCCAGGTGACGAACGGTGTGATGGCGTCCGCGTCGAGCACCACCTCGCGGTCGAAGCTCGCGCCGGGGTCGGTCCCCAACTGCCGCCAGGCATCGATGGCGGCGTCCCAGTCGGCGCCGGTCGGCGCGTGCGGACGGTCCTCGAGGTAGGCGAACGTCGTCTCGTCGGGCGCCACCATCCCGGCTTTGGCGCCCCACTCGATGGACATGTTGCAGACCGTCATCCGGCCCTCCATGGACATCTCGCGGAACGCCTCGCCGCGGTACTCCACGACGTGGCCCTGCCCGCCGCCGGTGCCGACCGTCGCGATCAGCGTCAGCACGAGGTCCTTGGGTGTGACGCCCGGGCGCAGGTGGCCGTCCACCGTCACCGCCATCGTCCGCGGGCGGGTCTGCGGCAGGGTCTGGGTGGCCAGCACGTGCTCGACCTCGGAGGTCCCGATCCCGAACGCGAGAGCACCGAACGCGCCGTGCGTGGAGGTGTGGGAGTCACCGCACACGACGGTCAACCCGGGCTGGGTCAGGCCGAGCTGCGGTCCGACGACGTGCACGATGCCCTGCTCGGTGTCGCCCATCGAGTGCAGCCGGACGCCGAACTCCGCGCAGTTGGCGCGCAGCGTGTCCACCTGCAGCCGGGACACCGGGTCGGCGATGGGGAGCCCGATGCCGGTCGTCGGCACGTTGTGGTCCTCGACCGCGATGGTCAGGTCCGGGCGCCGGACGGGACGACCGGCGGCGCGCAGGCCGTCGAAGGCCTGCGGGCTGGTCACCTCGTGCACCAGGTGCAGGTCGATGTACAGCAGGTCCGGCTCGCCGGGGACGCTGCGCACGACGTGGCCGTCCCAGACCTTCTCCGGCAGGGTGCGCGGCCGCGCGGGCACGCCGCCCGGTCGGGTGTCCTCGCCTGCGGTGTCGTGCTCGCCGGACATGTGGTCTCCCTCGGCCTCGAACGTGTGGATCGCACCCGCGGACTCCGCCGCGAACCTGGCGCCGACCGACCTGTGTCTCGCCGACTCGAATCTCGCCGACTTGGGTCTCGCCGACTTGAATCTCATAGTGCGAGACGGCAGTATCGGTACATGGACAAGTCTAGCGGTGTCGGCGTCCTGGACAAGGCCGCCGCCGTGCTCGACGCCCTGGAGGCCGGCCCGTCGACGCTGGCCGGACTGGTCGCGGCCACCGGGCTCGCCCGGCCGACCGCCCACCGGCTCGCCGTCGCGTTGGAGCACCACGGGCTGGTCAGCCGCGACCTGCAGGGCCGATTCGTGCTGGGCTCCCGGATCACCGAACTCGCCGCCGCCGCCGGCGAGGACCGCCTGCTCGCGGCCGCCGCGCCGGTGCTGGCCCGGCTGCGCGACATCACCGGCGAGTCTGCGCAGGTCTACCGCCGCCAGGGCGACCACCGGGTGTGTGTCGCCTCCGCGGAGCGCCCGTCCGGGCTGCGGGACACCATCCCCGTCGGTATGCAGCTGACGCTGGCGGCCGGGTCGGCCGCCCAGGTCCTGCTCGCCTGGGAGGAACCGGACCGGATGCACCGGGGCCTGCAGGGCGCCCGCTTCAACGCGCAGACGCTGGCCGCCGTGCGCCGCCGCGGCTGGGCGTACAGCATCGCCGAGCGGGAGGCCGGGGTGGCGTCGGTGTCTGCGCCGATCCGCTCGGCCGGCATGCGGGTGGTCGCCGCGGTGTCGGTGTCCGGACCCGTGGAGCGGCTGACCCGCCAGCCCGGCCGGTTGCACGCCCCCGCGGTGCTGGGCGCCGCCGAGCGGCTGTCCGAGGTCGTCCGCCGCTCCGACAGCTGAGCAGGACGGCTTGTGATCGCTGCTCTCCGCTGCGGAGGCCTGGTTGCCAGCGGCGCCGGCGACGCCGGCGGGACCGGGGTCGGCACCGGCTGGCGTCCGGGCGTGGTCGATCCCGCGTTCACCGTCGACGTCGAGGGCGGGACGGTCGCCGGCCGCGACGCCGGGTCCGGTCCTGCCGTGCTCGTCCTGCACGGCGGGCCCGGCCTGTCCGACTACAGCGACATGCTCGCCGGCGAGCTCGTCGGGTGGCGGGCCGTTCGGTACACCCAGCGCGGAGTGGTCCCGTCCACCGCCCGCGACCCGTACAGCGTGCAGACCCACGTCGCCGACGCCCTCGCCGTGCTCGATGCCCGCGGTGTGGACCGCGCCGTTCTCCTCGGCCACAGCTGGGGTGCGTTCCTCGCGTGCTCCGTCGCGGCAGCAGCCCCGGACCGCGTCCGGGCGCTGGTCCTGGTCGACGGGCTCGGCCTGGTGGGTGACGGCGGCTTCGCGGAGTTCGGCGCCGAACTGACCCGCCGGACACCCCGGTCGGCCCTGGACCAGGCTCGCCGGATCGACGAGCGGGCCGACCGCGGCGAGGCCACGGACACCGACGACGTCGCCGCCCTCCGCCTGATCTGGCCCGCCTACTTCGCGGTTCCCGCAGCGGCCCCGCCGTTGCCGGACACCGTGCGCACGTCCGGGGCGTGCTACGCCGGGACCTGGGCCTCGATCGACACCGAGCTGGCCGCCGGAACCATCGCCACGTCCCTGCGTTCCTACCCCGGCCCGGTCGAGGTGGTCATCGGCGCGACGAGCCCGATGCCGCGCTCAGCCGCGCAGCAGACAGCGGCTCTGTTCCCCCGAGCCTCCCTGACGTCCGTTCCGGACGCCGGCCACTTCCCCTGGGTCGAGCAGCCCGGGTGCGTCCACGACGCGCTCCGACGACTTCCGGACGACACCACCGGCCCCACCGCTGTGCCGAACCCGACACCGCGACACCCGACACCGCGACAGGAGTCCCGATGAGCAACGTCGTCGTCGTTCTCGGACCGGGCCTGATCGGCCAGGCGATCGCACGGCGCGTCGGCGTCGGCCGGCACGTCCTGTCGGCCGACGTGCGCGAGGAGAACGCCGTCCCCGCGGCCGAGACACTCAGCAACGCCGGCTACGACGTGAGCGTCGCGAGCCGCCCGGACATGGCGAAGGGCCCGGTCGCGAGAACCGGGCCCTTCGGACGTAGCCCCGACGGGATTCGAACCCGCGCTACCGCCGTGAGAGGGCGGCGTGCTAGGCCGCTACACAACGGGGCCGTTCAGCACTGGTGGTGAGTCCGCAGGTCGAACGGACACAGCGTGAGCGCACTCATCACCGCTGGGGTACCTGGACTCGAACCAAGACTAGCTGAACCAGAATCAGCCGGGCTGCCAATTACCCCATACCCCACCGGCAGCCGACCAGGCCGACTGCCGGGGTCGACAGTAGTGCACCCGCCGCCGGGCAGGCAAAGCGCGTCAGGCGGCGGGGCCGGCCAGCGCCGCGTCCAGCCGCGCGAGGGTGGACACCCGGCCGAGGAGCTCGATCGACTCGAACAGCGGCGGCGACACCCGCCGGCCGGTGACCGCGACCCGGACCGGCCCGAAGGCGACGCGCGGCTTGAGGCCGAGCCCGTCGACGAGGGCGGCCCGCAGCGCGGCCTCGATGCCCGCGGTGCTCCACGGCTCCAGGTCGGCGAGGGCGTCCCGCGTCGCCTGCAGCGTCGCGCCGGCGCCCGCCAGCTGCCCAGCGTCGGCCGGGTCGACGGCGAACCCGTCCCCGGCGAACAGGAACGCGAGCATCGGCTCGACGTCGGCGAGCACGACCACCCGTTCCTGCACCAGCGGCGCGGCCGCCTCCACGACCAGCCGGTCGCCCTGTGACGGCGGTTTCGGCACCAGACCGGCGTGCACCAGCCGGTCCAGCACGCGGGCGGCGAAGTCGGCGGGCGCCAGACGCCGCACCCACTCGCCGTTGATCGCCTGGGCCTTGCGCAGGTCGAACCGGGCGGGGTTGGAGCTGACCCGCGCGATGTCGAACGCCTCCGCCATCTCGGTCATCGAGAAGACCTCCCGGTCCCCGCCGATCGACCACCCGAGCAGCGCCAGGTAGTTCAGCAGCCCCTCGGGCAGGAACCCGCGCTGGCGGTAGAGGTCGAGCGAGCTGCTCGCGTCCCGCTTGGACAGCTTCTTGTTGCCCTCGCCCATCACGTACGGCAGGTGGCCGAAGAACGGGATCTTCAGCGACAGCCCGAGCCGCAGCAGGACCCGGTGCAGCGCGAGCTGGCGCGGGGTGGAGCTGAGCAGGTCTTCCCCGCGCAGGACGTGGGTGATCCGCATCTGGGCGTCGTCGACCGGGTTCGTCAGCGCGTACAGGGGCTCGCCGTTGGCCCGGACGAGGACCGGGTCCGCGACGGAGCCGGCGGCGAAGCTGATCTCGCCCTTGACCAGGTCGTTCCAGCCGAGGTCCTCGTCCGGCATCCGGAACCGCAGCGAGGGCTGACGTCCCTCGGCGCGGAAGGCGGCGCGCTGGTCCTCGCCCAGGTCCCGGTCGGCGTTGTCGTAGCCCAGCTTGACGTCCCGGCCCGCCGCCCGGTGCCGGGCCTCGATCTCCTCCGGCGTCGAGAAGGACTCGTACAGGTGCCCCGCCGCGCGGAGCCGGGCCACCACGTCGTCGTAGACCTCGCGCCGCTCGCTCTGTCGGTACGGGCCGTAGGGGCCACCGACCTCGGGGCCCTCGTCCCAGTCGATGCCCAGCCAGCGCAGCGCGTCCAGCAGCCCGCGGTAGGACTCCTCGGTGTTGCGCGCCGCGTCGGTGTCCTCGATCCGCAGGACCAGTGTGCCGCCGTGGTGCCGGGCGAAGGCCCAGTTGTAGAGCGCGGAGCGGACCAGCCCGACGTGCGGGTTGCCCGTCGGCGACGGCGGGAAGCGGACCCTGATCTCGTCCGGCGCACTGATGTCCCGGACGACCGGGTCGGTCTGGGTGCGCGGCAGCCCACCGTCGTCGGGCTCCCGCTCGTCGGCCGGGGAACCGCTGACCGGACCGGCGCCGGGCAGGTCGTCGGCGGTCTCCGGGTCGTCCGGGCGCCCGGGCAGCGGCCCAGTTGGGTCCACTGCCGGCTCGATCGGGTCCGGCAGCACCGGGACCACGGGGATGGTGGGGTCCGGGGCGATCGGGTCCGGGGCAGTGGTCGCGCGGGTGTCAGCCATGGTCCGGCCAGGCTAGCCAGGCCCAGCCCCCGCGCGGCCCGTGCCGATCAGCGCAGCGCTGCGCCTGCCCGGAACAGCCCGTAGGTCAGCCCGTCGAGCAGCGCCTCCCAGGACGCCTCGACGAGGTTGGGCCCGACCCCGACGGTGGTCCACGAGCCCCGCTCGTCGGCGGTGGTGATCAGCACCCGGGTGACCGCGTCGGTGCCGTGCGAGCTGTCCAGGATCCGCACCCGGAAGTCGGTCAGCTCCAGCTTCTCCAGCTCCGGGTAGGCGCGCCCGAGCGCGGACCGGACGGCCTGGTCCAGCGCGTTGACGGGTCCGTTGCCCTCGGCGACGGCCACCAGCCGCACCCCGCCGGCGCGCAGCTTGACCACCGCCTCGCTCTCCCCGTTCCGCCCGTCCGGCAGAGCACTGCTCTTTCCGGCAGCCCACCGGCCCGCCGCGTGCAGGTCCGCCGTGCTGTGGGAGGAGCTGTGCACCCGCCAGGACTCGACATCGCAGTAGGACACGGGAGCACCGCTCTCCGCCCGGAGCAGCAGGTCGAACGAGGCGTCGGCGGCGTCGTAGGCGTACCCGCGGGCCTCGGCGCGCTTCACGCGCTCCACGACCCGGGTGACGAGCCCCGCGTCCCCGGCGATGTCCTGGCCGAGCTCGGCCGCCTTGAGCTCGATGCTCGCGCGGCCCGCCATCTCCGACACCAGCATCCGGCGGTCGTTGCCGACCACCTCCGGGTCGATGTGCTGGTACAGCGCAGGATCCTGGCGGATCGCGCTGGCGTGCAGGCCGGCCTTGTGGGCGAACGCCGACGCCCCGACGTAGGGCGAACGGGCGTGGGCGGCGGTGTTGGTGATCTCGGCGACCGTGTGGGCCACGTGGGTGAGCTCGGCGAGCCTGCCCTCGGGCAGGACGCGGCGACCCAGCTTGGTCTCCAGGTTCGCGACGATGGTCGTGAGGTCCGCGTTGCCGGTGCGTTCCCCGTACCCGTTGACGGTCCCCTGCACGTGCGCGGCCCCCGCCTGCAGCCCGGCCAGGCTGTTGGCGACGCCGCACCCGGTGTCGTTGTGGCAGTGCACGCCGACGACGGCCCCGGGCAGCGCCGCCACCACCTCCCCGACCGTCGCGGTGACGTCGTCGGGCAGCATCCCGCCGTTGGTGTCGCAGAGCACCAGCACCTCCGCCCCGGCCCCGGCCGCGGCCCGCAGCACCGCCTCGGCGTAGTCGCGGTCGTACCGCCAGCCGTCGAACAGGTGCTCGGCGTCCAGGAACACCCGCCGGCCGTGGGCCGCCAGGTGCGCGACGGTGTCGGACACCATCGCGAGGTTCTCCTCGCCGGTGGTGCGCAGTGCGACCTCGACGTGGCGTCGGTGGGACTTGGCGACGATCGTCACCACCGGCGCGCCGGCGGCCAGCAGCGCGGCGACCTGCGGGTCGGCGGCGACGTCGACCCCCGGGCGCCGGGTCGACCCGAAGGCGGCCAGCGTGGCGTGGCGCAGCTCGACCTCCGCGGCGCGGGCGAAGAACTCGGTGTCCTTGGGGATCGCGCCCGGCCAGCCGCCCTCGACGTAGCCGACGCCCAGGGCGTCCAGCAGTGTCAGCACGGCGAGCTTGTCCGCGACCGAGAGCGTCAGTCCCTCCTGCTGGGCGCCGTCGCGCAGGGTCGTGTCGTACACGTCCAGGCGCGTCACCTAGGCCACCCGGTGCAGCCAGCCGGCCGGGTCCGGCCGGCGCCCGTACTGCAGGTCGAGCAGGGCCGCCCGGATGGCGGTGGTGACCGGGCCGGACTCGGTCCCCAGCACCAGCTCTTCCTGCCCGGACTGGAGGATGTGGCCGACGGGTGTCACCACCGCGGCGGTGCCGCACGCGAAGACCTCGAGCACCCGGCCGGCGCGGACGTCGGCCCGGAGCTCGTCGATGGCGATCGGCTGTTCGCCGGCGGCGTACCCGAGTTCGCCGGCGAAGGCCAGGATCGCGTCCCGGGTGACGCCCTCGAGGATCGAGTCGCTCAGCGGCGGGGTGACCACCGTTCCGTCGGACCGGGCCACGAAGACGTTCATCCCGCCGAGCTCCTCGATCCAGCGGTGCTCGGCTGCGTCGAGGAACACCACCTGGTCGCAGCCGTTCGCGACAGCCTCCTGCTGGGCCAGCAGCGACGAGGCGTAGTTGCCGCCGGTCTTCGCCGCACCGGTGCCGCCCGGGGCGGCGCGGGTGTAGTGCTCGGAGACCCACAGCGACACCGGGACGGGCCCGCGCGCGAAGTAGGCACCAGCCGGGGAGGCGATCACCGAGTACTGGGCGGTGCGCGACGGCCGGACGCCGAGGAACGCCTCGTTGCCGAACATCATCGGGCGCAGGTAGAGGCTGGTCTCGCCGCCGCCGCTGGGCACCCACCCGATCTCGGTACGGACGAGTTCGGCCAACGAGGACAGGAAGTCCTCCGCGGGCAGCTCCGGCAGGGCCAGGCGGCGCGCGGACCGCGCGAACCGCGCGGCGTTGGCCTCGGGGCGGAACAGGTGCACCGAGCCGTCCGCGTGCCGGTAGGCCTTGAGGCCCTCGAAGATCGACTGCGAGTAGTGCAGCACCGCGGACGCCGGCGACAGCGTGAACGGGCCGAAGGGGCCGATCGCCGGGTCGTGCCACCCGTGCTCGGCGTCCCAGGTGGCGGTCGCCATGTTGTCGGTGAAGTGCCGCCCGAAGCCGGGGTCGACGAAGATCGCGTCGCGCTCGGCCTCGGTGGCCGGGGACGCGTTCGGCCGCACCGACCACCGCAGCGGGCCGGGCCGGCCAGCGCTCTCCCCCGGCTCGACGGCGGGCCTCACCGCCAGCGCGCCGTCCAGGGTCGCGGTCTCGGTGCGTGCGTCGGCCTCGACAGCGCTCATGGGTGCTCCGTCCGGGAGGGTGTTCAACGTGTGCGGAACGGTACCCGCGGCGGTCACGCCGTCACCGTGACCGAGTCGGCAACCGCCGTCGCCAGGGCGTTCCCGATCTCGGTGGTGGTCCGCGGGACGCCGGGGGTGCGCCCGGCCAGATCGGCGGTGACCGCGGCGTCGATGCGCGCGGCGACATCCGGCAGGCCCAGGTGGGCGGCCAGCATCGAGGTGGAGAGCACCGCGGCGGTGGGATCGGCCCGGCCGGTCCCGGCGATGTCCGGGGCGGACCCGTGCACCGGCTCGAACATCGACGGTGCGCTCCGGTCCGGGTTGACGTTCCCCGACGCGGCCAGCCCGATGCCGCCGGTGATGGCGGCGGTCAGGTCGGTGACGATGTCGCCGAACAGGTTGTCGGTGACGATCACGTCGAATCGGCCCGGGTCGGTGACCAGGTGGATCATCGCGGCGTCGATGTGGCTGTAGTCCACCGCGACCTCGGGGAAGTCGGCGGCGACCTCGTCGACGATCCGCCGCCACAGTCCGCCCGCGTGGGTCAGCACGTTGTGCTTGTGCAGCAGGGTCAGCTTGCGCCGGGGCCGGGCGGCGGCGCGGGTGAACCCGTCGACGACCAGGCGGCGGACGCCGAAGGCGGTGTTCAGGCTGACCTCGGTCGCGATCTCGGCATCGGTGCCGGCGCGCAGCACGCCGCCGTTGCCGACGTAAGGGCCCTCGGTGCCCTCCCGCACTACGACCAGGTCGATGCCGCGGGCGGTGACCGCGGGCGCGAGCGGACCGGGCACTCCTGGGTACAGCCGGGCCGGGCGCAGGTTCACGTACTGGTCCAGGGCGAACCGCAGCCGCAGCAGCAGCCCTCGCTCGAGCACGCCGGACGGGATGCTGCGGTCCCCGGGGGCGGCACCTACCGCGCCGAGCAGGATCGCGTCGTGCCCGCGCAGCTCGGTGAGCACGCTGTCCGGCAGCGTCTCGCCGGTCCGCAGCCAGCGCGCGGCGCCGAGGTCGTAGTCGGTCGTCGACAGGCCGATCCCGGTCCCGGCGAGCGCCGCTCCGAGCACCTTCAGGCCCTCGGCGACCACCTCGGGGCCGATGCCGTCACCACCGATGACGGCGAGGTCGAGTGTTCCGTCCATGCCCGCACCGTACCCGGGGGTGTCCGGATGTCGGGACGCGTGTCTCGCCTGGTGGCCGGGCCACCTGCCATCCTGACCCGGTGAGCTCACCGCCGGACCTGCCGCCGATCGTCACGGCCGCGTTGGACCGTGCCCGCCGCCTCGGTTTCGTCAGCTCGGCGCGCCTGGAGACCGGCCGCCTGCTCGCGGTGGTGGCGGCCGGGCGCGACGGGGTGCTGGCCGAGACCGGCACCGGCGCCGGGGTTGGTGCCGCCTGGATCGCCAGCTCGCTGCGCCCGGGCGCCCGCCTCGTCACCATCGACCGGGAAGCATCGCTCACCGAGTCCGCGAACGTGCTGTTCGCCACCGACGACCGGGTCACGGTGCTCGGCGGGGACTGGACGCAGCTGGCCGACCACGGGCCGTTCTCGCTGCTGTTCGTCGACGGCGGCGCGAAGCAGGACGGGCCGGACGCGGTCGCGGGCATGGTGGCGCCGGGCGGCACGGTGGTGCTCGACGACTTCACCCCGTCCGCCAGCTGGCCGCCGGTGTACCGCGGCCGGATCGACAGCCTGCGCGAGGCGTGGCTGACCGACGAGCGGTTCGTCGCCGCCGAGGTGGCGGTCACCGCCGACGCCGCCGTCCTGCTCGCCACCCGCCGCGGCTGAGGGGCTCGCCGCGCTGGTGGCGGCGTTGGACCGGCCGGTCTGCAGGTTGGGGGCCAGGGCACCGGACAAGCACGTGTTCGACACGGTGGTCGCCAAACGGGCCGATGACCCGGTGCTGACCGACGAGCGGTGGGCCGACGTGGCGAATGACCTGATGCGCGAGCTCGGCCA
>CAXTBU010000040.1:0-6361 GCA_964242885.1 uncultured Actinomycetales bacterium
CGAGATCGGCGAGCCGGCGTTGTGGTCGCTGACCGACCGGGAGGTGGACGCCCTGTTGGTGGGGCTGGAGACCGTGGTCTCGCGGGTCCGGGCGCGGTCGCTGGACGTGCTGGCCGAGGCTCGGGGGCGCAACCGTGCCGGGGCGGTCGGCGCGACCTCGGTCAACGCCTACGTCGCCCAGCTGCTGCACGTCGGTCCGGTCGAGGCGGCCCGGCTGGTCGGGCGGTCGCGCGTGCTCGAGGCGGCGTCCGGCGACCCGGTGACCGGGTCGATCGTCGCGGACGCGCGCTCTGGTGCGGTGCCGGTGGAGCAGGCGGTGGTGGCCGTGCAGGCGGTGGTGGCGCTGCCGGCCGAGCTGGCGCCGGACTGCCGTGCGGAGGCGGTGGCGGTGATGCGCGGGCACGCCCGGTCGTTCGACCCGGTTCAGCTGGCCCGGGTCGGGCAGCGGCTGGTCACGGTGGTCGACCCCGAGTCCGGGGACCGGCTGCTCGCCGCGCAGCTGGAGCGGGAGGAACGGACGGCGACCCGGCGGCGGGACTTCAGCGTCGGTGAGGCCGCGGGTGGATTGGTCCGCGGGCGGTTCCTGCTGCCCGCCGTCGACGCCGCCGTCGTGGTCACCGCGCTGCGACCGCTGGCAGCGCCGCGTCCGGCGGGTGCCACCGACGCGGACCCGTGGCGCGATCACGGGGAAACGGCGGCGCCGCTGGCACGGGACGACCGGACTCACGGGCAGCGGATGGCCGACGCGCTGGTCGAGCTGTGCAGCCGTGCCCTGGCCGCGGGCGACCTGCCGGACACCGGCGGGGAACGCCCGCAGCTGGTCGTCACCGTCGACCTGGACCGCCTTCGCGCGAGGACCGGCGTCGGGGAACTGCTGGACGGCACGCCGGTGGCCCCGGCTGCGCTGCGGCGGATCGCCTGCGACGCCGGGGTCGTCCCCGCCGTGCTCGGCAGCGCAGGCCAGCCGCTCGACGTCGGCCGGGAGACCCGGACCGTGCCCACCGGCATCCGGCGCGCGCTCGTGCTCCGGGACCGGGGCTGCGCGTTCCCCGGCTGTGATCGGCCGGCGCCCTGGTGCGACGCTCACCACATCCGCCACTGGGGAGACGGCGGCCCGACTTCGCTGGGCAACCTGGTGCTGCTCTGCGGTCACCACCACCGGCACGTCCACGCCACGTCCTGGCAGGTGACGATCGGCGCCGACGGGCACCCCCGCTGGCAACCGCCGCCGTGACGAGAGACGGGGGAACAGGGCCGGCTCGGTCTGGAACGCCGCGCGCTCAGCCGGCGGTGACGCGTTCGACGACGAGCTCGCGGACGCGGGCGGCGTCGGCCTTGCCGCCCATCTCCTTCATCACCGCGCCGATCAGCGCGCCTGCGGCCTGCGACTTGCCGCCGCGGATCTTGTCGGCCACCCCCGGCTGGGCGGCGAGAGCCCGGTCGACGGCGGCGAGCAGTGCTCCGTCGTCGGTCACCACGGCCAGCCCGCGGGCGGCGACGACCTCCGACGGCGTGCCCTCACCGGCCAGCAAGCCGTCGAACACCTGCCGCGCCAGGGTGTCGGTGATCGTCCGCGCGTCGACCAGGGCCTGCACGCCGGCCACCTGCTCCGGGGTCACCCCCAGCGCGGCCAGCTCCACACCGGCCTCGTTGGCCCGGCGCGACAGCTCCGTGGTCCACCACTTGCGCGCCGCCGCCGGCGGTGCACCGGCCCGCACCGTCGCCTCGACCAGGTCCAGTGCGCCGGCGTTCAGCACGTCGCGCATCTCCAGGTCGCTGAAGCCGAACTCCTCGACCAGGCGAGCGCGGCGCTGCGCCGGCGGCTCGGGCAGGGTCGCCCGCAGCTGCTCGACCCACTCCGCCGACGGGGCGACGGGCACCAGGTCGGGCTCCGGGAAGTACCGGTAGTCCTCCTGGGTCTCCTTGACCCGGCCGGCCGTCGTGATCCCGGTGTCCTCGTGCCAGTGCCGGGTCTCCTGGACGATCGCCACGCCGTCGTCGAGCAGCGCGGCCTGCCGCCGGATCTCGTACCGGACGGCCCGCTCGATGCTGCGGAAGCTGTTGACGTTCTTGGTCTCGGTCCGGGTGCCCAGCGGCGCGTCCGGGGACGGGCGCAGCGACAGGTTGACGTCGGCGCGGATCGAGCCCTGGTCCATCCGGACGTCGGAGACACCGAGTGCGGCCAGCAGGTCGCGCAGCGTCGACACGTAGGCGCGGGCCACCTCCGGAGCACGCGCGCCCATCCCGGTGATCGGCTTGGTGACGATCTCGATCAGCGGCACCCCGGCCCGGTTGTAGTCCAGCAGCGAGTGGCTGGCGCCGTGGATCCGCCCGGTGGCGCCGCCGACGTGCAGCGACTTGCCGGTGTCCTCCTCCATGTGCGCGCGCTCGACGGCGATCTCGACGCTGCTGCCGTCCTCCAGCGGCACCACGAGAGCACCGTTCGCGGCGATCGGCTCGTCGTACTGCGAGGTCTGGAAGTTCTTCGGCATGTCCGGGTAGAAGTAGTTCTTCCGGGCGAACCGCGAGGTCGGCGCGATCGAGCAGCCCAGCGCCAGGCCGATCCGCATCGCCGACTCCACCGCGCGGCCGTTGACGACCGGCAGCGCGCCCGGCAGGCCCAGGCAGGTCGGGCAGACGTGGCTGTTCGGCTCACCGCCGAACGCGGTCGGGCAGCCGCAGAACATCTTCGTCGCGGTGTTCAGCTCGACGTGCACCTCGAGCCCGAGGACCGGGTCGTAGCGGGCGACCGCGTCGTCGTAGTCCACCAGGTCCGGAGCGGTGCTCACCATCATCGTGCTCCTCCAGTCGTGGCCAGTTCGGGCACCCGGTCGGTCAGCGGACCGCCCCAGCCCGGCTGGAGCAGTGCTTCCAGTGCCGCCCCGACCCGGTACAGCCGGTCGTCGGCGAGCACCGGCGCCATCACGTGGAACCCGACCGGCAGCCCGTCGTCCGGGGACAGTCCGGCGGGGAACGACGCCGAGGCGTTGCCGGCCAGGTTGCTCGGAATCGTGCAGATGTCGTTGAGGTACATGGCCAGCGGGTCGTCGACCTTCTCGCCGAGGCCGAACGCCGTCGTCGGCGCCGTCGGGGACACCAGGACGTCGACGGTCTCGAAGGCGGCGGCGAAGTCGCGGGCGATCAGCGTCCTGACCTTCTGCGCCTGCCCGTAGTAGGCGTCGTAGTAGCCGGCGGACAGCGCGTACGTGCCCAGGATGATCCGGCGCTTGGTCTCCGCGCCGAACCCGGCCTCCCGCGAGCGGGCCATCACCTGCTCGGCCGAGTGCGCTCCGTCGTCGCCGACCCGCAGCCCGAACCGCATCGCGTCGAAGCGCGCCAGGTTGGACGAGGCCTCGCTCGGCAGGATCAGGTAGTAAGCGGCCAGCCCGTAGGTGAAGTTCGGGCAGCTGACCTCGACGACCTCGGCGCCGGCGGAGGCCAGCGCGTCCACCGCCTCGGTGAACCGCTGGGCGACACCCGGCTGGTAGCCCTCGCCGGCCAGCTCCCGGACGACGCCGATCCGCATGCCGGCGACGTCGCCGGACCGCGCCGCGGCGACCACGTCCGGCACCGGGGCGTCGATCGAGGTGGAGTCCCGCGGGTCGTGGCCGGCGATGACCCGGTGCAGCAGGGCGGCGTCCAGCGCGGACCGCGCACACGGGCCGGCCTGGTCCAGGGAACTGGCCAGCGCGACGATCCCGTAGCGGCTGACCGCGCCGTAGGTCGGTTTGACCCCGACCGTGCCGGTGAACGCCGCGGGCTGGCGGATGGAGCCCCCCGTGTCGGTGCCGATGGCCAGCGGCGCCTCGAAGGCGGCCAGCGACGCCGCCGACCCGCCGCCGGAGCCGCCGGGGACCCGGGACAGGTCCCACGGGTTGTGGGTCGCGCCGAAGCCGGAGTTCTCCGTCGAGCTGCCCATCGCGAACTCGTCGAGGTTCGTCTTGCCGAGGATGACCACGCCCGCCTCGCGCAGCCGGGTGACCACGGTCGAGTCGTACGGCGGCCGCCAGCCCTCGAGCGTCTTCGAGCCCGCGGTGGTCGGCACGCCGCGCTGGGTCAGCAGGTCCTTCAGCGCCAGCGGGACCCCGGCGAGCGGGCCCAGCGGCTCCCCCGCGGCCCGGCGGGCGTCGACCGCAGCGGCCGCGGCGAGCGCGCCGTCCGGATCGACGTGCAGGAACGCGTGCACGTCGGGGTCGACGGCACCGATCCGGTCCAGGTGGGCCCGGGCGACCTCGACGGCGGACACCGTGCCGGCGGCGACCGCGGCCGCGAGGCCCGCGGCAGACGCGCGCGTCAGGTCGGGAGGCAGGGCGCCCGGAGCCGGCGATCCGTCCGTGCTCACTGCTCCTCCCCGAGGATCTGCGGCACCCGGAAGCGTCCGTCCTCGGCCGCGGGCGCACCGGCGAGCACCGCCGCCGCGCCCAGCGGCGGCACCGGGACGTCGGGGCGGAAGACGTTCGTCAGCGGCAGCGGGTGCGAGGTGCCCGGGACGTCGTCGACCCCCGCCTGCTGGACCCGCGCGACCGAGTCGAGGATCTGGCCGAGCTGCGGGGCCAGCACCGCGAGCTCGGACTCGGTCAGCTCGATGCGGGCGAGCCTGGCCAACCGGGCGACCTCGGCTGTGGTGATCGACGGCATGGGCGTCTGGACGTCCTCTCCGGTGGGTGTGACGGCCATGGGTGCGCAACCCCGATGGGGCGGCACGCGCGTCGGACAGAACATGGCCTGCCCTGTGCATCTTACGATCGGCCGGGTCGGCGAGTGATCGGCGGCGCCCGACGGCGCAGCGCCCTGGGGTCACCGCGGCGGGCACCGGTGCCCTCGTCAGCGCGGCACGACCGCGTGAACCGCCGTCCGGGACTCGCCGGCGGCCCGAGGGAGGAGCTGCCCATGGCGTTCCTGTTGCGCGTCGCGCTGCCCGACCGTCCGGGCTCGCTCGGACAACTGGCCAGCGCGCTCGGCGCGGTCGGTGCCGACATCGAGGCGATCGAGGTGGTCGAGCGACGGCTCGACGGCTGCGCGATCGACGACGTGCTGGTCGGGCTGCCCGGTGGCGGGCTGCCCGATTCGCTGGTGTCCGCGTGCGAGTCCGTGCCGGGCGTCACCGTGGAGTGGTTCTCCCGGTTCGCCGCCGGGGGCGGCCTGTTCCCCGACCTCGAGGCGGTCGAGGTGATGACGCACGAGCCGCTCGCGGCCGCAGCCCGGCTCGCGGACGTGCTGCCGACGGTCTTCCGTGCGGACTGGGCCGCGCTGCTGACCGTTCCGGGCCCGTCCGGGCTGCTCGCCGTCGAGCACGCCACACCGGCCGCGCCGGAGCTGTCGGGGCTGCCGTTCCCGGCGTCCGGCCGCAGCGGTGCCCGCCGGGTGGCGGTCCCGGAGACCTGGACCGGCCCGGTCGGCGCCGACCTGGTGCTGGCGGTCGCCTCCGTCACCACCGGCTGGGGCTGCCCGCCTCCCGACGGGTCCGGTGGGTCCGCAGCGTCCGACGGGGCGCCGTGCGGGGTCGCACCGGCGGGGATGTCCCCGGCGGGGGCGGTGGACCCGCACACCCGGATGCTCGCGATCGGCCGCCGCGGCGGGCCGGAGTTCCTCGACTCCGAGCTCGCGCGGCTGTTCCACCTCGCCTCGCTCGCGGCGTCGATCACCGCGAGCGCCGGATCGGCGGTGGGGGCGGCAGGATGACCGGGTGACCCGACCCCTGCCGGACACGCTGGACCCCGGCTGGGCGGACGCCCTGACGCCGGTCGCCGACCAGATCGCCGCCGCTGGGGACTTCCTCCGCGGCGAGATCGCCGACGGCCGGACCTACCTGCCGCCGGGCCGGGCGGTGCTACGGGCGTTCACCCAGCCGTTCGCCGACGTCCGGGTGCTGATCGTCGGCCAGGACCCGTACCCGACGCCCGGGCACGCGGTCGGGCTGTCGTTCTCGGTCGCGCCGGAGGTCCGGCCGGTGCCGCGCAGCCTGGCCAACATCTACCGCGAGTACACCGACGACCTCGGCTTCCCGAAGCCGACGACCGGTGACCTGACGCCGTGGACGCAGCACGGGGTGCTGTTGCTGAACCGGGTGCTGACGGTCGCGCCGGGCGACCCGGGCTCGCACCGGGGCAAGGGCTGGGAGCAGGTGACCGAGCAGGCGATCCGGGCGCTGGTGGACCGGGACGAGCCGCTTGTCGCGATCCTCTGGGGCAGGGACGCGGCGACGCTCGGACCGCTGCTCGAGGACGTCCCGCAGATCCGGTCGGCGCACCCGAGCCCGATGTCGGCCGACCGCGGGTTCTTCGGCTCCAAGCCGTTCAGCCGGGCCAACACCGAGCTGCTCGACCTCGGCGCCGACGAGGTCGACTGGCGCCTGCCCTAG
>CAXTBU010000040.1:6461-8488 GCA_964242885.1 uncultured Actinomycetales bacterium
CCGGCCTCGTCGAGCACCGGGACCTTCAGCTGCACGGCCCGCTCGGCCTTGGTGCCGGGTGCCTCGCCGACGACGACGAACGCCGTCTTCTTCGACACCGCCGACGAGGCCTTGCCGCCCCGGGCCAGGATCGCCTCCTTGGCCTGGTCGCGGCTGAACCGGGTCAGCGACCCGGTGACCACGATGGCCATCCCCTCCAGCGTCCGGGGGACGTCCGGGTCCTCGTCGTCGGCCAGCCGGACCCCGGCCGCCCGCCACCGGTCGACGATCGAGCGGTGCCAGTCCACGGCGAACCAGTCGACGATCGCGTCGGCGATGGTCGGGCCGACCCCCTCGGTCCCGGCGAGGGCGTCCCGGTCCGCGGACTCGATGGCCTCCATCGAGCGCAAGTGCTGGGCCAGCGACCGGGCGGCCGTCGGGCCGACGTGCCGGATCGACAGCGCGACCAGGACCCGCCACAGCGGCCGGTCCCTCGCACCGGCGAGGTTCGCCAGCAGCCGCGTGCCGTTCGCCGACAGCCCGCCGTCCTTGCGGCGGAACAGCGGCACCTGCTCGAGCGCCGCCTCGTCCAGCCCGAACAGGTCCCCCTCGTCGACCAGCACGCCGGAGGTGAGCAGGGCGGTGGCCGCCTCGTAGCCGAGCACCTCGATGTCGAAGGCGCCGCGGCCGGCGACGTGGAACAACCGCTCCCGCAGCTGGGCCGGGCAGCTCCGCGCGTTGGGGCAGCGGATGTCCGCGTCCTGGTCCCGCTCCGGTGCCAGCGCGGTGCCGCACTCCGGGCAGTGCGTCGGCATCACGAACGGCCGCTCGCTGCCGTCGCGCAGCGCCACCACCGGCCCGACGATCTCCGGGATCACGTCGCCGGCCTTGCGCAGCACGACGGTGTCCCCGATCAGCACGCCCTTGCGCTCGACCTCGGCGGCGTTGTGGAGTGTCGCCACGCCGACGGTCGAGCCGGCGACCAGTGCGGGGACCATCTGCCCGAACGGCGTCACCCGCCCGGTGCGGCCGACGTTGACGGAGATGTCGAGCAGCTTGGTGGTGACCTCCTCCGGCGGGTACTTGTAGGCGATCGCCCACCGCGGGGCCCGCGCGGTGGCGCCGAGCCGGCGCTGCAGGTCGCGCTGGTCGACCTTGACGACGACCCCGTCGATCTCGTGCTCGACGTCGTGCCGGTGCTCGCCGTAGAAGTCGATGTACGCCTGCACGCCGGCCAGGTCGTCCACGACGCTGGTCCGCGGACTGACCGGGATGCCCCACGCCGCGAGCGCGCGGTAGGCGGCCGACTGGGTGGGCGGGTCCCAGCCCTCGCAGGCGCCGATGCCGTGGACCACCACCGACAGCGGGCGGCGCGCGGTGACCTTCGGGTCCTTCTGTCGCAGCGACCCGGCCGCGGAGTTGCGGGGGTTGGCGAACGGCGCACGCCCGGCGGCGACGAGCTCGGCGTTCAGCTCCTGGAAGCGGGCGACCGGGAAGTACACCTCGCCGCGGACCTCCAGCAGCTCCGGCGCCGGCGTGTCGGTGTCCGGCGCCAGCCGGGTCGGGACGTCGGCGATGGTGCGGACGTTCGCGGTGACGTCCTCCCCCACCCGACCGTCGCCGCGGGTCGCCGCGCTGACGAGCCGGCCGCGGCGGTACACCAGGTCGACCGCGAGCCCGTCGACCTTCACCTCGCAGAGGAACCGCGCCCCACCCGAGCCGTCGCGCTCCAGCCGCTGTGCCCAGGCCCGGACCGCGTCGAAGTCGAAGACGTCGTCCAGGCTCAGGAGTCGTTGCAGGTGCTCGACCGCGGCGAAGTCCGCCGAGGCGGGCGGGCCGACCTGCTGGCTCGGCGAGTCCGGCGTCCGCAGGTCCGGGTGGCGCTCCTCCAGGTCCCGCAGCTCGTGCATCATCGCGTCGAACTCGCCGTCGGACACGGTCGGGGCGTCGAGGACGTAGTAGCGGTACCGGTTGTCGGTGAGGTCCGCGGCGAGCGCGTCGTGCCGGGCGCGCGCGTCCGCCGGCGCAGTCGGCGCGTCCTGCACGGG
>CAXTBU010000040.1:8588-9820 GCA_964242885.1 uncultured Actinomycetales bacterium
CCGACCTGTGCCAGCAGGGCCATCACCCGCCGGGCGTCGGCGGGAGCGAGCGACCCGAGTCCGGCGTCGGGGGTGACGACGAGGCCGGCGGCCGCCGTCCCGGCCGGGAACCCGAGCCGTTCCCAGACGTCCAGGACAGCGCCGGCCACGGCGTCCGGCCGCTGCGGCGGCGCGCCGGCGACCGCGGCGGACCGGACGGCCGCCAGCCACGGGGCCACGCCGGACTCGACCAGCTCGGCCAGCCGGTCAAGGTCGGCGGTGCCGAGCGCCGTCGGGTCCACGCCGAACCCGCTGAGCCCGGCGCCGTCCAGCGCGCTCCACAGCAGCGTCGAGGGGAGCTCCTCCGGGGACGGCGCGGTCAGCCGCGACCCGACCGACAGCACGAGCGGCACCGGCGCCAGCGCCTCGGCGAGGCGCCGGAGGGTGTCGCGGACCTCCGCGTCGGTGACGGCGCGCAGCCGGCCGAAGCCGCTGGACGTCGGCACGCCGCCGGCCAGCACGGTCGCCAGCAGCGGTTCGTCGATCTGCACCACCGGCTGCGCGCCGGGGATCCGTCGGCGCAGATCGCCCACGTGCACCCGCAGGCCCTCGGTCAGTGACGCCGCGACGTCGCGCCGGGCGCCGGAGTCGGCCAGCACGGCGTCCCCGCGCGGCCGGTCGATGGCCACGGCCAGGGTGAACGGGCCGTCGGCCTGCACCTTGAACGGCCCGCGGTAGCCGTCCCAGACCTCCTCGGCGGCGTCGAGGTCCGAGCCCAGCGCGGAGGCCGCGCGGTGCTCGTCGAGCCCGGCCCGGTCGGTGACCCGCCACCCGGACGGCTGCAGGTCCACGTGCAGGTCGACCAGCAGCACGGCCGACCGCGCGGTGGACGACCCGGACGGGCCCCGGGCGGGCAGCTGCGGCAGGTGCGGGAACGCGGCCAGCTCACCGGCGACGACGCGCGCCGCCTCCAGCGGGTCCGTCCCGGGGACCGGCCCGAGCCCGGTGACCGCCGCCGCGTCGGGCACCGCCCACGGGGCGGGGACGGGTTCTGTCGGCGTCGTCGCGGTCATGGGCGAACGCTACTGAGCGGCCCCGACAGCAGCTCTGTCAGCTGGCTCCGACAGCAGCTCTGTCAGGCTGGCTCCGACAGCAGCTCTGTCAGCTGGCTCCGACAGCAGCTGTGTCAGCTGGCTCGGACAGCAGCGGGGCGCGTCGCGTCGATCGTCGCGGACCCGAGGACCCGGTCGCCG
>CAXTBU010000040.1:9920-27542 GCA_964242885.1 uncultured Actinomycetales bacterium
GACAGCAGCGGGGCGCGTCGCGTCGATCGTCGCGGACCCGAGGACCCGGTCGCCGGCGAAGAGCACGACCGCCTGGCCCGGCGCGACGCCGCCGACCGGCTCCTCCAGGGCGACGACCAGCGACGCCCCCCGGACCGTCGCGACGGCCGGGACCGCTTCCGCGTGGGCCCGGATCTGCGCGGCACAGGCAAGCACCGTGCCGTCGGCCGGCGGCCGGCCGGCCCACCGCGGGGACGACCCGGTCAGCGAGCCGACCAGGAGGGCCTCGCGCGGGCCGACCGTCACCGTCCGGTCGACCGGGGTGATCGACAGCACGTAGCGCGGCCGGCCGTCCGGCGCCGGGCGGTCCAGCGCGAGGCCACGGCGCTGCCCGACGGTGAACGCATGCGTCCCGCTGTGCGCGCCGACGACCTGACCGTCCGGGTCGCGGACCTCCCCGGGGGCGTCCGGGATCCGGTCGCGCAGGAAGCCGGCGGTGTCCCCGTCGGGGATGAAGCAGATGTCGTGGCTGTCCGGCTTGTCGGCGACCGCCAGGCCGCGGGCAGCCGCCTCGGCGCGCACGTCGCCCTTGACCGAGTCCCCCAGCGGGAAGACCGCGTGCGCCAGCTGCCGCTCGTCGAGCACGCCGAGCACGTAGGACTGGTCCTTGGCCGGGTCCGCGGCCCGGTGCAGGGTGCGCGACCCGTCGTCGGCGACGCGGATGCGCGCGTAGTGCCCGGTGCCGACGGCGTCGAACCGCAGCGCGAGGGCCCGGTCCAGCACGGCGGTGAACTTGATCTTCTCGTTGCACCGCAGGCACGGGTGCGGGGTGCGCCCGGCCGCGTACTCGGCGACGAAGTCGTCGACGACGTCCGCGGCGAACCGGCGCGAGACGTCCCAGACGTGGAACGGGATGCCGAGCACGTCCGCGGCCCGGCGGGCGTCCCGGGCGTCCTCGGCCGAGCAGCACCCGCGGGCGCCGGTGCGGGTGGCGGCCGGGTCCCGGGACAGCGCCAGGTGGACGCCGACGACGTCGTGGCCGGCGTCGACCAGCCGCGCCGCGGCAACCGCGGAGTCGACGCCGCCGGACATCGCGGCAAGCACCCTCACGCCTGCACCCTCACGCCAGAACCCTCACGCCAGAACCCTCACGCCAGGGCCCGGTCCGCGTCGGCGGCGGCCCGGCCCAGCGCAACCGCGTCCGGCAGCGCCGCCACCAGCGCGTCGACGTCGGCCGCGGTGGTCGGCCACCCCATCGACACCCGGATGCCGTCCGGCACCGGGACCTCGCCGAGCGGGCCGCGGCCCATCGCGGCCAGCACGTGCGACCCGCGGGCGACTCCGGCCGAGCAGGCCGAGCCGGTGCTGACGTCGATCCCGGCCTCGTCGAGGGCGAACAGCACGGCGTCGGCGTCCGCTCCCGGGAACCGCAGCCAGGCCAGGCCCGGCAGTCCGCCCGCCGGGTCGGTCGCACCCTCGACGCACAGGTCGGGTACGGCCGCCCGGGCGCCGGCGACCAGCCGCGCGCGCAGGCCGGTCAGCCGGGCGACGTGCTCGGTCCGGGCCGCAGCGGCCAAGGCGGCGGCGGCGGCGAACCCGCCGGCGCCGACGGCGTCCAGGGTTCCCGAGCGCACGTCGCGCTGCTGTCCGCCGCCGTGCAGGACGGGCACGGCCGCGACGTCGTGCCGCAGGACCAGCGCGCCGGCGCCCACCGGGCCGCCCGCCTTGTGGCCGGTCAGGCTCATCGCCGCGAGTCCGGACGCGGCGAAGTCCAGCGGCAGCACGCCGAGTGCCTGGACGGCGTCGGCGTGCACCGGGATGCCCGCCGCGTCGCAGATCGCGACGACGTCGGCGAGCGGCTGCAGCGTCCCGACCTCGTTGTTGGCGGCCATCACGCTGACCAGCGCGACGCTGTACGGCTCCGCGGCGATCGCCTCCGCCAGGGCTGCCGGGTCCAGCCGCCCGGTCGCGTCGACGGAGAGCTCGACGACTTCGAAGGCGCCGTCGGTGGCCAGCCAGTGCGCCGCGTCGAGCACCGCGTGGTGCTCGACCGCGCTGACCAGGACGCGACGGCGCCGGGAGTCGGCGGCTCGCCGCGCGAACGCGATCCCCTTGACGGCGAGGTTGTCCGCCTCGGTGCCGCCGGAGGTCAGGACCACCTCGGTCGCGGCCGACCCGACCGCGTCGGCGACCTGCTCGCGAGCCTCCTCCACGACGCGGCGCGCGCCCCGCCCGGTCCCGTGCAGCGACGACGGGTTGCCGGCGGTCCGGTCCAGCAGGTCGGCGACGACGTCGCGGACCGCCGGGCGCAGCACGGAGGTGGCGGCGTGGTCCAGGTAGACCCGGGTCGGCACGGGCCAACGATAGGTCCGGGTGCCGGTCGCGAGCCCCTGGATGGGTGGGCTGGCTCCAGCCGACTCCCCGCCGTATCAGCCCTGACACATCTGCGTAACACGACCGGGCCATGGTCGGCGCATGGTCGCTTCCCTGGTCGAACCCTCCACCGCCCCGCTGCGGCGCCGGTCCACCCGGCTGCGGTGGATCTCCCTGCCGTGGACCGCGTCCCTGACCGGCACCTCGGCGGCCGTCGTCCGGGGCGCCTGCCCCGAGGACGCCCTGAGCATCCGCGACATGGTGGTGCGCTGCTCCCCCGAGGTGCTGTCCCAACGGTTCCTCGGCCCGGTCGACCACGTCGGGCCCGAGACGCTGCAGGAACTGCTCACCACGGAGGTCGGGTTCGTCGCCCGCGACCCCGGGGGACGCACGGTCGGGGTGGCGAACCTCGGTGCCGCGGACCCCCGCACCGCCGAGATCGCGCTGGTCGTCGAGGACGCGATGACCGGCGTCGGGCTGGAGCAGGCGATGCTCGGCCACCTGGTCGCCTCGGCGCACCTGCTCGGCTTCAAGGCAGCGGTGCTGCGCTCACCGGCGAACTCGGTGTGGGGCCAGCGCGCCCTCGGCCGGCTGGGCACGGTGCAGGTCGACGGGACACCGGGCGGACCGCGGACCGTCCGGCTGCGGCTGGCCCCGTCGGTGATGGGCGCCGCCCGCGGAGCGCTCCTCTAGGGGCCGACTCGCCGGGCGCCGGGCCTGCGTGCGCGGGCGGCGGCGGTGCTATCGAATGGCGATGTGAGCGCTCCCTCCACCGCCGCGCCGGACCGGTCGGCCGGCCCCGCCCAGGCCGGTCCCGCCCAGGACGGCACCGCCCAGACCGGCACCGCCCAGACCGGCACCGCCCAGACCGGCACCGACGACCGCCCCACCGCCGGCAGCGGTGAGCCGGGTCGGACCGCTGTCCATCGCACCCAGCACCCGGTCGAGTACCGGACGGCGGGGATGCCGGACATGGCGCCGGAGGCGGTCCTCCCGGACAGCCACGACGGCGGCGCCCCGCTGCTGCGCGCGGACGGATCGCTGCCGGTGGACATCTGGGCACCGGACGTCCCGGGTGTCTCGCTGTGCCTGCGGCCGGCGCGGCGGCCGGACGACCCCGCTGCGGAACGACGGGTGGACCTAGAGCCGGTCGGCGACGGCTGGTGGCGCGGCGCGGCCGACGCGGTGACGCCCGGCGCCCTGTACGGGGTGCGGGTGCACGGCGGGGCCGGCGACCTGCTGCTGGACCCGTACGCGCGCGCGGTTCTCGCCGCCGGCCCGGACGGCCGGCCCTGGTGTGTCGTGCCCGATCCGGCGACCGACGCGGGACCGGCCGGCTTCGACTGGGCGCGCGACGTGCGCCCGGCCCCCGGCCGCGACGGCCTGGTCGTCGACGAGATCCACGTCCGCGGGTACACCCGGCTGCACCCCGACGTGCCGGCGCAGCTGCGCGGCACCTACGCCGGCCTGGCGCACCCCGCGGTCGTCGGCCACCTGCACGACCTGGGCGTCACCGCGGTCGAACTGCTGCCGGTGCACCAGTTCGCCACCGAGCCGAGGCTGTCCGCCCTCGGGCTGACCAACGTGTGGGGCTACAACACCCTGGCGTTCAACGCCCCGCACGACGGCTACAGCAGCGTCGGCGGCGGTGGACAGGTCGCGGAGTTCAAGGCGATGGTCGCCGCCCTGCACGAGGCCGGCATCGCCGTGCTCCTCGACGTGGTCTACAACCACACCGCGGAGCAGGGGCCGGACGGGGTCACCACCAGCCTGCGCGGCCTCGCCGACCGGACCAGCTACCGGCACACCGCCGGCGGCGGCTACCTCGACGTCACCGGCTGCGGGAACACCGTCGACCTGTCGCAGCCGGCCACGCTGCGGCTCGTCCTGGACTCGCTGCGGTACTGGGTCACCCAGATGCACGTCGACGGGTTCCGCTTCGACCTCGCGCCGGCGCTGTGCCGGGCCCCGGTGGAGCGCGGCAACGGCTTCGACCCGCTGTCCCCGTTCCTCGCGGCCGTCGGCCAGGACCCGGTCCTGCGGCGCGCGGTGCTGATCGCCGAGCCCTGGGACATCGGCGACGGCGGGTACGTGCTCGGCGGGTTCCCGGCCGGCTGGGCGGAGTGGAACGACAGGTTCCGCGACACGGTGCGCGACTACTGGCGCGGCGGCGTCCCGGGCACGGTCGGTCCCCGCCCGGTGCCCGAGCGGCGGACCGGACGCCGGGTCGGCACCGCGGCGGCGGCGGCCCCCGTCGGGCGGTCCACCGGCCGACCGTCCCGCACCAGCGCCGCCCTGGACGGGCACCCGGAGCCGGACCACAGCGCGAACCTGCGCGACCTGGCGTCCCGGCTGGCGGGTTCCAGCGACGTCTTCGACCACGGCGGCCGGTCACCCCTGGCGTCGGTCAACTTCGTCACCGCCCACGACGGGTTCACCCTCACCGACCTGGTCAGCTACGACGGCAAGCACAACGAGGCCAACGGCGAGGACAACCGGGACGGGACCGGGGAGAACCGGTCGTCCAACCACGGCGTGGAGGGGCCCAGCGGCGATCCCGACGTGCTCGCGGTCCGCGCCCGCCAGCGGCGCAACCTGGTGGCGACCGTCCTGCTGTCGGCCGGCACGCCGATGCTGCTCGGTGCCGACGAGCTGGACCGGACGCAGAACGGCAACAACAACGCCTACTGCCTGGACGACCCGACCACCTGGGTCGACTGGAGCGCTCGGGGCGCCGGGTCCGGCACCGACCTGACGCGCTGGGTGCGCCGGCTGCTGGACCTGCGCGGCCGGCACGCCTGCCTGCGCCCGACGGTGTTCGCCGAGCAGGGCGAGCCCGGCGCCGCCCGGTGGCTGACCGGCGACGGCGCGGCGATGCAGCCCGGCGACTGGTTCGACCCGGCCAACCAGACGCTCGGCATGCTGCGCCCGGGCGCGGGGCCGGGCGATCCCGCCGTGCTGGCCGTCTTCCACGCCGGCGTCGGCCACCGCACGGTCCGGTTGCCCGGGCCGGCGGTCGGCGGCGACGTGCCGTGGCACCTGGTCGCGGACTCGGCGTACCCGGAGGCCCCCGAGTCGCCGCCGATCCAGCCGGGCGCGCCGGTCTCGGTCACCGCCCGCTCGGTGCTGGTGTTCGTCCAGGCGGGCTGAGCCGGCTGGTCAGCCGGCGGGGCACCTGGAGCCGGCTGGTCAGCCGGCGACGCGGACCAGGCCGAGCTCGACCGGCGACACCAGGTTCGGGTGGGTCGGCACCACGCGCACCGTGTAGCCGAACCCGCCGGTGCGGTCCAGCGCGACCTGCCCGTCGTAGCGGGCCGGCCCACCGGCAGCATCCCCGGCGGGGCCGGGAACCCGCACGAGCGGGGTGGCGACCGGCTCGACGAGCTGGTCCTCGGCGTCGGCCGTCCCGTGCACGACCTCGACGCGGACGTCGTCCGGGTGCAGCGCGCCGAGGCCGACAGCCGCCCGGATGGTGAGCACCGCCCCGACGGTCGGCACGTGCTGCGGCCCGCCAGCCGAGGCGATGTCGGAGTCGACCGAGTCGATGCTCACCTGCGCCCAGCTGGACCTGACGAACTGCTTCCACTGGGCGAGGTCTGCCGCGGCCGACTCGCCCGACACCGCCGCCGCCGCGACCGCCGCCGGCCGGTACAGCTGGCCGACGTAGTCGCGGACCATCCGGGTGGCCAGCACCTTCGGGCCCAGGGAGGTGAACGTGTTGCGCAGCATGTGCAGCCAGCGGGTCGGCAGGCCGGCGTCGTCCAGCCCGTAGTAGGCCGGGGTGACCTCGGTCTCCAGCAGGTCGTACAGCGCCTCGGCCTCCAGGTCGTCGCGCCGCTCCGGGTCGCCGACCCCCTCCGCGGACGGGATGGCCCAGCCGTTGTCCCCGGTGAACCACTCGTCCCACCAGCCGTCGCGGATGGACAGGTTGAGCCCGCCGTTCAGCGCGGCCTTCATGCCCGAGGTGCCACAGGCCTCGTACGGGCGCAGCGGGTTGTTCAGCCAGACGTCGCAGCCGGGGTACAGCGGCTTGGCCATGGAGATGTCGTAGTCGGGCAGGAACACGATGCGGTGCCGCACCGCGGGGTCGTCGCTGAACCGGACGATCTGCTGGATCAGCCGCTTGCCGCCCTCGTCGGCCGGGTGGCTCTTGCCGGCGATGACGATCTGCACCGGCCGGTCCGGGTCGGTGAGCAGCCGGCGGAGCCGGTCCGGGTCGCGCATCATCAGCGTCAACCGCTTGTAGGAGGGCACCCGGCGGGCGAAGCCGATCGTCAGCACGTCCGGGTCCAGCACGCCGTCGACCCAGCGCAGCTCCGCGTCGGTGGCGCCGCGGGAGTGCCACGACTCGCGCAGCCGCGTCCGGACCTCGGCGACCAGGCGCGCGCGCAGCACCCGCTTGACCGACCACAGCCGGTCGGCGGGGACCTCGTCGATCCGCGACCAGTCGCCGTCGTCGTGCTCGAGGTCGCCGACCGAGGCGCTGAACAGCTCGGCCAGCTCAGGGGCGACCCAGCTCGGGCCGTGCACGCCGTTGGTGATCGAGGCGATCGGCACCTCGGGGGCGTCGACGCCGGGCCACAGGCTGGCGAACATCCCGCGGCTGACCTCGCCGTGCAGCAGGGAGACGCCGTTGCGCCGCGAGGACAGGCGCATGCCCATCACCGCCATGTTGAACACCTCCGGGTCGCCGCCCGGGTAGTCCTCGCGGCCGAGCTCGATGACCCGCTCGACCGGCACGCCCGGCACGGCGTTGGGGCCGCCGAAGTGGTCGCCGACCAGGTTGAGCGCGAACCGGTCGATGCCCGCCGGGACCGGGGTGTGGGTGGTGAAGACCGTGCCGGCCCGCACGGACTCGAGGGCGGCGTCGAAGCCGAACCCGGCGCCCTCGGTCAGTTCCCGGATGCGCTCCAGCCCCTGGAAGCCGGCGTGGCCCTCGTTGGCGTGGTAGACGACAGGCTCGGGGTGCCCGGTGATGCGGCAGTAGGCCCGCAGCGCCCGGACGCCGCCGATGCCCAGCAGCATCTCCTGCTGCAGCCGGTGTTCCGGCTCCCCGCCGTACAGGCGGTCGGTGACGTCGCGCTCGGCGGGCGCGTTCTCCTCCACGAAGCTGTCCAGCATCAGCAGCGGCACCCGCCCGACGGAGGCCACCCACACCTGGGCAGCCACCTGCCGGCCGCCGGGCAGCCCGACGACGATGCGCACCGGACGGCCGTCGTCCTCGCGCAGCACGGTCAGCGGCAGGCCCGCCGGGTCGACGAGGGGGTAGCGCTCCTGCTGCCAGCCGTCGCGGTCCAGGGACTGCCGGAAGTAGCCGAGCCGGTAGAGCAGGCCGACCCCGATCAGCGGGACGCCGAGGTCGCTGGCCGCCTTGAGGTGGTCCCCGGCGAGGATCCCCAGCCCGCCGGAGTACTGGGGCAGCACGGCGGCCACCCCGAACTCGGCGGAGAAGTAGGCCAGCGCGACCGGACCGGCTGCCTGCTCGCGCTGGTACCACAGGTCCCCGGCCAGGTAGCCGGCCAGGTCCGTGGACGCCTCGGCCAGCCGGGCGCCGAAGGACGTGTCGTCGGACAGCTCGGCCAGCCGGTCCGCGGACACCGAGCCAAGCAGGCGCAGCGGGTCCTCCCCGACCGTCTGCCACAGCACCGGGTCGATCGAGGCGAACAGCGCCTGGGTGGGCTGGTGCCAGGACCAGCGCAGGTTGTTCGCGAGGTCCTCCAGCGGCCCGAGGGCGGGAGGGAGCGTCGGGCGGACGGTGAAACGACCTATGGCGCGCACGGCGTCAAGGTAACGGTCCGCAGGCGGTTCCGGGACCCGGAACCGGTGGGCGGGGGACGCCCGGCGCCGGTGGTCCGGCGGGCCGCGGACACGGTCGCCGTGCCGGTCGGCGGTGCGACTCGACCACGGTCGGCGGTGCGACTCCATCACGGTCGGCGGTGCGATCGGCCCGTGGTTGTCGGTACGTTCGGCGCGTGCCGACGCCGAAGCCAGCGCGCCGCCCCGGCAGCGCCTCGAACCGGATCCCCACCGCCGACCCCCCCGCGCAGCCGGCAGCGGCCGGGGGCCGCCAGCGCGCCAGACGCGCAGCTGCTCCGCCCGCCGCCGTCGACCCGGCACCGGCCGGGGCGGGGGCGACCGGCGTCGCCGGTCCGACCGGCGACGCCGCCGACGCACCGACCGCCGCGGGCACCGGGTCCGCCGGCGGTGCGGGCCCGGACTCCGCCGGCGGGGCAGGCGGGGCAGGCGCGCTGGCTCCCCAGCCGGCGCCCTCGGGCACGGTCGTCGGCCGCATCCCGATCGTCGGCGTCACCCCGGTCGTCGACGACGGCCGCCGCGCCGCGAAGGCTGTCGTGGACGAGGCGTTCCCGGTCGGTGCCACGGTGTTCCGCGAGGGCCACGACGCCCTGGCGGCGGAGGCGGTCCTCGTCCGCCCGGACGGCAGTGAGCTGCCGCCGGTCCGGATGCTGCTCACCGCGCCGGGTACCGACCGGTACGCGGCCTGGCTGCGCCCGGACGCGGAGGGCGACTGGTCCTACCTCGTGCAGGCGTGGAGCGACCCGTGGGCGACCTGGCGGCACGTCGCCGAGGTCAAGGTGCCCGCGGCCATCGACGTCGAGCTGACCTTCGCCGAGGGCGTCCTGCTGTTCACCCGCGCCGCCACCGCCGCGCCCGCCGACTCCGCCGAGCGGGCCGCGTTCGGGCGGATCGCCGGCGTGCTGACCGACCGGGACGCCGGGGTCGACGAGCGGTTCGCCCTCGCCACCGGGCACGAGGCCGCCGAGGCGTTCGAGGCGGCGCCGCTGCGGGACCTGCTGACCCGGTCCGACGCCCGCCCGCTGAGGGTCTCCCGCCAGCGGGCGCTGGTCGGCAGCTGGTACGAGTTCTTCCCGCGGTCGATCGGTGCGACCCCCGACCCGGTCACCGGGGTGTTGCGCTCGGGCACCTTCCGGACCGCCGCCACCGAGCTGGACCGGGTGGCCGCGATGGGCTTCGACGTCGTCTACCTGCCGCCGATCCACCCGATCGGCCGGTCGTTCCGCAAGGGCCCCAACAACACCCTGGACCCGGGCCCGGACGACGTCGGGTCCCCGTGGGCGATCGGCGCGGCCGAGGGCGGCCACGACGCGATCCACCCGGACCTCGGGACGATCGAGGACTTCGACGCCTTCGTGGCCCGGGCGACCGGACTGGGCCTGGAGGTGGCGCTGGACTTCGCGCTGCAGGCCAGTCCGGACCACCCGTGGGTCCGCGAGCACCCGGAGTGGTTCAGCATCCGTGCGGACGGCTCGATCGCGTACGCGGAGAACCCGCCGAAGAAGTACCAGGACATCTACCCGATCAACTTCGACCGCGACCTGGCCGGGATGGTCGCGGAGTCGCTGCGGCTGCTGCGGTACTGGATGTCCCACGGGGTGCGGATCTTCCGGGTGGACAACCCGCACACCAAGACGGTCCAGTTCTGGGAGGCCGTCCTGGGCGAGATCCACCGGACCGACCCGGACGTGGTGTTCCTGGCCGAGGCGTTCACCCGCCCCGCGATGATGCGCGAGCTGGCGAAGGTGGGGTTCGACCAGTCCTACACGTACTTCACGTGGCGGACCGGCAAGGAGGAGCTCACCGAGTACCTCACCGAGCTGTCGGATGTCACCAGCCCGGTGCTGCGCCCGAACTTCTTCGTCAACACCCCCGACATCCTGCACGGCTACCTGCAGACGGGCGGCCCGGCCGCGTTCGCGATCAGAGCGGTGCTCGCGGCGACCAGTTCGCCCACCTGGGGCGTCTACTCCGGGTTCGAGCTGTTCGAGAACGTCCCGGTCCGCCCCGGCAGCGAGGAGTACCTGGACACCGAGAAGTTCCAGCTCCGGCCGCGCGACCCCGCCGGCGCCGAGGCGCGCGGGGCGTCGCTGATCCCGCTGATCACCCGGCTCAACACGATCCGGCACGAGCACCCGGCGCTGCAGCGACTGCGCGGCCTGCGCTTCCACGAGACGCCCGACGACGACGTGCTGGTGTACTCCCGCGCCGAGGGCGACGACGTGGTGCTGACGGTGCTGCTGCTGGACCCGTTCGCGGCCCACGAGACCGTCGTCGAGCTGGACGAGACCGCGCTGGGCTTCCCCAGCCACGCCGAGTTCGACGTGACGGACCTGATCTCGGGCGAGCGCTGGCACTGGGGCCGGCGCAACTACGTCCGGCTCGACCCGTGGACGCGCGTCGCCCACGTCTTCTCGGTCACCCGGTGACCCCCGCCCGCCAGGGCACCCGCCGGACCGTGGCCCTGCCGGTGCTCCACCCCAGCCTGAGGAGTCAGCGGTGACCACGCTGCCCGACCTGTCCGCCGCCCGTGCCTCGGCGGCGACCGCACGCGTGACCTCCGCGGAACCGCGTACCGCCGGCCGGCCGGGGCGGGCGCCGAACCCCGACACCCCGCCGTCCCAGCACGCCGAGGAGCAGGCGTTCCTCGCCCCGATGGGCGAGCGGCAGCTGAGCTCGGACACCCCGGCCTGGTTCAAGACGGCCGTCTTCTACGAGGTGCTGGTGCGCAGCTTCGCCGACTCCGACGGCGACGGCACCGGTGACCTGCGCGGCCTGGCCGACAAGCTGGACTACCTGTCCTGGCTGGGCGTCGACTGCCTGTGGCTGCCGCCGTTCTTCACCTCGCCGCTGCGCGACGGCGGCTACGACGTCGCCGACTACTGCGACGTGCTGCCGGCGTTCGGCACCCTGGACGACTTCCGCAACTTCGTGGCACGCGCGCACGAGCGGGGCATCCGGGTGATCATCGACTTCGTCGCGAACCACACCTCGGACGCGCACCCGTGGTTCCAGGCCAGCCGCAGCGACCCGGACGGGCCGTTCGGCGACTTCTACGTCTGGAGCGACGACGACTCGCGGTACGCCGACGCGCGGATCATCTTCGTCGACACCGAGACCAGCAACTGGTCCTTCGACCAGGTCCGCAAGCAGTACTTCTTCCACCGCTTCTTCTCCCACCAGCCGGACCTCAACTTCGACAACCCGGCGGTGCAGGACGCGATCATCTCCTCGCTGCGGTTCTGGCTGGACCTGGGCATCGACGGGTTCCGCCTCGACGCGGTGCCCTACCTGTTCGAGCGGGAGGGCACCAACTGCGAGAACCTCCCGGAGACGCACGCGTTCCTCAAGCGCCTGCGCGGCGAGATCGAGGCCGACTACCCGGACACCGTGCTGCTGTGCGAGGCCAACCAGTGGCCCGCCGACGTGGTGGAGTACCTCGGGGACCCGACGGCCGGCGGCGACGAGTGCCACATGGCCTTCCACTTCCCGGTGATGCCGCGGCTGTTCATGGCGGTGCGCCGGGAGAGCCGCTACCCGATCAGCGAGATCCTCGAGCAGACGCCGGCGATCCCGGACGGCTGCCAGTGGGGCGTGTTCCTGCGCAACCACGACGAGCTGACCCTGGAGATGGTCAGCGACGAAGAGCGCGACTACATGTGGGGCGAGTACGCCAAGGACCCGCGGATGAAGGCCAACATCGGGATCCGCCGTCGGCTGGCCCCGCTGCTGGACAACGACCGCAACCAGATCGAGCTGTTCACCGCGCTGCTGCTCGCGCTGCCCGGGTCGCCGGTCCTCTACTACGGCGACGAGATCGGGATGGGCGACAACATCTGGCTCGGCGACCGGGACGGCGTGCGGACACCGATGCAGTGGACCCCGGACCGCAACTCCGGGTTCTCCACCGCCGAGCCGGGCCGGCTCACGCTGCCGGTGGTGATGGACGCCGTGCACGGCTACCAGGTCACCAACGTGGAGGCGCAGCTGGCCAACACCAGCTCGCTGCTGCACTGGACGCGGCGGATGATCTCGGTCCGCAAGGCGCACAACGCGTTCGGGCTGGGCGACTTCCGCGACCTCGGCGGCTCCAACCCGGGCGTGCTCGCCTTCGTCCGGGAGTACCGGGGGGACAAGGTGCTCTGCGTGAACAACCTGTCGCGGTTCCCGCAGGCGACCGAGGTGGACCTGCGCACCTGGGAGGGGCACACGCCCGTGGAGCTCATCGGCGGGGCACGGTTCCCCCGGATCACCGAGCAGGCCTACCTGCTGACGCTGGCCGGGCACGGGTTCTACTGGTTCCGGCTGCAGCCGGCCGACAACCCGCCCGCCGGCGGGCCCCAGGCGTCCGGAGGACTGTCATGAGCGGCTGCCGCACCCCCGGAGGGCTCGCGTGACCGAGGCCGCGGCAGCACCGGTCCGGGACTTCCCGGTCCCGGACCGCGCGGGCCTGGAGTCGCTGCTGGCCGGGTGGCTGCCCGGCCAGCGGTGGTGCGCGGTGTCCGCGGGGACGCCGGTCTCCGTCGAGGTGCTGGTGTCCACCCCGCTGCCGGTGCAGGACCCGGTCTTCCACCACCTGGTCGTGTCGGTGGCTCCCGAGGCCGGGGCCGAGCGGTGGCCGGCGCAGGTGTACCAGGTGCCGTTGACCTTCCGGGCCGAGCACGACGACTGCCCCGGCCGCAAGGCGGTGGGGGAGGTCGACGGGACCTGGGTGTTCGACGCGCTGCCGGACCGGGAGACCGCGGTGCTGCTCATGCAGCTGCTGGGCCAGGGCCGCTCGGTGGGGGCGCTGGACTTCACCGCCGGCCCGGCGACGGGGCTGCCCAGCGACGGGCCGCCGCGGGTGCTCGGCGCCGAGCAGTCCAACACCTCGCTGGTGTACGGCGAGGACGCGATCGTCAAGGTGTTCCGGCGGCTGTGGCCCGGGATGAACCCGGACATCGAGATCGGCACGGTGCTCACCGAGGCCGGGACCGCCGACGTGCCGGCCCTGCTCGGATCGGCGTCGGGCAGCTGGCCGGACCCGGGCGCCGGCGGGTCGATCGCCCGCGGCAGCCTGGCGATGGCGCAGGTCTTCCAGCGCAACGCCACCGACGGCTGGGAGCTCGCCCTGGCCAGCGTCCGGGACCTGCTCGCGGAGGAGGACCTGCACGCCGAGGAGGTCGGCGGAGACTTCGCCGCGGAGGCCGACCGGCTCGGGCAGACCGTCGCCGGGGTGCACGTCGACCTCGCCCGGCACCTGCCCACCGACACCCTCGACGCCGCGGGCACCTCGGCCCTCGCGAGGCTGCTCCGCGACCGGCTGTCCGCCGCGGCGGCCGAGCTGGACGTCCTTGAGCCGCTGGTGCCCGGGTTGGCGGCGCTGTACGACGCGCTGGCCGCCACGGCCGGCCCGGTCCGGGTCCAGCGGGTGCACGGCGACCTGCACCTGGGCCAGACCGTCCGGACGCTGCGCGGCTGGCGGGTGCTGGACTTCGAGGGCGAGCCGGCGCGCCCGATCCGGGAGCGGACGGCACTGGACTCGCCGCTGCGCGACGTCGCCGGGATGCTCCGCTCGTTCGAGTACGCCTCGCGCCAGGCGCTGGCCGGTGACCCGGAGAACCGGCAGCGCAGCTACCGGGCCGCGGAGTGGCGCGACCGCAACGTGGACGCGTTCTGCCGCGGCTACGCGGAGGTGTCCGGCAGCGACCCGCGGGAGTCCGACGTGCTGCTGCGCGCCTACGAGAGCGACAAGGCCGTCTACGAACTGCTGTACGAGGTCCGCTACCGGCCGTCCTGGACCCCGGTGCCACTGGCGGCACTGACCCGGCTGGCGGCCACCGAGGGGAGCACACGATGAGCACCACCGGACGCGGGACGCCCCCGTCCCCCACCGTGCCCGAGCCGGCAGCTGCGGCCCCCGGGCCGGCGGCCCCCGGGCCGGCGGCGCCCAAGCCGGCGGTGCCCACGCCGGCGGTGCCCAAGCCGGCGGTTCGCGTCCGCCCGGTGCCGGTCGTCGAGCTGGAGCGGCTCGTCGGCGGCGCCCACCCGGACCCGCACGGCGTCCTCGGGGCGCACCTGGACGGCGCGACCGTCACCGTCCGGGCGCTGCGCCCGCTCGCGGACTCGGTGACCGCCGTGCTCCAGGCGCCGGGCGGCCCGGTCGTCGAGGTGCCGCTCGAGCACGAGCACGAGGGCGTCTGGGTCGGCGCCGCGACGTCGCCGGTTCCCGGGCAGGTGCCGGACTACCGCCTGGTCGTCGTCCGCGGCGGCGTTGAGCGCGTCGAGGACGACCCCTACCGCTACCTGCCGACCCTCGGTGGCCTGGACCTGCACCTGGTCGGTGAGGGCCGGCACGAGCAGCTGTGGCAGGTGCTCGGCGCGAACTCGCACACCTACCAGGCGGTCGGCGGCCCGGTGACCGGGACCTCGTTCGCGGTGTGGGCACCGAACGCCCGCGGCGTGCGCGTCGTCGGCGACTTCAACCGGTGGGACGCCCGGGTCAACCCGCTGCGGTCGCTCGGCAGCAGCGGGGTGTGGGAGCTGTTCGTGCCTGGCGTCGGCAACGGCGACTTCTACAAGTTCGAGGTCCTCGGTGCCGACTCGGTCTGGCGGACCAAGGCCGACCCGCTGGCCAAGTGGACCGGCGTCGCCCCGGACACCGCGTCGCGGGTGTTCACCAGCGAGTTCGCGTGGTCCGACGACTCGTGGTTCGACAGGCTGCGCGGCGGCAACCCGTACAGCGAGCCGATGAGCATCTACGAGGTCCACCTGGGTTCCTGGCGGTACGGGCTGGACTACGCGGCCCTGGCCACCGAGCTGGTCGACTACGTCGTCGAGCAGGGGTTCACCCACGTCGAGTTCCTGCCCGTCGCCGAGCACCCGTTCGGCGGGTCCTGGGGGTACCAGGTGACCTCCTACTACGCGCCGATGGCCCGCCTGGGCACCCCGGACGACCTCCGGCTGCTGGTGGACCGGCTGCACGCCGCCGGCATCGGCGTGATCGTCGACTGGGTGCCCGGCCACTTCCCGCGCGACGAGTGGGCGCTGGCCCGGTTCGACGGGACGGCGCAGTACGAGCACCCGGACCCGCGCCGCGGCGAGCAGCCGGACTGGGGCACCAACGTCTTCGACTTCGGCCGGCACGAGGTGCGCAACTTCCTGGTCGCGAACGCCCTGTACTGGCTGTCGGAGTTCCACATCGACGGGCTGCGCGTCGACGCGGTCGCCTCGATGCTCTACCTGGACTACTCCCGGTCCGAGGGCGAGTGGGTGCCGAACGCGTTCGGCGGCCGGGAGAACCTGGAGGCCGTCTCGTTCCTGCAGGAGACCAACGCCACCGTCTACCGCCGGCACCCGACCGCGCTGATGATCGCGGAGGAGTCGACCGCGTGGCCGGGGGTGACCCGGTCGACCGACTCCGGCGGGCTCGGGTTCGGCTTCAAGTGGAACATGGGCTGGATGCACGACTCCCTGGCCTACATGGCCGAGGAACCGGTCTACCGCCAGTACCACCACGGCCGGATGACGTTCTCGATGGTCTACGCGTACTCGGAGAACTTCGTCCTGCCGATCAGCCACGACGAGGTGGTGCACGGCAAGGGCTCCCTGTTGGGCAAGATGCCCGGGGACCGGTGGCGACAGTTCGCCAACCTGCGCGCGTTCCTGGGCTACATGTGGGCCCACCCCGGCAAGCAGCTGCTGTTCATGGGCAGCGAGCTCGGCCAGTACCGGGAGTGGGCGGAGACCCGCGGGCTGGACTGGGACCTGCTCGAGGTCGCCGAGCACGCCGGCGTCCAGCGGCTGGTCCGCGACCTCAACCACGTCTACCAGGCCAGCCCGGCGCTCTACACCCTGGACCACCAGCCGACCGGGTTCAGCTGGATCGACGCCGACGACGCCTCGGCCAACGTGCTGAGCTTCCTGCGGTTCGGCTCCGACGGCTCGATGGTGGCCGCGGTGACCAACTTCTCCCCCGTTCCGCACCACGCCTACCGCATCGGGCTGCCGCGGGCCGGGCGGTGGACCGAGGTGCTCAACAGCGACGCCGAGCTGTACGGCGGCTCGGGGGTCGGCAACCACGGCAGTGTCGCGGCGAGCGGCGACGAGTGGTTCGGGTTCCCCGCCTCGGCGGCGGTCGTGCTGCCGCCGCTGGCCACCGTGTGGTTCCGCCACGAGGGCGGCTGACCGACCGCGTCCACGCCAGCGGAGCGCTGCTCGCCTCCGGGTGAGCAGCGCTCCGTCGTCCACCCCGGTGCGCTCCGTCGTCCTGGACCTCAGAACAGCGCGTTGGCCAGCTTCCCGCGGGCGGCGGCGACCCGGCGGTCGTCCGTGCCGAGCACCTCGAACAGCTCCAGCAGGCGGGAGCGGACCCGGTCACGGTCCGCGCCGGAGCTGACCCGGACCAGCCCCACGAGCCGGTCGAACGACGCCTCGACGGCACCGGCGACGAACTCCGCGTCCGCGGCGGCCAGTCCCGCCGCGACGTCGGACGGGTCGGCGGCCGCCGCGGCGACGGCAGCCCCGGGGTCGGTGTCGGCGGTCCTGGCCAGCAGGCTGACCTGGGCCAGCCCGGCGACCGCCTCGGGCAGGCCGGGCTCGACGGACAGCAGCCTGCGGAAGACCGCGACCGCCGTGGCGTAGTCGCCTGCCTCGACCGCGTCGTAGGCCTCGGTGAACCGCGGGTCCTCCGCCGGCTCCTCAGGCGCCGCTGCCGGTGCCGGTGCGCCCGCGGGCGGGCGCGGGGCGGCCGGGCCGGTCAGCCCCTGCTCGGTGCCGACCCGGATCAGCTCGTCGAGCACCTGGCGGACCTGCTGCTCGGGGATCGCGCCGGCGAACAGCGGCACCAGCTGCCCGGCGACCACGCCGACGACCGTCGGGATCGACTGGACCTGCAGCGCCGCGGCGATGCGCTGCTCGGCGTCCACGTCGACCGTCGCCAGGACGAACCGGCCCCGGTACTCGTCCGCCAGCCGCTCCAGCACCGGGGACAGCTGCTTGCAGGGCTCGCACCAGGTCGCCCAGAGGTCCAGCACGACCGGGACGGTCATCGACTCCTCGAGGACGTCGGCCTGGAACGTCGCCTCCGTCACCGCGCGGGTGAACGACCCGGGCGCGGCGCCGCCCGGCTGCGCAGGCCCCCCCGGGGCGGGCGGGCGGCCGGTGGGCCCCGCCGACCCCGCCGACCCCGCTGGACCCGCCGGTCCGTCCCCGGCCGGCGGGGCCGGGGCGCGGTAGGTCGACAGGTCGACGGCCCCGCGGGCGGAGATCGGCGGCCGGGCGGCCGGAGGTGCGGGGCGACCCGCGGGCGGTGTGCCGACCGGCGGTCGGGGGGAGGACGGGCGACCCGGGCGTCCCGGGAACGAGGGCGGTGCTGCGGCCATGCCGCCATCCTCGTGCGGCCCGGCCCCGGCGTCCAAAGGCGGCCCGGCGTCCGGCGACGACCGACGCCCGCGCCGAGCGGCCAGCGCCCCGCAC
>CAXTBU010000041.1:0-27402 GCA_964242885.1 uncultured Actinomycetales bacterium
CGCCGGGTCCCGCTGGTCCATCACGCCCACCCGCACCGTCACGACCGCCGGTGGCGCACACTCGGTCGGGTGGTCCGGCAGCCTTCCGATCTGATGGGTCGGCGCAGGGTCGACCCGAGTCGGGCGACGGCCCTGCTGACGGCTGCCCTGGCGCTGGGAGCTGCCGCCCTCGCCGCGGTCCCCCACTCGGGGCCAGTGCTCCCGGCCCCGTTCGGGTTGTCACCGCTGGAGGTCGCGCTCGGCCTGGCGGTGCTGTTCTGCCTCGCCGAGTTCTGCCTGCTGCACGTGGAGGTCCGCCGGGAGGCGTACTCCATGACCCTGGCCGACCTGCCGTTGACTCTTGGCGTCCTGTTGTGCGGCCCGTGGCAGCTGATCGCCGCCCGGGTGGTCGGCTCCACCGTCGCGTTCGCCATCCAGCGGGCGCCACTGACCAAGGCGACGTACAACGTCGCCGCGTACGCGGCCGAAGCAGCGTTGGACGTCGTACTGGTGCGCCTGATCGTGGGCGAGTCCGGCGAGTTGACCGTGCTGACCGCGGTCGCGTGCTACGTGGTCGTGGTGCTGGTCGACCAGCTGATGATGAACCTGATCCTGCAGGTGATCCGCTGGCACCAGGGCGGGATCACCGCCCGGGTGACCGCGGCGGTCCGGCTGCCGGCGATGCTCACCAGCGTGCTGTCGACGACGGCGGCGATCGCGTCGCTGATCCTCGTGCACGAGGGCTGGGTGGGCGTGATCGTCACTGTGGTGTTCGCCGTGACGGCGTACGGGGTCTACCGAGGCTTCCAGGTCCTGCACCGACGGCACGAGGCCCTGGAACAGGTGCACGACTTCGTCGGGCTCAACAGCGGGTCCGGGGGGGTCGAGGACCTCGCGGGCCGGATGCTCGCCGGGGTCCGGTCGCTGATGCGGGCGGACACCGCCGAGCTCCTGCTCGTCGAGCCGGACGGCACCGTCCAGATGTCGGTCGGCGAGGACGACGTGCTGCGGGTGCTGCCGGATGCCTGGGCCAGCACGGACGACTTCGTCAGCCTGGTGCGCGCCCACGGGGCACCGGCCCTGCTGCCCGCCTCGACCCGCCGGAGCGGTGACCGCAGCTGGCTGCGGGCTCGTGGGGTGCGCGACGCCGTGGTGGTGCCGCTCCCCCGAGGTTCCGGCGACGGGGCCCTGATGGTGCTGGACCGGCTCGGTGACACCGGGTCGTTCACCCGCGAGGACCAGGCCATGCTGCAGACGCTCGCCGGCCACCTCTCGGTTGCCGTCCGCAGCGGCACGCTGATGGACCGCCTGCGGTACGAGGCCACCCACGACGTCCTGACCGGGCTGGCCAACCGGTCGCTGCTGGAGCAGACCCTGCGGTCCAGCCTCGCCGGACCGGGGCGGGTCGAGGGAGCGGTACTGCTGCTCGACCTCGACCGGTTCAAGGAGGTCAACGACACCCTCGGCCACCACGTCGGCGACGCGCTGCTGTGCTCGCTGGCCAGGACCATCCAGTCCACCCTGCCGGACGACGCCACCGTCGCCCGCCTCGGCGGTGACGAGTTCGCGGCGTTCCTGCCGCACCCGGGCGATGCCGCCCGGCTGTCGACGCTGACCGCCCACCTCGCGCGCGCGCTGGCCGCGCCCGTCCAGCTGCCGGAGGCCAACCTCAGCACGCGGGCCAGCATCGGTGTCGCCCTGGCCAGCGCCGGTGGCAACGAGTCGGACCTGCTGCGGCACGCCGACACCGCGATGTACGTGGCGAAGGAGACGGGCGAGGTGGTGCTGTACACCGCGGAGCTCGACCGTGGACGGGCCGAGCGCCTGGCCCTGCTGGCCGACCTGCACCTCGCGTTGGACCGGGACGAGTTGACCGTGGTCTACCAGCCGAAGCTGGACCTGGCAACGGACGAGGTCAACAGCGTCGAGGCGCTCGTGCGCTGGCGACACCCCCGCCTCGGACTGCTCGGCCCGAGCGTCTTCGTCCCACTCGCGGAGGCGAACGGGCTGATCGGCCCGTTGACCGAGCAGGTGCTGCGCGAGGCGCTTCGGCAGTGCGCCGAGTGGCGGACCCAGGGCCTGGACCTGGCGGTCGCGGTCAACCTGTCCGCCCGCGTGGTGAACAACGCGGCGCTGCCTGAGTTGATCAGCGCCGGACTGCTGCAGGCCGGCGTCCCCGCGTCGCGGCTGATCCTGGAGATCACCGAGAGCAGTGTGATGGACGACTCCGAGCGGGCCGTGCCGATCCTGGAACGCATCGCCGCGATCGGCGTGACGATGTCGCTCGACGACTTCGGGACCGGGTACTCCAGCCTGGCGTACCTGCAGCGGCTGCCGGTCAGCGAGGTCAAGATCGACCGGTCGTTCATCGCCGGCCTGGTCGCCGGCGAGGAGAAGAGCCAGGTGCTGGTGCGCACGATCATCAGCCTGGCCTCGAGCCTCGGGCACCGGGTCGTCGCGGAGGGCGCGGAAGACCGCCAGACGGTCGAGCTGCTGCGCAGCATGGGGTGCGACCTGGTCCAGGGCTACGCCGTGAGCCGCCCGGAGAGCCCGGAGATCATCGGCGCCTTCGTCCGGCTCCACCCCCGGCCCGGCACGCGGGTCCTGCGCGTCGCCACCTGAGCTCTCGACCGCGACACCCGGCGCGCCGCCGCTGCCTCACGGCGTCGGCTGGGCTGCCGTCCCCGACGGGCCGAACCGCTCGGTGCGGATCCGGTCGGCCGGGTGGCCGAGGTCGACCAGAGCACCGCTCACGGCCTCCACGAAGCCCGACGGCCCGCAGACGTACACCGCCGGGGAGTCCGCCGGCTCGAACACCCGCCCGGTCAGCAGCGCGGCGTCGACCCGGCCGGTCGCGCCGGACCAGCCGGCCGGCGGGCGACGTGTGTAGGTGACGGTCACCTCGGCGCCGTCCGTCCGGTCGGCCAGCTCGGCGGCACCGAGGACCACCTCGGGCGAGCGGACGGAGTACAGCAGCCGCATCGGTGCAGCGGACCCGCTGCCGGCGTGCGCGGCGAGCATCGCCAGGAACGGCGCGACGCCGGAGCCACCCGCGATCAGCTGCACCGGCCCCTGGTCGGCCGGGTCCCAGACGAAGTGCAGGCCGATCGGCCCGCGGGCCTCCAGCTGGTCACCGGGAACGAGGTCGTCGGTCAGGTACGGCGAGACCTCGCCCTCGGCCAGGCGTTCCACGACGAGCTCCACCCGGCTGCCGTCCGCGGCGGAGGCGATCGAGTAGCTGCGCTGCGCGGAGTAACCGTCCTCGGCGGTCAACCGGACCACGAGGTGCTGGCCGGGCAGGTGGCCGGGCCAGCCCGGGACGTCGAGCACGAGGCGGGCGGCCTGCCGGGACTCCGGGCGCATCGCGGTGACCGTGGCGGCCACCCAGCTCAGTCGCCCGCGTACCGCTGCTCGGTCCACGGGTCCCCGTGCGCGTGGTAGCCGTTGCGCTCCCAGAAGCCGAGCCGGTCCACCGACGACAGGCTCAGGCCGCGGACCCACTTGGCCGACTTCCAGAAGTACAGGTGCGGGACGAGCAACCGGGCCGGACCACCGTGCTCCGGGTGCAGTGGGGCCCCGTCGTAGGTGTCGACCACCCAGGCCCGCCCGCCGGTCAGGTCCGACAACGGCAGGTTCGTCGTGTAGCCGCCGTCGCAGGTCGCGACCGCGTACTCCGCGGCACCGTGCTCCACCCCGTCGAGCAGCACGTCGACGGACACCCCGGACCAGCCGGTGTCGAACTTCGACCAGGTCGTCACGCAGTGGATGTCCACGGTGAACGTCTCCCGCGGGAGCGCCTGGAACTCCTGCCAGGTCCAGCGTCGCGCCTGCTCGCGCTCGACGGAGACCGTGAACTGCCAGCGGTCGGTGTCCGGGCGTGGGGTCGGGCCCGCGGACAGGACCGGGAACGTGTCCCCGGTGTCGTACTGGCCGGGCGGCAACCGGTCCGGACCGCGGGTCGGGCGGCGACCACGGAACCCGCGTGACACGATCCCCACGGTCGTCCCCCCTCGCGCGCTCGCCGGCGCGCCCGTCGGCTGCCGGCACCACGCTAGAGGCGGTGGGCACCGGGTGTCGACGCCGGGCGGGCGTGTCGAGCACACTCGGGCGCAACGGCCCGGCCACGCCGAGCGGGCCTGGACCCGCGGTGCGGGCGGACCCCGAGGAGGTGCCGGTGAGCCCGTTCCCGCCAGATGCACGGGTGCTGGCGACCGCGTGCGCCAACGTGACCGAGTCGCTGATGATCACCGACGCGCCGGCCGACGCGGCCGCCGACGGACCACGGATCGTCTACGTCAACGACGCGTTCACCGCGTTGACGGGCTACCAGGCCGACCAGGTCCTCGGCCGCAACCCCCGCTTCCTGCAGTGCCCGGACACCGACCGCGGCGCACTCGACGTGCTCGGTGCCGCGGTGCGCGAGCTGTCCCCGGCGGAGGTCGACCTGCTCAACGTCCGGGCGGACGGTTCCCGGTTCTGGGTCCACCTCGGCATCAGCCCGGTCACCGACGGCTCCGGCCACCCGACGAACTGGGTGGGGGTCCAACGGGAGGTGACCGACCGGCGCCCCGCCGCGAAGCCGGCCGACCGACAGGTCCGGAGTGCACTGGACCAGCGCTCCAGCGCCTTCGGCGACGCGCCGATCGGGATGGCGATCACCGACCCGAGGGGCGTGCTGCTCCAGGTCAACGCGGAGCTGCAGGTCGTCCTTGGCCGCACCGAGTCCGAACTCCTCGGCACCGACCTGTTCAGCCGCACCCACCCCGACGACCTGGCCGCAGCCCAGGCGGCGTGCGCCGCACTCCGGGAGGGGAGGCAGACACGCGTCCAGGTCGATTGCCGGCTGCGCCACTCGGCCGGCCACTACCTCTACGCGCAGGTGACCACCTCCCGCGTCGACGACCCCTCCGGTGGTCCGGGACACCTGGTGATGCACGTGCAGGACACCAGCGAGCAGGCCGGCCTGCAGGCGGAGATGACCCGGCGGGCACTGCACGACGGCCTGACGGGCCTGCCGAACCGGACGCTGTTCCTGGACCGGCTGACGCAGGCGATCGGCCGGGCCCGACGCGACAGGTCGCAGTTCGCGCTGCTGTTCTGCGACCTCGACGACTTCAAGGCGGTCAACGACTCGCTCGGGCACGCGGCCGGTGACCAGGTGCTCGCGACCGTGGCGGCCCGGCTGCAGTCGATGCTCCGGCCGGGTGACACCGCGGCCAGGCTCGGCGGGGACGAGTTCACCGCTCTCTGTGAGCACACCGACCTGGCCGGTGCCCGGCGGATCGCCGACCGACTGGAAGCGGCGATCTCCGCACCGATCAGCTGCGGCGACGACATCGTCCGGCTGACGGTGAGCACCGGTCTCGTCATCGGTGGCCGGGACGACGACGGCGACGCCGCGGTGCTGCTGCGCAACGCAGACACCGCGATGTACAGCGCCAAGGGCGGCGGCCGCGCCCGGCACGTGGCCTACGACCCGGGGATGCACCGTGACGCCGCCACCCGCCGCCGCGTCGAGACGGCGCTGCAGGACGCGATCGACGTCGAACAGTTCGAGCTGTGGTACCAGCCCGTCGTCGACCTCGCCAGCGGTAGCGTCCAGGCCGTCGAGGCGTTGCTGCGCTGGCGCCACCCGTCGCGGGGACTGCTGCTGCCCGCGGAGTTCCTCCGGGTGGCCGAGGACAGCGGTCTCGTGCTGCCGATCGGCGCATGGGTGCTGGATCGCGCGGCGGCCCAGGCCCGGCAGTGGCTGGACCGTCCCCCGCCTGACGCACCGGTCGGGCACGGCGTCGTCTGGGTGAACGTGTCGGCCCGACAGCTCAACGCGGAGCTGCTGGGCGACCTGGAGCGGGCGGTCACCCGGCACCGCCTGCCGCCCGGGGCGATCGGGATCGAGCTGACGGAGTCGGTGCTGATGGACGACCTCCCGGTGGTCCGGCCGCTGCTGGAGCAGATCACCGGTCTCGGGGTGCGGCTCGCCATCGACGACTTCGGCACCGGGTACTCCTCCCTGTCCCATCTGGCGGCACTGCCGGTGGACGTGGTCAAGGTCGACCGCTCGTTCACCGCCCAGCTGACCGCCGGCGGGTCCGGCGCCGCGGTGGTCTCGGCCGTCCTCGCCCTTGCCACGGCGCTCGGCATGCAGACGATCGTCGAGGGCGTGGAGACCGCGGGCCAGCTCCGCCTGCTCCGCGAGCTCGGCGTGCCCGCGGTCCAGGGACACCACCTCGCCCGGCCGGCTCCGGCGCCCGCGTGTGCCCAACCCGGGAGTGCACTGCTCCCCACCTGAAGGCGGGGCGCCTCAGCGGTAGACGTGCGGCGCGCGCGGGTACCGGCGCGCCTGGTCGGCGTCGTGCCCGTACAGCAGCACGGCGTCCTCGCGCGCGGCCAGGTCGAGCAGCTTGTGCGCCGAGGCCCGGGCCGTGTCCGGATCCGCCTGGCCGAGCCAGTTGTCGGCGTCGAAGTTGGCCTGGACGTAGACGGCGTCCCCGCAGATCACCATCGCGCCCGTGTCGGGGAGCCGGACCAGCACCGACTGGTGCGCCGGGGCGTGGCCCGGGGTGAGGATCGACTCGACCCCACCGAACAGCTCGCGTTCACCGTCGACGAGTTCGAACCGGGCGTTCGGGATGTTCCAGTACTGGTTGGGGAAGCTCGGGTTGCCGACCGCCATGGCGTGGTGCTCACGCTGGACCACGAACGTCGCCCGGGGGAACAGGTCGTTGTTGCCGGCGTGGTCGAAGTGCAGGTGGGTGTTGACGACGTAGTCGATGTCGGCGGCCGCGACGTCCAGGGCCTGCAACCGGGACTCCAGGTCGTCCGCCGGCGCCATGTCGGGCACCAGCGCGTCGACCATCGGCGTACCGCGGAAGGTCGCACGCGGGTCCTCGATGTGGATCCGGCTCATCCCGGTGTCGACCAGGACGTTGGTCCCGTCGTCGAGCTGGAGCAGGTAGGCCGACACCGGCAGCGCCATCGGCGACCCGTCGGCGAGACCGGGCGCCACCACCTCGTGCCCACAGCGACAGTGCCCGAGCGGCAGGATCGACATCTGCACCGGCGCAGCCTGCCCCACGGCGGACCCGGGACGCCACTGTCTCGCGGGTGGCCCCAGCAGCTGCCGACGGCCGGCCGAACAGCCGCCCCGCGCGGGACCTACGGGCCGCTCCTCCCGCCGACCCCGGGATTGACAGTGTCTGTGGGTAACTTTACGGTTTCGTTTCGTCTACGTCTGCTGAAACTTTCGGCCGACGCCCGGAGCAGAGTCGCCCCCGAGGAGAACTGAAGATGCGCACGTCTCGAACCACCCCCGTCCGCGTGGCCGCCGCGCTCGCCGCCGCCACCACCCTGGCCGTCGGCGGTGCCGCCGGCGCGGCCGCGGCGACCTCGACCAGTTCGGTCCCGACCGAGTCCTCCGTTCCCGGCGTCCCGGCCGGCTCTCCCGCTGTCGGCACTGCGGCCGGGAGTGCCGCTGTCGGCACTGCGGCCGGGAGTGCCGCCGCCGGCGACGTCCAGACGGCCACGCTGCGCCAGCTCGCCGACAAGGCGGGCATCAAGATCGGCGCCGCGATCAACATGGACGTGCTGCCCACCGACGCGGCCTACCGGGCCGCCGCGCAGACGGAGTTCTCCTCCGTCACGCCGGAGAACGTCATGAAGTGGGAGGTCATCGAGCCCCGGCGCGGTGAGTTCAACTGGACGCAGGCCGACCAGCTGGTCGCGTTCGCCAAGGCCAACGGGCAGGTCGTCCGCGGCCACACCCTCGTCTGGCACAGCCAGCTGCCCGCGTGGGTCACCGAGGGCAACTTCAGCGCCACCGAACTGCGCACGATCATGCGCGACCACATCTTCGCGGTGCTGACCCACTTCAAGGGCCAGATCTCGCAGTGGGACGTCGTGAACGAGGCCCTGAACGAGGACGGCACGCTGCGCGACTCGGTGTGGCTGCGGACACTCGGCCCGTCCTACATCGCCGACGCGTTCCGCTTCGCGCACCAGGCCGACCCGAGCGCCAAGCTGTTCTACAACGACTACAACGTCGAGGGCATCAACGCCAAGAGCGATGCCGCCTACTCGATGGCACAGAAGCTCAAGTCACAGGGCGTGCCGGTGCAGGGCCTCGGCATGCAGGCGCACTTCGACATCCAGTACGGCTACCCGGACGTCCTGTCCAACATGCAGCGGTTCGCCCGGCTCGGCGCGGAGATCGCCGTCACCGAGGCCGACGTCCGGTTCGACCTGCCCGCAGACAACATCAAGCTCGCCGCGCAGGCCGCCGCCTACGACGTGCTGATGGACAGCTGCCTGCTGGTCAGCTCCTGCCGCAGCTTCACGATCTGGGGCATCTCGGACAGGTACTCCTGGATCCCCGGTGTCTTCGAGGGCCAGGGCGCGGCTCTGCCCTGGGACGAGAACTACAACCGGAAGCCCGCCTACGAGACGCTGCGCCGCGACCTGGCCGTCGCCGCCGGACAGCGGGGCTGAACCGTGTTCCCCGGACGCCCGCCGTCCCGGCGCGAGGTCGTCGCCGGCCTCGCCGCACTGGGCATCGCTGTGCCCGCATCGACGGTGGCCGGGTCCGCCGCTGCAGCGGCGCCCGCGGTGGTCGGCGCCGCCACCCCGATCTCGGTCGGCGGTGCCGAAGGCCCGGGCGGTCCGGGGGACTACGTCTCCCGCACCCCGGTCCCCGGCGGTCTCGCCCTGGTCGCCGCCGGCCGGGCACTGCCGATCTGGGTGGACGACGCCGACTTCGCCGGCGTCGTCCGTGTCGCCGGTGACCTGCGCGACGACGTCGCGCGGATCACCGGCGTCCGCCCGGCGGTGTCGATCGGCGGTGCGCCGACGGGTAGCGCCGTGGTCGTGCTGGGCACGCTGGGCCGCAGCCCCGTCGTCGACGGCCTGGTGGCCCGCGGGCTGCTCGACGTCCGGGGGGTCGCCGGACGGTGGGAGACCTCGCGGCAGCAGATCGTCGAGAACCCGTGGCCCGGGGTCGACCGGGCCCTGGTTCTCGCCGGCAGCGACCAGCGAGGGACGATCTTCGGGGCCTACGACCTCTCCCGGCGGATCGGCGTGTCCCCCTGGTACTGGTGGGACGACGTCGCGCCGCTGCGCACCGACCAGCTGTACATCAGGCCCGGTCGGCACACCCAGGGGACGCCGGCGGTCAAGTACCGCGGCATCTTCCTCAACGACGAGAACCCTGCTCTCGGCATCTGGGCGCCCAGGTACTTCGGGCCGGGCAAGGCCCCGGGGTTCCCCAACGCGTTCAACGCAGCCTTCTACGCCAAGGTCTTCGAGACGATGCTGCGGCTCAAGGCCAACTACCTGTGGCCCGCCGTCTGGGGCCGGGCGTTCGCCGAGGACGACCCGGCGAACCAGGCCACGGCGACCCGGTACGGCATCGTCATGGGCACCTCTCACGAGGCACCGATGATGCGCGGGATCGAGGAGTGGAACCGGCACGCCAGGGCCGCGGTCCGCGGTCCGGACGGAACGATCGTCACGCCCGGCTCCGACCCCTACGGCGGCACCGGGGAGTGGAGCTTCGTCCGCAACGCCGAGGCCATCAAGAAGTACTGGGCGGCCGGCGTCGCGCGGAAGACCGCCGAGCGGGCCGAGGGGATCATCACCCTGGGCATGCGCGGCAACGGCGACACCAGCCTGCCCGACGGCGACGGCATCGAGCTGATGCGCACGATCATCGCCACCCAGCGGCAGATCATCGCCGACACGACGCGCCAGGAGCTGACCTCGGTCCCGCAGGTGTGGACCCTCTACAAGGAGGTCCAGCGGTACTGGGACGAGGGCCTGCGCGTTCCCGACGACGTCACGGTGACCTTCACCGACGACAACTGGGGGAACATGCGCAAGCTCCCGGCCGGGCTGCCCGCCCGGGCCGGCGGCTACGGGCTCTACTACCACTTCGACTACGTGGGCGGTGGCCGGAACTACAAGTGGGTTGACACCGCGTCGCTGCCGAACGTGTGGGACCAGCTGCACCAGTCCTACGCATTCGGCGTCCGCACGATGTGGATGGTCAACGTCGGCGACCTCAAGGGCAACGAGACCCCCACGCAGTTCTTCCTGGACTACGCCTGGGACCCGGCCGCCATCCCGATCGAGGAGCTCGACGCCTGGGAGCAGCGGTACGCCGCACAGAACTTCGGCGCCCGCCATGCCGAGGAGGTCGCCGCGATCATGCACGAGTACGGCGTGCTGCAGAGCCGGCGGAAGCCGGAGCTGCTCAACCGCAGGATCACTGTCGACCCGACGAAGGACATCCGGACCGACTCCTCCGCGGTGGTCTACGACGACCAGGCGAGCCCGTTCAGCCTCGTCCACTACGAAGAGCTGTCCCGGGTGACCGCCGACTGGGAGGCGCTGGACGCGCGCGCCAGGAGGGCCGCCAGCTGGTTCCCCCGCTCGGCTCAGGACGGGCTGTTCGAGCTGATCGGGTACGCGCTCGTGGCGACGGCCAACCTCTACCGGATGCGGGAGGCCGAGTTCCTCAACATCTTCTACGCGGGCCAGGGGCGGGCCTCGGCCAACCCGCTGGCCGCCGCGGCGGAGCGGTACTTCGCCGAGGACCAGCGGCTGTCGCGGTACTACAACACCGCGCTGGCGGGCGGGAAGTGGAACGGCTTCCAGACCCAGCCCCACATCGGCTACGGCGACGTCGAACGGTACGGGCCGAACGCCCCGTGGCAGCAGCCGGAGATCGACAACGAGGCGTTGCCCGACGTCCTGTTCCCGGCGGTCCGGCGGATCGCACTTCCGGCGACCGCCTCGCTCGGCGTGGCGATCGACGGGTCCGACCAGGTCTGGCCGGGTTCACCGGCGGACGCGGTGCTCCCGACGTTCAGCCCGTGGCAGAGCCAGCCCACGCAGTACGTGGACGTCTTCGCCCGGGGGTCCAGGGCCGCCGACTACGCGATCGCCACCGGAGTGGCCTGGCTGACGGCGTCCCCGGCCCGGGGGTCCACGGCGGACCAGGTCCGGTCCCGGCTGGTCGTCGACTGGTCCCGCGCCCCGGGCGGGGTGACCCGGGTCCCGGTGCGGGTGACCAGCTCCACCGGGACGGCCGTGACGGTCACGGCGGTCGTCGACAACCGGCTGCGGAAGCCCGCTGCAGGCGACTTCGTCGAGGCCAACGGGTACGTGTCGATCCGGGCCGACCACACCAGCCGGACCGTCGACACCTTCGGCGTCACGTGGCTGCGGATACCGGACATCGGCCGGACCGGCTCGGGCATGCAACCCCGCCCGATCACCGCCGGCCGCCAGGCGCCGGGCGGCATCAGCCCACGGCTCGAGTACGGGGTGGACCTGACCACGACCGGCCCGGTCACCATCTGGGTCAACCTGGTCCCGCGGCTCGCGGCGACGGGTGGGATGCGGTACGGGATCTCGGTCGACGGTGCGACCCCGCAGATCGTCGACGCGATCGCCGCGACCGGATCCAACGACACGACGATGAACAAGCAGTGGGAGCGGAACACCTCCGATGCGGTGAACCGCACGGCCACCACGCACGCGATCACGCGGCCCGGCCACCACACGGTGAAGGTGTGGATGGTGGACCCGACCATCGTGGTCCAGGAGGTCATCATCGACACCGGCGGGTTGCAGCCGAGCTACCTCGGGCCGCCGGAGAGCCGGCGCGCCGGCCGGATCTGAGGTGGAGGGGCTGGGCCACGAGCCCAGCCCCTCGACCCGGCGGCGCGCATCGCCGCCGGGCTTCCCGGTGGGCCGTGCTCGCCGGAAGAGCAGGGCTCACGCAGCGGGCGGAGCTGTGCTCTCCCGGACGACCAGACTCGTCGCGAGCTCGATCCGCGGACTGGTGACCGGCGAGCCGGCGACCAGGTCCAGCACCGTCCGCGCCGCGTGCGCGCCCATGTCGGCCAGCGGCTGCCGGACAGTCGTGAGTGGCGGCGAGGACCACCGGGACTCGGGGAGGTCGTCGAACCCCACGATGCTCAGGTCGCCCGGGACCAGCAGCCCGGCCCGGCGGACCGCCTCGGCGGCACCGAACGCCATCTGGTCGCTGCCCGCCACGATCGCCGTCGGCCGCGGATCCAGTGCCAGCAGCTGCTGCGCGCCCAGGAACCCCGAGTCGGAGTAGAAGTCGCCCTCACGGACGAGCTCCGGGTCGACGGTCAGCCCGGCGGCCTCCAGTGCCGCGCGGTGGCCGTCGAACCGGGCGCGACTGCACAGGATCCGCAACGGACCGGTGATCATCCCGATGCGCCGGTGGCCGAGCGAGAGCAGGTGCTGGGTCGCCGCCATCCCACCGGCCCAGTTGGTCGCACCGACCGTGGGGATCTGCAGCGAGGGAACGCCGGCGGGGTCGACCACCACGGTCGGCACGTTCAACTGCAGCAGCTGCTCGTGCATCGGCGGTTCCACGTCGGAGGTGACCAGCACCGCGCCGGCCGAGGCCCGGGCGCGGATGTCGGCGATGACCGCGTCGGCCGACTCGGCCGCGTGGTGGACGGCCGAGACCACGGTGCCGAAGCCGGCCGGGCGCAGGACCGACTCGACCCCCCGGATGATCTCGACCGACCAGGGACTGTCGAAGTCGTTGAACACCAGCTCGAGCAGGGCGCTCGCGCGGCCGGTGGTGTTGCGCTTGAGGTACCCGTGCTGGTGCAGGAGGAACTCGACGCGGCGGCGGGTGCCGGGCGACACCTCGCCGCGTCCGTTGACCACCCGCGACACCGTCGGCACCGAGACGCCGGCCGCGCCGGCGATCTCCGCCATGGTCACGCGCCCGACGGCGGGCGCCTGCGGATCGACTCCGCTCACCGACGTGCTCCCGTCCCCGGTCCGTCCCCGCGCCAGGTGGCCGCTCGTGCGCCGACCCCGTGCGGTCCTGGTGGCGACGTCGGCGTCGCCTCCGGACACCGTCTCACCCGTGCGCCGCCGACGCGGCCCCCCGCGCGGGGCGGCTCAGATCGAGTGGATGAACGGCGAGGTGTAGTCCTCGACCTGCAGCAGCGCGGCCTCGGCGTCGGTTGCGTCCATGCGGTCGCGCTCGGCGGCGATCTGCATACCGAGCAGGCGCACGTCCCCGGCGGTCGCCAGAGCGGTGATCTCGTCGCGGGCCAGAACCCAGGAGACCGCCGCGCGGATCGGCTCCGCCTGGTCCAACGGCTCGTACCAGGTGGCGTAGTTCTGTTCGCTGCCCTCGGGCCAGTTGCGCCGGGAGACGGTCTTGATCGTCCGCAGCCCGACGTCCTGGCGGCGGACCTCCTCGACCAGCGCCTGGTAGGCGCCGCGGAAGGTTTCGTCCCGCCAGAGCAGCGCGTTCAGCGGGGTGAGCACCGTGGCGAACGGGAACCGGCGCAGCGCCTCGAGGTGGGTCTGCGCCGCCTGGGTGCCGTGACCGGTGATGCCGATGGCGGCGACCAGGCCCTCCTCCTGCGCACGGACAGCCGCCTCGATCGCGCCGCCCTTGCCGAGTGCGAGGTTCAGCTGCTCCAGGTCGCCGATCGCGTGCAGCTGGATCAGGTCGAGGTGGTCGGTCTGCAGCCGCTCCAGCGAGGTGTTGATCGAGGCCCAGGCGCCCTCGGCGTCGCGGTTCCCGGTCTTGGTGGCCAGGAGGATGTCGTCGCGGATCCGGGACATCCACGGGCCGAGCCGCAGTTCCGCGTCGCCGTAGCTGGCGGCGAAGTCGAAGTGGTTGATCCCCGCGTCCAGTGCCTGCTGGATCGAGCGGTCGGCGGTGTCCTGGTCGACCGCGCCCAGTGCTGCGCCGCCGTACGCGAGCACCGAGCTCTGGTGCTCGATCCGGCCGAGCCTGCGGTACTCCATCGTCCACTCCCCTGTGCTCGTCGTGGTGGCGCTGTGCTCGTCGTGAGGCGCTGTGCTCGTCGTGTTGGCGTTACCAACCGGATCCTGCCAGCCGTGCGACGCGGGCGTGCCGGTCACGCGTGCCGCAGTGCGTCGGGGAGCACGGCGTTCAGCCCGCCGGAAGCGAACGCGCCGACGCCCACCGGTCCGTCGAAGCCGGCCTCGCGGACCGCCGCCAGCGCTCCGGCCCGGCGGGCCGCGCCGACGGCGGCGGCGTCGACCTCGACCCGCGCGCCGTCCTCGCCGAGGTCGCGCACCCGCAGGTCCCGGGTGGCCACGCCGGCCGCCTGCAGGACCGCTCGGACCGCCGTCTCCGCGCGGTCGACACGGGCCAGCCGCGCCGGCGTGATCCGGATCCCGTAGGCGACCCGGCTGGACAGGCACGGGCTGGCCGGGCGGTCCCACACGGCGACCGACCAGTGCCGGGCAAGTGCCCGGACCTCGGCCTTGGTGGTCCCGGTGTCGGCCAGCGGGGTGCCCGCGCCCCGTTCCGCGGCTGCCCGGATCCCCGGTCGCCAACCGGCCCGGACGTCGTCGGCATTGGTGCCGGTGACGACCACCTCGCCCGGCGTGCCGTCCAGGACAGCGCCCAGGGCGTCGACCAGGGTGGCCTTGCAGAAGTAGCAGCGGTCGGCACCGTTGCGGGCGTAGCCCTCGACGTCCATCTCGGCCGTCGGCACCTGCCGGTGCACGACACCCAGGGCGGCGGTCAGCGCCGCGGCCTCCTCGAGCATGCCGCTGGGCAGCGCCGCCGACACCGCCGTCGCCGCGACCACGCCTGCGGGCCCCAGCGCTCGCACCGCGGCCGCCAGCACCACCGCGGAGTCGACCCCGCCGGAGAAGGCCACCGTGACCCGCGGCGTTCCGGCGAACCAGGCCAGCAGCCGGTCCGCGGTCTGCCCGGGGCCGGTGTCGGGACGGAGCCGGCCCTGATCGGCCCGGTCAGCCGATGTCGGGTGCGCCGCGGTTTGACTCGGCAGACCCGGACCCGTCACGGTTCCAGCGTGTCACAGCAGCCGGCCGTGGAAGATCTCGGCTTCGCCCGGCTCGACCTGGACCGGGTCCGGCGCACCGGTGACCCGGAGGTCGTGCTCGCCTCCGCCAAGACGCCGGCGCAGACCGTCGAGGCACTCGTGCACCTGGCCGCCGCGCATCCGGACCGCGCGGTGCTCGCCACCCGCTGTGACGCCGCGACCCGCGCACTGGCCGCCGAGGTTCCCGGCGCGACGATCGACGAGGTCGGCCGGACCGTCGTGCTCGGTCCGCTGCCGCCGGCCCGTGGCCGGGTCGCCGTGGTGGCCGCCGGGACCTCCGACCTGCCCGTCGCCCGGGAGGCGCTGACGACGCTCGAGGTGTCCGGCACGGGCGCGGACCTGATCGTCGACGTCGGGGTGGCCGGCCTGCACCGGCTGCTCGCCGAGCGGGACCGGATCGCCGCCGCCGACGCGGTGATCGCGATCGCCGGCATGGACGGGGCGATGCCCGGCGTGCTGGCCGGCCTGGTGTCCATCCCGGTGGTCGCCGTGCCGACCAGCGTCGGGTACGGCGCCTCGTTCGGCGGGATCGCGGCCCTGCTCACGATGCTCAACGCGTGCGCCCCGGGAGTGACGGTGGTCAACATCGACAGCGGGTTCGGGGCGGCGGTCGCGGTGACCCGGATGACGCGCCGGCTCGCGTGAGCGACGCTCTCTGGGTCGACGCCACGCACGGTGCCGCCGGCGACATGCTGCTCGGGGCGCTGCTGGACGCGGGCGCCCCGCTGGAGCCGGTCGCCTCGGCCCTGGCCGCCCTCGCCGCCGCGGGGAGCGAGACGCTCGGCCTCCGCGTCGAGAAGGTGCGCCGCCACGGCCTGCGCGCCAGTCGCGCGGTGGTGAGCGCCGGGCCCAGCGCGGTCCGGCGCGGCCCCGCCGACGTCCGCGCGCTGGTCGTGGCGGCCGGGCTGACCGAGTCGGCCCGCGCGTTCGCGCTGTCCGTCTTCGACGCGCTCGCCGTCGCAGAGGCGCACGTGCACGGCGTCGACGTCGCCGAGGTCCACTTCCACGAGGTCGGCGCTCTGGACTCGCTCGCCGACGTGGTCGGGTGCTCGGTCGCCCTGGACGTCCTCGGGCTGCTGCAGGACGGCGCCGTCCGGCAGGTCAGCACCGTCGGCCTCGGTGGCGGAACGGCGTGGACCGAGCACGGCCGGATCCCCGTTCCGGTGCCGGCGACCCTGGAGCTGCTCGCCCGCGTCGGCGCACCGGTCAGCGCGGGTGCCGGCGACCGGGAACTCTGCACCCCGACCGGCGCGGCCCTGCTGGCGACCCTGGCGACCGGCTGGGGTGCGCTGCCGGCGCTGGCGATCACCGCCGCCGGGTCCGGCGCGGGAACCGCGGACCCGCCCGACCGGCCCAACCTCGTCCGGGTCGTGGTGGGTGATCAGGTCCCGACAGCGGGCACCGGGCAGCCGGGCTGGCGCGAGGACGACCTGCTCGTGGTGGAGGCGACGGTCGACGACCTGGATCCCCGGCTGTGGCCGGACGTGCTCGACGGCCTGCACCGAGCCGGCGCGCTCGACGCCTGGCTCACCGGGGTGTTGATGCGCCACGGCCGCCCCGGCCACGTGCTGACCGCGCTCACCGACCCCGGTCGCCTCGATGGGGTGTTCCGTGCTCTCGTCTCCTCGACGACCACGCTGGGCGCCCGGGTACACGGTGTGACCAGACGGTCGCTGCACCGCGACCGGGTGACAGTCGAGGTGGGCGACGCCCCGGTGGACGTGAAACGCGGGCTGCTCGACGGGCGCGCGGTGACGGTGCAGCCGGAGTACGCCGACGCGGCCGCCGCCGCGGGCCGGCTCGGCCTCCCGGTCCGCGAGGTCCTCGACCGGGCCCGGAGCGCCGCTCTCGGCGCCGGTGGGAGCCCGTCGGGAACGGCATCGGAGGGGCCGGCCACGGGCGCCTGATCTGCCGGCAGCTCCGGTCACGGCGCGGCAACGATCCGGTCGCCGTCGTCCGCAGCCCCTTGACACGCCTCCTGTGAACGCAAACACTCGCAGCACGGCCGCCCCCCGCGGCGGTGTCCACGACGACGTGGAGAGGTGGAGCACGTGTCCGTACCCGCAGTGCCGCCGCCCGCCGTCCGGGACTGGCCGGCGCACCCCACGCTTGCCGACGTGGCCGCCCGGGCCGGCGTGTCGGGCCAGACGGTCTCCCGCGTGGTCAACGGCGCCACGGTGGTGACGCCGGAGACGGCGACCCGCGTCCGCCGGGTGATCGCCGAGATGGGCTACCGGCCCAACAGCAGCGCGCGGGCGCTCAAGGCCCGCCGCCGGAGCAACACGATCGGCATCGTGACCGCGGACTCCACCCTCTACGGGCTGACCGAGATGCTGTTCGCCACCGAACGTGCGGTGCGCGCCGCCGGGTACCACGTCAGCGTGTTCTCGGTGTCCGAGGTGACCAGGGCGGAGGTGGGCCGGGCGGTCGAACTGCTGTGCGGACAGGGCGTCGAGGGCCTGGTGGTCCTCTGCGGGCCGACCGACCCCGGCGCCGATCTCGGCCTCGGGGCCGACGTGCCCACCGTCCTGACCTGGCAGGCGACGGGATCGGCCCTGTCGTGGGCGGCTTTCGACCAGGACCGCGGGGCCCGCACCGTCGTCCGGCACCTGCTCTCCCTCGGTCACGAGAGCGTCGCTCACGTTGCCGGTCCCGAGGACCACCCGTCGACGGCGCCGCGCCGCGCCGGGTGGCTGGCGGCGCTGCGCCGGGCCGGCGCTCCGGCCCCGGAGCCGCTGGCGGGGAACTGGACCGCGGCGTCCGGGTACGCCGCCGGCCGGCGGCTGGCGCGCGATCCCGCGGTGACTGCGGTCTTCTGTGCGAACGACCAGATGGCGCTGGGCGTCCTGCGAGCCGTGACGGAGCACGGGAGGCGGATCCCTGAGGAGATGAGCGTGGCGGGGTTCGACGACACGGCGGACTCGGCGTTCTACTCACCGCCGCTGACCACCGTCCGGCAGGACTTCGGCCTGCTCGGGCAGACGTCGGTCGACCTGCTGCGCCGCCAGCTGAGCGACCCGGGCTCCGACCGCCGCTCGGCGGTGCTGTCCACCCGGGTGGTGCTGCGCGCCAGCACGGCCGCACCGGCGCACCGGACCGGGGTGCGGCGGTGACCGCGGCGCAGTTCCCGCTGCCGGGGCACGTGCTGTTCGGCGCGGCCTACTACCACGAGTACCAGCCCGAGCCCCGGTTGAAGACCGACCTGGACCTGATGGTCGAGGCCGGGTTCTCGGTTGTGCGGGTCGGGGAGTCGGTGTGGTCGACGTGGGAGCCCGACGAGGGAGTCTTCGACCTGGAGTGGATGGCCGAGATCCTGGACGGCGCCGCCGAGCGCTCGATCTCGGTCGTGCTCGGCACGCCCACCTACGCGATCCCGCCGTGGCTGGCCCGCCGGTACCCGGAGGTGATGGCCGAACGGGCCAGCGGCCGGCCGATCGCCTACGGCCACCGGCAGAACGTCGACTACTCCCACCCGGCGTTCCGCCATCTCGCCGAGCGCGTGGTGCGGCAGATCCTCGCCCGCTACGCCGACCACCCGGCGGTGATCGGCTTCCAGGTGGACAACGAGCCCGGAGCCGAGCTGTTCCACAACCCGGGCACCTTCCAGGGCTTCCTGTCCTGGCTGCGGGTCCGGTACGGCTCGGTCGAGGAGGTCAACCGGCGCTGGGGGCTGACGTACTGGTCCCACCAGCTGCGCGAGTGGTCCGACCTGTGGCTGCCCGACGGGAACACCACCCAGGGGTACGACCTGGCGTGGCGCCGCTACCAGGCCGAGCTGACGACCGACTTCATCGCCTGGCAGGTGGGGATCGTCCGCGAGTACGCCCGCGCGGACCAGTTCGTGACCACCTGCCTGGCCCACGGCCGGCCCGGGACCGACGACCGCTCGGTGTCGGCGGCGCTCGACGTCGTCGCCGCGAACCCGTACTACCCGATGCAGGACGCGTTCACCCGCCCGGCGGTCGAGGGCCCCCGGCAGGGCCTGGCGCCGGCCTGGGCGCGCGCGACCGGCTCCTGGTGGCTGTCCTACGAGGCCGACCTGCGCCGTGGCACGCCGGGACGGCCGTGGCTGGCGACCGAGACGAACGCCAGCTCGATCGGGGAGTCGTCGTCGAACTACCCCGCCTACGACGGTCAGTGGCGACAGGCCGCGTGGACACTGCTCTCGCGCGGTGCGCAGATGGTCGAGTACTGGCACTGGCACACGCTGCACTACGGCGCCGAGACCTACTGGGGCGGCGTGCTGGGGCACAGTCAGCAGCCGGGCCGGACGTTCGCCGAGGTGTCGCGGATCGGCCGCGAGTTCGCTGCCGCCGGCGACGCCGTCACCGACCTGCGCCCGGACGTCGACGTCGCGTTCCTGCACAGCTCGGAGAGCAGGTGGGCGCTGCAGTTCCAGCCGGCGCTCGCCCGTCCCGGGACGCCGGACCCGGAGCCGGACACCTACGGGCGGGTCTTCGGTGCCTTCTACCGGGCCTTCAACGAGGCCGGCCGGCAGGCGGCGGTCGGGTTCGGCGACGACCTGCTGGCCGACCCGGCGGACTTCGCGCGCCGGTACCCGGTGCTCGTCACCCCGGTGCTCTACGTGGCCTCGGACGCGCTGCTCACCGCGCTGCGGGACTACGTCGACGCCGGCGGCCACCTGATCGCCACCTTCCGCACCGGCTACGTCGACGAGGAGGGCCAGGTGCGGACCGAGGTCGCCCCCGCGGGACTGCGCGCGGCCGCCGGTGCGAGCTACCTGGAGTACAGCAACCTCTCCGTGGACCTGCCGCTGACCGCAGGCGAGGACCCGGCCTTCGAGCTGCCGGCGGACGCCACCGCGACGGGCTGGGCCGACGGGCTGACGACCGAGGGCGCGACCGTCCTCGCCTCCTACCGCCACCCGCACTTCGGGCGGTGGCCGGCGATCACCACGCACCGGTCCGGCGCCGGGCGGCTGACCTGGGTGGGCACGATCCCGGATGCCGCGACGCTGCGCGCTCTCGCACGGTGGGCTGTTCCCGAGCCGGCGAACGCCGCGTGGCGCGACCTGCCCCCGTCGGTGACCGTCACCGGCGCCGGCCGCGGACAGCGCGGCCACCTGTCGTTCGTCACCAACTGGTGCGGCGACCCGGTGAGCGTCGCTGCGCCTCATCCCGCGAGAGACCTGCTCTCCGGGGACCCGATCGGCGCCGGCGACACGCTGGCGCTCGGGCCCTGGGACCTGCGGGTCCTCACCGACGACGTCCCTGACCCGATGCCGGGCCCCGGCACCGGAGCCGCAACCGACCGCACGCCCGCCCGCCTCGAAGGAGAGAGCGCATGACCAGGAACGACAGACACCGAACCCCCTCGACCCCCCTGACCCGGTCCGAGATCGCCACGTTGAGCCGGCGGGCGATCCTGGCCGGGGTGCCCGCAACCGGCCTGGCCGCCTTCCTGGCCAGCTGCGGCGGGTCCTCCGACAGTGCCGGCGGTGGCGGTGGCGGTGGCTCCAGCGCCCTCCCCTCCGCGGACCTCGCGGCGGAGCTGAAGAAGCCGGCCGAGCTGACCTTCTGGGCGTGGACACCAGGCACCCAGACCGAGGTCAACATGTTCATGAAGGCCTACCCGAACATCAAGGTGAAGCTGGTCAACGCCGGCCAGGGCACGCCGCAGTACACCAAGCTTCGGACCGCACTCAAGGCCGGGTCGGGCGCCCCGGACAACGTGCAGATGGAGTTCCAGTACATCCCGACGTTCTCGCTGCAGAACAACCTGCTCGACATGAGCAAGTACGGCGCCGACGACACGGTGAAGAACCAGTTCGTCGAGTGGACCTGGAACCAGGCCGCACCCGGCGGCAAGGTCTTCGGGATCCCGTGGGACACCGGCCCCATGGGCCTGCTCTACCGCAAGGACATCTTCGACAGGTACGGCATCGCGGTGCCCAAGAGCTGGCAGGACTTCGCGACCCAGGGCGAGAAGCTGCACAAGGCGGCGCCCAACGTCTCGATGTTGAACCTGGCGAACAACAACTTCGGCCAGTTCATCTCGCTGATGTGGCAGGCGGGCTCGCGGCCCTTCTCCAGCCTCGACGCCGACGGCGCGATGAAGCTGGCGATCAACGACGCCCCGGCCAAGAAGGTCGCGGACTTCTTCGACCCGCTGGTCAAGAGCGGGGTCGTGTCCACGGACCCTGACTTCAACAACGACTGGTACCAAGGCCTGGCCAGCGGCCGCTACGCCACCTGGACCTCGGCGGCGTGGGGACCGATCTTCCTGCAGGGCTCGGCCGCGAAGAGCTCCGGCAAGTGGCGTGCCGCGCCGCTGCCGCAGTGGGACCCGGCGAAGCCGGTTTCCGGCAACTGGGGTGGTTCGACGATCGCGGTGACCGCCAAGACCAAGTACCCCGCGGCTGCCACCCTGTTCGCCATCTGGATGATGACGAACAAGGAGACCACGTCGATGTTCTCCAAGACCCAGTTCCTGTTCCCGGCGGCGAAGTCGGTGCTGGCGGACCCGACCTACACCGGCCAGAAGCTGCCGTTCTACGGCGGCCAGGAGGTCAACAAGGTGTTCGCGGACATCTCGGAGACCGTGTCGACGGACTTCGAGTGGGACCCGTTCCACGACTACCTGGACGGCGCGGCGAACACCACGTTCGGCAAGGCGCTGAGCGACAAGTCGAGCCTGTCCGCCGGCCTGGACGCGCTGCAGGACAACCTCAGCAAGTACGCCAAGGCGCAGGGCGTCAAGCTCAAGACCTGAGCTCACGGGCGGCGCGGCAGCGGATCCCGCTGCCGCGCCGGTCCCCGTGCGCCGGACGAGGTCGGCCGGCGCTTCCATCGGCTGAGAAGGAGCACGAACGAGCCATGAGCTGGAGTCCAGCGTGACCGCCGTACCCGTGACATCGGCGGGTCGGGTGCCGAAGTCCCGGACCGGCGGCAGGTCGAACGGCGGCAGGCACCGGGCGGCCGGGTACCTGTTCGTGCTGCCGTTCCTCATCATCTTCGCGGCGATGTTCCTCGCGCCGCTGGCCTACGCGCTCTACCTGAGCCTGTTCCAGACGCAGCTGATCGGCGGAACGACCTTCGTCGGCCTCGAGAACTACGTGACCGCCCTGACCGACCAGCAGTTCCTGGGCGGCATCTGGCGGATCCTGCAGTTCTTCGTGTGGCAGGTCCCGATCATGCTCGTGCTGGCGATCGTGTTCGCCCTCGTGCTGGACAGCGGCAAGCTGCGTGCGCCGAAGCTGTTCCGCATCGCGTTCTTCGTTCCCTACGCCGTTCCAGCTGTGGTCGGGGCGCTTGTCTGGGGCTACCTGTACGGGCCGCGCTTCGGGCCGTTCGCACAGATCGCGGAGGGGCTGGGCCTGAGCGCGCCGCCCTTCCTCAGCGAGAGCTGGATCGTGGCGTCGCTGGCGAACATCGCGACCTGGGCGTACACGGGCTACAACATGATCATCTTCTACGCGGCCCTACGGGCCATCCCTCAGGAGCAGTACGAGGCCGCCGCCGCCGACGGTGCCGGCCCCATCAAGACCGCGCTGTACATCAAGCTCCCCCAGCTCAAGCCGGCTGTGCTGTTGACCCTGGTGTTCTCCGTCATCGGCTCGTTCCAGCTGTTCAACGAGCCGTCGGTCATCGAGCCGGTGGCCGGGCCCGTGATCACGAACGACTTCACCCCGAACTTCTACGCCTACAACCTGGCGTTCACCGACCAGAACGTGAACTACGCCGCGGCGGTCTCCTTCCTCCTCGGCTTCCTCATCCTCCTGGTCACCTACATCGCGATCGGCGTCGGCAGCATCAAGGGAAGGCGGGAGAGATGAGCACTGTCGCGACCCGGCCCGGCGCTCTGGCCCGGGACCGGACGGCCGCCACCGCCGCCCGCAGGCAGCGTCGTCGCGGGACCTTCCTGCCGACGCTGTTCATGGCGGTCTGCTTCGTCTACTTCGTGCTGCCGCTGGTGTGGCTGCTCATCTCCTCCACCAAGACCAACGGCAGCCTGTTCGACTCGTTCGGGTACTGGTTCGACCGCCCGTTCAACCTCGTCCAGAACATCCGCGACGTCTTCTCCTTCGGCGACGGCGTGTTCGGCCGCTGGATGCTCAACTCCGCGCTCTACGCGGTCGTGGCCGCCGGCGGGGCGGCGATCCTGGCGACGCTGGCCGGCTACGGGTTCGCCAAGTACGAGTTCCCCGGCAAGAAGCTGCTGTTCGGCATCGTGCTGGGCTCGATCATGGTGCCGACGACGGCACTCGCCATCCCGACCTACCTGATGTTCTCCAAGATCGGCCTGGTGGACACGCCGTGGGCGATCATCGTGCCGTCGCTCGTCAGCCCGTTCGGTATCTACCTGATGCGGATCTACGCCGCCGACGCGATCGACTACAGCCTGATCGAGAGCGCCCGGATCGACGGCGCGCACGAGTTCAAGATCTTCCGCTCGGTCGCCCTCCGGCTGCTCGTCCCGGGGTTCGTGACCGTGCTGCTGTTCACCCTGGTGGCGACCTGGAACAACTACTTCCTGCCGCTGGTGATGCTCAACAACCCGAACTACTTCCCGGTGACGATCGGGTTGGCGCAGTGGAACGCCTCCGCCAACGCCGGAGGAGGCGCGCAGGCGTTGTTCTCGATCGTGGTGACCGGATCACTGCTCTCGATCATCCCGTTGATCCTGGCGTTCCTGTTCCTGCAGCGGTACTGGCAGTCCGGGCTGACCACCGGCAGCGTCAAGTGAGCGTCGGGCAGCTGCTCGGCTCCCGCTGAGCAGCTGCCCGCGCCGGTCGGCGGGGACGAGGGTCTCCAGCAGTGCCAGGTCGTGATCGACCTTCGGCTCGACTCCGCGGCCGGGGACCAGGTCGCCGCTGCGGCGACGGTTCCACCACTCCCCCTCCGGGCTGCACACCCGGTGGCGGACACCGGCCACCTCGACCCAGCGGTGCGGATCGAGGTAGCCGGGCAGGAACTCCAGTCGGCGGGCGGTGCGGCCCGCGTCTCCCGGCACGATGAGCACTCCCCCGTGCCGCTCGGCCGGGACCGCGAAGACGATCTCGAGATCCGCGGAGCCACCGTCTCGTCGCCAGCGCGTGGTCCAGACCGCATCGTCGGCGAGCGTCACCCCGCGGGCCGCCAGGCCAGCCGTCAGCGCTTCCCGGTCCGGCGTCAGCGCCACCAGGTCGACGTCGTGGTGCGACCGGGTCCAGCGCCCCACCAGGGCGTCGACCGCCACCCCGCCGCTCAGCCACAGCGGCACCGCCAGGTCTCCGGTGCACGCCAGCCACCGGCCGATCTCGCCCGGGCCCAGACCGACTTCTGCGGGCATCAGGAGCGGGCGGCCGCGCCCCAGCCGTGCCAGGTCTCGATCTCGACGTGCACGCTGACCCGAGGCCGGACCCGATCCGGGTAGGCGTTGCCGGTGTAGTGCCTCGACAGGCGGTCGATGTCGCGCAGTTCCTCGTCGTCCACGGTCGAGACCACCCGGCCCTGAACGCTGACGTGCGTGTACCAGTCGCCCTCGGCCAGCGCGGTCAGCGAGACGCGCGGGTCGGCCCGCAGGTGCCGCAGCCGGGCGCGTCCCGCGTCCAGCCCGAGCAGGATGCGGCCGTCGTCCTCCAGCAGGTACCAGGTCGCGACGGTCACCGGCTGGCCGTCGGCGCGGACCGTGGCCATCACGGCCGGGTTCGGCCTGGCCAGCAGGGCGGCGACGTCCTCGGGCAGCGGCGGGGTGGGCACGGCGGTCTCCTCGGGTCGGGGTCGCTGGCAGGGGTCTGGAGTCGGGCTCGGTCACGCGGTCAGGGCGGCCAGCGCCTCGGCGACGGTCGCCGGGTCCAGCGCGCAGGTGGCCCGGCCGACGCTGAGCTCCACCCGCACCACGTCCGGGTCGCCGGTGGCGGCCGCCTCCGGCCACGCCCAGATGCCGGAATCCTCGGCCAGCCGGCGCGCGTTCGCCGCGTACCGGTCGGCGCGAACGCTCAGCAGCAGGTGCATCATCGGCGTCTGCGGGACCTCGGGGACGGTGCGGACGCCGGGCACCGCCGCGACCGCGGCGGCGACTGCCCGCGCGTGCACCAGCCGGGCCGGCATCTCCGCGAGTCGCGCCGGGAGCAACGACAGCGCGGAGGCGGCCGACGGCCACAGCGCGTGCAGCGTGCCGCCCAGGCGCCGGCGCCACTCGCGGACCTGGCCGACCAGCTCCGCGGACCCGGCGACGCAGCACCCGGGCAGCGCACCGATGCCCTTGTAGAACGAGACGTAGACGGAGTCGAACAGAGCGCTGATCTGCGCCGGCGACCGCTGGTAGCCGGCGGACGCCTCCCAGATCCGGGCACCGTCCAGGTGCGCGGCGGCCCCGTGCTCCCGTGCCCACCCGACCTGGTGGACGAGCTCGTCCCAGGGGGGCAGCTGACCGCCGAGGTCGCGCTGCGGGAGTTCGAGCAGCAGCGCAGCGACCGGCTCCGCGACGGCGTCCAGGTCGGCCCGGGTGATCAGCCGGTCCCGGCTCCCGACCGGCCGGCCGAGCAGGCCGTGCAGCCGGGCGTGCGCCTGCTCCTCGTGGACGTCGAGGTGGCAGAACGGGTGCCACAGCACCGTCCGGGACGCCCGGGCGTCGGCGTGCACGCGCAGGGTGGCGCCCTGGGCCATCGTCCCGCTGGGCAGGAAGACGGCGGCCTGCTTGCCCAGCAGCTCGGCCACGTGCGCCTCGAGGTCGGCGACGACGCCGCCCTCGCCGTAGACATCGGGGACGACACCCACCGGGATGCGGGCGAGCTGCTCGGCCGGCGACACCGGCCCGTCGCCGGCGAGGAAGTGGGTGCAGGCGTCGCGGCGCCTGCGGATCTCGTCGTCCACGGCCGCAGTCAACCCGGTTCCCCGACGACCCGGCGCTGGGCGGTCTCCGGGGCGTCCATCGCCTCGGTGAGCACCGAGTAGGTCCCCGACGGGCGGGTGGTCGCTCCCGCGTGCCGGCCGTCGGGAAGCAGGACGAGCGTCTGCAGGCCCGCGGCGTACGGGTCGTCGAGGCCGGCCGCGTCGCGCAGCGCGGCCACGCACGCGTCGACCGGATCGGCCCCGGCCGCGATGCCCGCCACCACGCTCCGCGCGGTGCCGGCCCGGATCGCCATCTCGCCGCGGCCCGTGCACGCCGCCCCGCCGAACCGGTCGTCGCAGTAGTTGCCCGCCCCGATCACCGCGGAGTCGCCGACCCGCCCGGGGTACTTGTACGGGTAGCCGCTGGTGCTGACCCCGACGCACAGGTTCCCGGCCCGGTCGAGCGCGAGGACGTTCACCGTTCCCCACGGGCCGTCGTGCCCGTCCTGGTCGCGCAGCCTGGCGAGAACCGACTCGCGGTAGCGCTGCTCGCCGGGGGAGTTGTCCGCCTGCGGCCCGGTCAGCCCGGCCCGCCAGAGGTCCTTCGCCGACCCGGTCAGGGTCTCCCCGGCCTCGCACCCGGTCTCGGCGGCGAACCGCTCGGCACCCGCGCCCACCAGCAGCAGGTGTTGGGGAAGCTGCTCGAGGACCTTCCGCGCGATCGAGATCGGGTGTGGGTACCCGCGGACGGCGGCGACCGCGCCGGCCGCGCGGGTCCGGCCATCCATGATCGAGGCGTCCAGCTCGACGTCGCCGAGCAGGTTGGGCAGGCCGCCGATGCCGACGTAGTGGTCGTCGGGGTTCGCCTCCGCCGCCCGCACCGCGACCTCGACCGCGTCCACGGCCGATCCGCCGTTCCGCAGGACGGCCATCGCCTCGACCAGCCCGACCTCGCCCCGCTCACTGGCCAACAGCACCGCGTCGCCCACCGCACGTCCCTCCTGTCCGACAGTGCCCGCCCCGGTCCGGCGGTGCCCGCCCCTGTCCGGCAGCACCCACCCCGGTTCGGCAGTGCCCACCCTGTCCTGGTGGCGGTGTCCGGTGGCGCGGGTCATCGCGAGCCGACCGACCGGGCGCACGCCGACGCGTCAGGCGGCGCGGCCCAGGTCCGGCACGACCTCGACGCCGGGCAGCCGGAGCAGCACCTCGCCTGGCACCAGCAGCTTCGACGCCCGGATCCCGGACCCGACCAGCACCAGCGGGGTGCCCACCAGGTCGGCGTCCACGAGCACCGGCCAGCCGTCGGGCAGCCCGATCGGGGTGATGGCGCCGTACTCCATGCCCGTCCGCCCGACCGCGTCGTCCTGGGGCAGGAAGGAGGCCTTGCGCACGTCGAGCCGGCGGCGGACGACCCCGTTGACGTCCGCGCGCTTCGTCGACGGCACGAGGCAGGCGGCGAGCCGTTCGTCGCCGCCGCGGCGTCCCGCGACGACCACGCAGTTGCCCAGCGTTGCCGCGTCCAGCCCGTAGTGCCCCCGGGTGGCGGCCGTGTCCGACAGCGCCGGGTCGATCTCGACCACGCCGACGAGGTCCGCGAGACCCAGCCGCTCCACCAGCGCCGCGACCGGTGCCGCCACCAGGTGCGGATGCCGCGACAGCGGCCCGGCGTCGATCGATCCCAGGGCGAAGCGCTGCACCGCGTCACTGTGCCATTCGGCGCACGCTGTGCTGGGGGCCATTCGGCGCACGCTGTGCTGGGGGCC